>JANPGI010000597.1:0-2029 GCA_031423875.1 Verrucomicrobiota bacterium | reverse complement strand
GCCTGCTTGGTGGGGAACACGAGATTCAGCGCGACTTGGTAAGTTTGATCCACCACGGGGCGATGGCTGCCGACCATTTTGCCGATGTGGAAACTCAACACGCCGGGGATGGGCTTGAGATATTGGTTGGCGCCAGCGATCAATTCATCCGCCGCATTGGGTTGCGCCGGATCCGTCCAGAAGATGACAACGTGTGAAAACATGCGGTCTGGATTGTCACCACAGGGTCTGGTTGCGCAAGCGGAAATTCCAACGTTGCACTTCAGCAGCATTCATCCAACTGCACTTGGGTGGATGACAAAAAACGTCTTGAAACATCCGGCCAAGGGTTCAACCTCATTTTCATCGTTCAAAAAGAAACTTTAACCGATCAAGCCATGAGAGCGAACAGGGATGAGAACATCACAGCCGCGACACGCGCCGTCCGTGGCGTCACCCTGGTGTTCGTAGTCGCGATGCTGTTATTGCTCGGCATCGGCGCAATCATCACCCGCAGCACGTTGAGCTATCAAAGGATGTCCCGGGAACGCACCCAGGTCCGGATGCTTATATTGGAGATGCGTGGCTTGCTGTCCGATCTTCAGAATGCCGAGACCGGGCAACGCGGTTATCTGCTGACCGGGGATGAGCAATACCTTTCGCCCTACCTTGCCGCGCGCGATTCCATTCCGACGCGCTTGAACCGCATCAGTGAATTGGGCCATCCGTATCGCAGCACGACGCTGGACATCCAACGGCTCAGCCCGCTCATCACCAACAAACTGACGGAACTGGCACAGACCATCGCCGTGCGGCGGGAGCAGGGATTCACCGCCGCTCAACAACTGGTTCAAACAGGGGATGGAAAAAGAATCACGGATGACATCCACCTGCTGCTGGATGAACAGGGAAAGGAGATCGAAAACATTCTGCAACAGCGGACACTCGAGTCCGAGACAAACAGTCATAAGGCATTGCTCTTATCCTCGTGGGCGGGTTGTTTGTCTGTGACCTTGTTGATCATTTCCTTCGTCAGGTTGCGGCGTGAAATCAGAGGGCGACAGCAGGCGGAGGAGAAGTTGTTGCTCAAAGGACACAACGAGCGGCTGCTCCAGTCGTTGAAGGAGAAGGCTGGTCAACTGGAACAAGCCAATCAGGCTTTGGCCAGCCGTGAAGCCCATCTCCGCGCCATCATCGAGAACGAGCCGGAGTGCGTGAAGCTGCTCGCGGCGGATGGATCGCTGCTGGACATGAACACCGCCGGTTTGCGGATGATCGAGGCGGATTCGCTCGCGCAGGTGCAGAGTCACTGTGTCTATCCGATAATCGTCGCGGAACACCGTGACGCGTTTCGCGAACTGACTGAATCAGTGATGGCCGGAAAATCACGAACGCTCGAATTTGAGATCATCGGGTTGAAGGGAGGGCGCCGCTTGCTAGAGACACACGCCAGTCCGCTTCGCGATGCGACAGGCAAAGTGATCGCAGCCCTCGGTATCACTCGTGACATCACGGAGCGCAAACAGGCGGAGCAGCGGCTCTCGGCTTTTGCCACCTTGGGACGGCGGTTGAATGCCGCGCCGGACGCTGAGACAGCCGCCCGCATCATCGCGAATCTTGCCGACGAACTCTTCGGTTGGGATGCGTGCAAGCTGGATTTGTATGATGCCCAGACTGACCTTTGTCATTCACTCCTGACGATGGATGTCGTTGATGGGAAGCGGCAGGATGTATCACCCGCCTATTCAGGTGAGCCCCCCTCGCCCCGGATGCGGCGGGTGATGCAAGACGGCCCGATGCTGATCTTGCGGGAGAACCCGATGGCTGAGGTGAACAAGGTCATGCCGTTCAGGGACTTAAATCGCCCCTCGGCCTCCATCATGTTCGTACCCGTGATGGAAGGCCGGAAGGTCGTCGGTGCTCTCTCCATCCAAAGCTACAAACTGAACGCCTACACACAGGCTGATCTCGACGCGTTACAAGATCTGGCCGACCACTGCGCCGGGGCATTGGAGCGGTTGCGCGGACGTGATGCGTTGCGCGCGAGCGA
>JANPGI010000596.1:0-7035 GCA_031423875.1 Verrucomicrobiota bacterium | reverse complement strand
CAGCGTGAAGCCTTGCTGCCGGGTGGCGACCGTTGTCTCAGGGCGGTTAGCGAAATAAACGTCAGAGTTTTTTCTCATGTATAATATGGCGATGGTTGCTGGCTATGTTTGGATCGGCTTTCTCGTAATAAGCTAACATTTGAATCCTTCCCGCACAGTCCCAATTGTTGCATTTGCAATTGAAATTAATGCACGATACCGCTTGTCATTTGTTTTAACTGCGCTTTCACGTTGGAAAGTTTCGCGGGACTGATTAGGCTGGCCTCGACGACAAACACCGCTTCGTTATGGCTCAAAAACAAAAACGCGTTCTCATCGCACTTGGTTGGTATGATTACCGGCTGCATCGCGGCATCGAGAAGTTCGCCCAGGAACACGGATGGCATCTCTCGGCCAATCTCGCCCGCGAGAAGGTCATCCCGTGGGGATGGGATGGCGATGGCATTCTGGCATGGCTCGGCGAGGGCGATGATCTGGCAGAGTTCGTGAAGCAGGCAAGGAAGCCCACCGTGGATTTTAGCTTCCGTCGTCCGCACTTGAAATTCCCTCGTGTGCTTGAAGATCACTTCCACGCAGCGAGCATGGTGGCGGAGCATTTCTTGTCTCGCGGTTTCAGAAACTTCGCCTATTACAGCGATTCAGATAACTGGTCTTATGCGGAGCGTGGGCAGGGTTTCGTGGAGGCTCTCAAGCGCGTCGGGCACGACTGTATCTGGCTTCCGTGGTTTCGTGCGCCGGAATATCGGGTCGGGCGCGATCAATGGAAATACAAACGTCAGTGGCTTACCGCTCAACTCAAGAAGTTGCCCAAGCCGCTCGCGGTCTTTGCCGCCAACGATGAGCAGGCGCAGGATGTCCTAGATTCGTGCGAGGCCGCAGGGTTGGCCGTGCCGGAGGCGGTGGCGATCATCGGCGCGGAAAATTATCTGCTCGCACCGGACGCCATGCACACACCTATCTCCAGTGTGGATACCAATCTTGAAACGCTCGGATACCGGGGTGCGGAGCTGCTCGATAGTTTGATGCGTGGGAAGAAGGTTTCCAGTTCACCCATCCGCGTACCTGCGGCCAACATCGTCACACGCAAGAGCAGCGATCTGCTCGCGGTGAACCACAAGGGCGTGGCCAACAGTCTCCGCTTCATCTGGGAACACGCGCACGAACCCATCAGCGTGAAGGACATGGTGAGCGTGGCCGCGATGTCGCGTCGCGGATTACACAAAGCGTTTCTGGATGCGGTCGGTCGCACTCCTGGAGCTGAGTTGCAGCGTATCCGCATTGATAGGGCCAAGCGCCTGCTTACTGAAGCGGATCACAAGATCGAAGTCGTGGCCAGCATGTGCGGCTATCAGAGTGCGAACAGTTTTTGCGTGGCATTCAAACAAGCCACCGGGATGTCGCCAAAGCAATTCCGGCTGGGCTTCGTGCATTGAGCGTGGCAGCGGACGTGAATCCGGCCCACCTGAAGCCTAGGAGGTTTTGCGCTGAATCAAGCCAGATGTGAAGATGCGATCTTCAGGACACCGCAGATTTTCTTCCCGCCTTCTTCGCCGTGGTCATATCCGGCAACGCGAGATAACTCTTGGCGTTCGCGTGGCAGATGTTGCTGATCATGGTGCCGAGCAGTCCGTCATCGCTCGGCAATTCGCCATTCTCCACATCGCGACCGATAAGGTTGCAAAGCACGCGACGGAAATATTCGTGGCGCGTGTAGCTCATGAATGAACGCGAATCCGTGACCATGCCGACGAAGCGTGAGAGCAAGCCGAGATTGGAGAGCGCGTTCATCTGCCATTCCATGCCTTCCTTCTGATCGAGAAACCACCAGCCGGAGCCGTATTGAACTTTGCCCGGAATAGTGCCGTCCTGGAAATTTCCGATCATCGAGGCGAACGCGTAGTTATCCGCCGGGTTCAAGTTATAGATGATGGTCTTGGGTAGCGCGTCGTCTTGATCGAGCCGATTGAGATACGCGGAGAGTGCTTGCGCTTGCGGAAAGTCACCGATGGAATCGAAGCCTGTGTCCGGGCCAAGTTGCTTGAGCAGGCGCGTGTTGTTGTTTCGCAACGCACCGAGGTGAAGTTGTTTCACCCAGCCACGCTCGGCATCAAGGTGGCCAAAGAACACCATCATGTAGGCTGAGAATTGCGCGAGTTCCAGCGGTGAAGCAGCCTCGCCTTTGCGAGCCTTCGCGAAGATGCCTGCGGCGACTTTGTCCGAGCAGAACTCCGCCGAGCAGTTGTTCATGCCGTGATCGGAGAGGCGGCAGCCATGTTCGTGGAAGAAGGTGTGCCGCGCTTTCAACGCCTTGAGAAAGCTGCTGAGATTGGCGATGTCCACGTTGCTGGCGATCTCCAACTTGTCCACCCAGGCGTTGAAGCCTTCGGGCTGATTCACTGTGAGCGCTTTGTCCGGGCGATACGCCGGATAAACTTTCGTTGCGCAGTTCGAGGTGGCGAGTGATTCGTGATAGCGCAGATCATCCGTGGGATCGTCCGTGGTGCAAAGCGCGGTGACGTGAAACTTCTTCAAGATACCCTGAGTCGTGAGTGCGGGCGTGGCGAGTTGTTCGTTCGCTTTGTTCCAGATGCGTGCGGCAGTGGATTCATCCAGCAACTCATCAATACCGAAATAACGCTTCAGCTCCAGATGCGTCCAGTGATAGAGCGGATTGCGCAGTGTGTGCGGCACGGTCGCCGCCCACGCCTGAAATTTGGCGAAGGGTTCGGCATTGCCTGTGCAGAATTTTTCCGCCACGCCGTTGGAACGCATGGCTCGCCACTTGTAATGATCTCCCTCCAGCCATATCTCAAACAGATTGCGGAAACGTCGGTTCTCGGCGATGTCGCGCGGGGGGAGATGGTTGTGGTAATCCAAGATCGGCTCGGCCTCGGCGAACTGATGATACAACCGGCGCGCGGTCTTGGTGTGCAGCAGGAAATCTTCGTGGATGAATTTCATGGTCAAAATGGTTTGCCGCAGATCATCCGCGACGTGATTTCATTGGGATCATTTTAACCTGAGGCAGGCTATTTGTGTCCATGTGTATTTGCAGTTCGGCTTGATTATTTTGCACGAATCTCGCTCTTGAAACATCCTTTGATTGTCGGAGTGGTTCCGAAAACTCACGCCCATTTGCAGAATTGGTGCAATGAATTGCTGGCGTTTTCTTTCGCCTGTTGGTTAGGATGGATGGACAATTCAATGAGCAATTCACCTTTGAGAATCGGAAAATTTTCCCTCGGCATGGGCGATCGATTTGCGCAGGAGGCCGAAGCGCAACTCACCGCCTGCATCATGGCGGCAGAGCAGGGCGCGGATGTCGTTCCTGTTTGGAACAAGTCCAACCGCGAACACATGATCATCGGCAGCGAACCAACGTCGGTAAAAGCAGCCGCCGAAACAGCCATAAAAAAACTCGGCTGGAAAAAGGAATGGCACATTGACGCCGACCATATCCGCCTCGAAACCGTGGATCGTTTTCTCTCCGCTTCGGACTTTTACACGATTGATGTCGCCGATTCCATCGGCAAGGCCGCCAAGCCGGAAGACGTAAAGGCGTTCGCCGACAAGCACAGCGAACTCATCGGTCGCGTGGAAATTCCCGGCATCGAAGGCGGCGCGAACGTCAGCCGCGCAGAAGTTGAGCGCGTGGCAAACAAGTTCCTTTTCGCCGTGCAGGAAGCAGGTTCAATTTATCGTCACATCGAAAATGCCAAGGGCGCAGGCAGGTTCATCCCCGAAGTCTCGATGGACGAAACCGACTCGCCGCAGACGCCGATTGAACTGCTCATCATCCTCGCGGCCATCGCAGATAATGGGATTCCCGTGCAGACCATCGCGCCAAAGTTCACCGGACGTTTCAACAAAGGCGTGGACTACGTCGGCGACGTGGCGCAGTTCGAGAAGGAATTTAACGACGACCTCTGCGTCATCAAGTTCGCCATCCAGAAGTATGGGTTGCCGGATAATCTCAAACTTAGTGTCCACTCCGGCAGCGACAAGTTCTCGATCTATCCGGCCATCCGTCGCGCGGTCAAGAAGCACGGCGCGGGTTTGCATCTCAAGACTGCGGGCACGACGTGGCTCGAAGAAGTCATCGGTCTCGCCGAAGCGGGCGGGGAAGGTTTGATTCTGGCGAAGGACATTTACGCCGCCGCGCTTGAGCACATTGACGAACTTTGCGCCCCGTACGCCACGGTGATTGATATTGATCGCGCCAAACTACCGACGAGTGCGGTTGTTTCCAAATGGACTTCTGAGCAATACGTCAACGCGTTGCAACACGAGCAATCGTGCAAAGAGTTCAACCCGCACCTGCGCCAGTTGCTGCATGTCGGTTTCAAGATCGCAGCGAAGAAAGGTGCGCGTTACCTCGACCTGATCCGCGCCAACCAAGCCATCGTCGCCAAAAAAGTGACGGGCAATTTGTTTGATCGTCACATCAAACAAATCTTCCTAAGCTAAAAACCACAACCACCATGAGCTTCAATTCCGTGAACGAACAGATCGGTCGCCATCGCTGGACGATATGTGCCTTGGTGTTTGCTGCCACGACGATCAATTATCTGGATCGAAACGTACTCGGGCTGCTCAAGCCTGTGCTCTCGGCTGCTGGAGTATTTGGTGCAGACAAGGCGGATCAGGAGCTGAATTATTCGACCGTGGTGATCTGTTTCCAGATCGCTTACGCGCTGGGCATGTTGGCGGCGGGCAAGATCATTGACAAGGTGGGCACGAAGTCCGGCTACGCTTGGTCGCTCATCGGATGGAGCATTGCGGCCATCGGACACGCGTTTGGTCATCATACTTGGAGCTTTGGATTCTGGCGCGCTGCGCTCGGTGTCACTGAAGCAGGTAATTTCCCGGCAGCCAACAAAACCATCGCGGAGTGGTTTCCGAAAAAGGAACGCGCGTTTGCCACGGGACTTTACAATTCCGGCGCAAACGTCGGCGCCATCGTCGCTCCGCTGTGCGTGCCCCAAATCGCGAAGGCGATGGGCTGGGAATGGGCGTTCATTCTCACCGGCGTCGTCGGCTTCACCTGGCTCGCCTTCTGGTATCGCCTCTATGCTTCGCCCGCTGCGAAACTTCAGAGCGGAAAACTTTCGCAGGCAGAATATGATTACATCCACAGCGACGTTGACGAACAGGAAGCTGAGAAAACCGAGGCGGGACAGTCAAAAGTTTCATGGTTCAAGCTGCTCACGTTCCGGCAGACATGGGCATTCGTCGTCGGCAAATTCATGACCGACCCGGTCTGGTGGTTTTTCCTCTTCTGGCTGCCTGCGTTCCTCGCCGGCGAAAACGCCCGCAAGGTCAAAGAATTCATGGCGGCAAATTCTGGTTACACCGGAGCCGAGTCCGACATCCCCGGCGTCATCAGTTGGCCATTCGCAGTCGCCGTCGTCTATACAGTCTCTACTGTGGGTTCGATCTTCGGCGGTTGGTTGCCCAAGAAATTCATCAACGGCGGCATGGACGCCAACAAAGCCCGCAAGCTGGCGATGTTCCTCTTTGCATTGTTTCCGCTGACCGTGCTGCTCGCGTCGCGACTCGGTGCCATCAACACTTGGTACGCGGTGGCAACCATCGCCATCGCCTGCGCCGCTCATCAGGCATGGTCGGCCAACATCTTCACGACCGACTCCGACATGTTTCCCAAGAAGGTCATTGCCTCAGTCACCGGCATCGGCGGCATGGCGGGCGCGGTCGGCGGCATCGTGGTGGCGCGCGCGGCGGGACTTTTGTTCAAGCATTATCAAGCACTGGACAAGATCGAAGTCGGCTACGGCATCATGTTCGTGATCTGCGGCGTGGCTTACATTATTGCGTGGACGATCATGCATCTGCTCGTGCCGAAGTTTAAGAAGATCGTCATCTGAGCGTCCCGTCAGCATCCAACGCAATGAACTGATTTCGTAAATCCGTTTTGTTTTATTCTCCATTCCTAAATTGAACTGAACATGAACTCTGCTCTGAACATTCCTAAAACCGGCGCCTTGGACTTCCTGTCCCTCGGCGCACTCGTCAACCGCCTTGACCCGGGCATTATCCCGTTCCGCAAGGCGACGCATTGCGACATCCACGTCAGCGGCGGTGAATTCAACGTGTCCGCCAATCTCTCCGATTGCTTCCGGCTCAACACCGGCATCGCGAGTGCGATGGTGGATTATCCCATCGGTGATCTTATTGCCGAACGCGTCCGCGCGATGGGTGTGAAATCATTCTACAAGAAATTCAAACACGACGGCGTGCGCGGCCCGAACATGGCCACGGTTTATTCTGATCGCGGCCAAGGCGTGCGCGCTCCGGTGGTGTTCTACAACCGCAGCAACGAAGCCGCTGGTCAGATCAAGCCCGGCGATTTCAACTGGCAGGAAATTTTTGGCGCGGGCGTGCGTTGGTTTCATAGCGGCGGAATTTTCGCCGCGCTCTCTGAAACCACCGGCGAAGTCATCATCGAAGCGATGAAAGCCGCCAAGGCTGCTGGAGCGGTGACGTCGTTCGATCTCAATTATCGCCAGAAGCTCTGGGACATCTGGGGCGGCCAGGACAAAGCCGTGAAGGTGCTGGCCCGTATCGTTGAAAACGTGGACGTGCTCGTCGGCAACGAGGAAGATTTGCAGAAAGGTCTCGGCATCGAAGGCCAGGACGTGGAGAGCAAAGGGAAGCTCGACCCATCTGCATTCTACGCCGTCATCGAGAAGGCCACGAAGAAATTCCCGAACGTCAAAGCCGTCGCAACGACGTTGCGCGAAGTTCATTCCACGAACCGCCACACCTGGGGTGCGGTCGCGTGGATCAACGGCAAGACGTATCAATCTCCGATGTGCGAACTGGACGTGGTGGATCGCGTTGGCGGCGGCGATGGTTACGCGGCGGGATTCTTCTACGGTCTGTTGAGCGGTGCGAGCGAACAGGAATCTGTGAGCCTCGGCTGGGCACACGGCGCCTTGCTCACCACGTTCCCCGGCGATACGACGATGGCGACGGTCGAACAGGTGAAGGCATTTGCCAAAGGTGGTTCAGCTC
>JANPGI010000595.1:0-15401 GCA_031423875.1 Verrucomicrobiota bacterium | reverse complement strand
TGTCGAAGACCAGCCGCAGCAACTTCGTACAGAGTGACGCATGGAATAACATCGGAGCTGCTTTCCTTTCTATCCGCTGCGGCTGGTCGAGGACGACACAGCCGCGCTCCGGTGACGCCACTTGGACACGCCCAGCCACATCCTTCGCCACCGAACCCCGACATTGACTTCGTTTGCTGGTCATATAGTCTCAAACCCGCACCAGAGGCACTGCTTCTGGGCGAGGTTTTTCACCTCGGTTCCTCACGACCCAGTGACGGCTGTGCATTGCCGCCACTGGGTTGTTTCTTAGAAATCCACATCCGCACCGTCTTTTGTCCCGCCATCAACCATCAACTTAAATCTATCCACTCAACTGCTCCACCGACACCGCCGTGCCGTAACAGATCACCTCGGTGATGCCGTTGCCGATCTCCGTGGCGTCGTAACGGATGCCGATGACAGCGTTCGCGCCTGCCTTACCCGCGTCCGAGAGCATCTGATTGAAGGCATCCTCCCGCGCGCGTTCGCACAACTCCGTGTATAGCGTGATGTTCCCGCCGAACAAACTCTGGATGCTTGCGCCGATGTTGCCGATGACTGAACGCGAACGCACCACGATGCCGCGTACGACACCATGGGATTTCGTGATGCGAAACCCCGGCAATTCAAACGCGGTCGTTGTGAGAGAATGGGCCTGACTCATGTCCGTGTTGATTGAATACAAAAACCGGGATGCTAGAAAGTTTCTTTTGTCTGATCAGGTGCGACGTAATGTTTGCCGGTTTCGCTGTTGGAGTCGCGTGCGGCAAATGGCTACCATGTCCTTATGCGAGCGTTGGACATTCAACACATTGGCAGTGAACTGGCGATTCGTTGGGCGGATGGCAGCGAGGATTTTTTCCCATTGGAGAAATTACGGCGGGCGTGTCCATGCGCCGGATGTTCTGGGGAAGTGGATATTTTGGGGAACGTTTACAAGAACCCCGACAAGGTGTTGGCGGCGGCGGCATTTGAATTGAGGCGGTTTGTTCCGGTGGGCGGCTATGCTGTGCAGTTGTTTTGGGCGGACGGGCATAATAGCGGGATATTTGCGTTCGATTATCTGAAGCGGCTGGCGGGTGTGGTGTAAGGAGTTTCTTCAAAATGCGGAGCGTGGCCGCCCCGGCCACAGCCACGCTCGACAACAAATATTCGGCAGCTCCCACATTGCCACGTCGCTGCGCCCGAGGACGGGCGCACTCTAAAACAAAAAAACACCGGCCTCAGGGAGGCCGGTGTTGATGTATGACGAACTGTTAAATCCGATCAGTCTTGTTTCGTGCCGCCTTCGTTGAATTTGCTCCAGTCGAGCGGCTTGCCGCTGTCCCAAGCAGTCCAGCCTTCTTTGACTTCCTCGCTCCCGGTCTGTTGCAAATAGTCCGTTTGCGTCGGTTGGAAGTCTTTGTCTTGAACAATCGTTGGCGTGATGAAGATAGTCAGGTTTTGACGATTCAACTCCTTGCTGTCTCGGCGGAACAGGATGCCGAGGAAGGGTATGTCGCCGAGAATGGGAACCTTGGTGTTGCCGCTAATGGTTTGGTCTTGGATGAGTCCACCCATCACCAACGTATTTCCGCTTGGAATCAACACTGTGGTATCCAGCCTACGAGAGAGGAATGAGTCAACGTTGTTGTTCACGCCACCGACTTGGCTTTGCACCTTGTTGCCAAGACGAAGGACGCCTTGCACAACTTTAAGTTCAACGTAATTGTTCGCTGCGATGCGGGGCGTGACATCCAGATTCACAGTAAGGTTTGAATAGGAAATCTGCGAACCACCCGCTGTGTTTGCAGTGCCTGCGCTGACGTTCACAATCGGGAAGAGCAATCCAACATCAATAGTAGCCTTCTGGTTATCCAGAGTGACCATGCGCGGTTCAGAAACCACTTTGGTTTTACCGGATGAATTCAAGAAGGATACCACTGCGCTGACGCCGTCAGCATTCAAGAAGGCTGTTCCCGGATTGAAACCGTTCTCAGAGTTCCAAAGAACTTGCGGGGCATTCAGAATCCCGCCGATGGTGCCTTGTGTGGCAGGGGTTGTTGCCGTGCCGCCAGCACCTGGGATTGCAGCACTGGGAGCAATACTGGGGAGCGCATTGTTTCCAATAGCGACCTGCTGACTGCCTGCAGTTCCAGACCAATCAATACCCTTGCTTGTCTTCGGGTTGAGAGTTGTTTCCAGAATCTTCGCTTCGATCAAGACCTGTTTGGTCTGTGTGTCGAGGCGTTCGACAAGTTTCTCAACGGCCTCCTGTTCCTTCTCTGTCGCAGAGACGACGAGTTGGCTGGTGCGGATGTCAGCGATGACTTTGCTGCGCTTATCGGTAAGGACTGTTTGGACGGAGGCAACCATGTTGCTCGGTGAAGCGAACTTGAGTTGCACAACTTTTGTCACGAGCGGTTCGGCGGCGGCGGGGTCTTTGACGGTGACGCGGGAAATTCCGGTCTTGGTGTCGGTGACGAGTTGCAAGCCGTAGGTGCCGATAAGGGCGTGCAAGGCTTGTTCAGCGGTGAGGTTTTCCCAGCGGATGGTAATGTTGGGTTGGGCTTTGACCACGCCGCGTTCGTCGGGTTGGCCGAAGCCGACCTTGGGATCGAGGATGTAGTTGATGCCCGCCTGACGCGCCAGATTATCAATGGCGGTGGTCAGCATGACCTCACGAAATTCGATGAGGGGTATTTTGCCCGGCGCAGCGGGAGCTGCGGTGGCGGCGGTGGGTTTATCGGCTGGAGTCTCGGTTTGAGACCAAGCCAGATTGCAGGCTGTAAGCCCGACTAGTGTGACGATGGCGATTTTCGCTTTCATTGTTCTATTTTGTTTTATTCGTTGGTTGAGCTTTTTCGGTATGACGTTCACACAACCACTCAACGTGTGGTTGAAATCAGCAGAGGCAGTGCCATGCAACGGGTTGGCTTGAAATAGCTTTGTTTTTTGTGGTTTCAGTGAATCTTCAGGCTCTGCTTGTACACCTACGGGACAAGAGTGGTTGTTGGTGTTGGGCGTGGCATATGGGTGAAGGAATGTGCGTGGGTAAATCCGGACCGTGAAATTGAAAAGCGCGAGCGCAACACCCGACTGCAGGAGCGCGGCGTTCACGCGCTTCAGCCCGCGCATAGTTTTGGGCGTTTCTGAATTGCAGACGTGTTGGCCGTTGAAGCGGCTTGAAGGCCGCGCTCCTTTCGCCCCGGATGATTCCGCTTCGGAGTTCGGGTCAAAATTAAACACGGATAGTCCGGTCATCGCTGACCAAACTATCCGGGCCGGACTGACGTGTTGATGAAATCAATGGGGGGCGAGTTTCAACTGACGACGTACGCCGCCATACTCAAAGAGTACGGTGCCTACGGTCATATTGATTTCAACGCAGCGGATCTTGATGCGTTTGCCTTTGATGATGACTTCGTTCTCCTCACCCGTGGTGAACGTGGTGTTGTTGATGATGGCCAGAGGCCGTTCAGGAGAGCCGGAGATTCCTTTGAGCGAGAATTCATTATCCGGCACAGACGAATCGCTCGCGGGTTTCGCCACGATTTCAGAGGCATAAGGTCGTGGGGAGTTGGGAAAGAATGGATCGCGACCGTCCGTCATCTTGCGGGGCAGGATGAATTCGGATTTGGTGACGATGGCTCCTGAATGGCTTGATGCGCCCGGCTTTTCCGTACGCTGTTTGGTAGCAGTGGGAGCGGCCTTGGCGGCGGCAGTGATCGTGGACGGACCGCTGATCGCAGCCAGTGTGGTGAAAGCAATCGCCGCGACCGTGGTGGCGAGAATGAGTGATGAGGATTTCATGGCTTCAGGTCGTGTTAAGCGTTAGCCCGGTTTGATGAGCGAGGTGATCTCCATCTTGAAGGAGAGTTTCTCGTAGTCTCCGGGGTTGGCGCTGGAGTTGAGGTCTAGCGTCAGATTGGAAATGCGCATGTATGGGAATGCGTTCTCGAAATCGGCGACGAAGCGGCCGATTTCATGGTAATAAGCCGATCCACCCACGGCAACAGTGGCTTCCTTGTAGGGATACTTGGGCAGCAGCACCATGTCTCCTGAAACGACAGGGCTGATCTGCGGGATCTCGATCTTGTAACCCCGCTGGAATCGGCGCAGCGTGGTGAACATCCAGGAGTAAAGATCGCCAGAGGCCATGGTGGCTTCTTTCTCGGTCAACGACTGCTGTGTGTCCATGAAGACGGCTTCGAGATCTTTGGCGCGCCGGGTCGTATTCTGCATCTGCTCCAGCTTTTCTCTGGCGGCGGTTTTCTTCTGCTCCAAGGAGCTGAGCTTGTCATAGCCGCCTTTGATGAAGAGGTAGCCTAGCGCCGCAATGATCGCGAGCGTCCCAACGATGACGAGAACGAGATGTTGTTTTTTCTCTTTTGAAAGTTTGCTCATAATCAGCGGGTTTTATCGGTGTAGCGGCATTCCAGTGTGAAATTCACGATCGCCCTGCCCGTATCCGGAGAGATCTGAGGGGACGAGGAGTTCTTCCAGAGAACAGGGTTTGTGTTGTCCAGATTCTCCTGGAAATAAGTGTAGGTGCTGATGGTGTCTTTCATCCGTGCCACCTGCTCGCCCGGATTGGGTGAGGAATCAGCGCCATCGAGCGTGAGCACCAGTTTTTCGGTGACTTTTGCAGGCGTGCCCGGAATGACATTGCTGCCATTGGTCTTGGGTTTGGTCTCTTCCGCGAGCTGATAGGTTTGATTCAAGCGGAGGTGAACGAACTGGACATTCTCAACCGTCGTTTGCTGAAGCGCGTTGAGCAGCGTGCCGTTCAAGAAGCGGTTCGTGGCGAGTGTCTGAAGCGCGATGAGCTTCTTTGTCATGTCACCAGTTTTTTTCTGCATCTCGACCACCTGTTTGTATTCGTTGGTGCAGGCGCTCATCTGTGTGGCGATGTCTTCCAAAACATTGTTGGACACAATGGCTTTGAGCTGGAGTGAGCTGGCCCAGGCGCACACGAGGGCGATGAGGAGAGCGGCGGCCCAGATGGAGCGCTTGACCGGGTCTTTGCGGCGTTGCTCTTCGAGAGCCTGTGCTTCGGCAAGTAAGTTTAGGCGGATTGGCATAGGTCAAAAAATCAGAGTGCGGCGATGCTAGCGCCGATGGCGACAGCCAGTTGGGGCGCGACTTGTTCGATTTCATCAGCCTGTTGAGGCGACAATTCCAGTTTAAGGGACGAGGTGGGATTCCACGTCTTGGCTTCGGTCATGAGTTCCTGTTGCAACCCTTGAACAATAAATTCCGAGCGCGTCGAGCCGCCAGTCAGATAAGCGCAGGAGACCGCTCGGTCGGATTGATGTTCAAAGAAATCAATGGACGCTCGCAATTCACGGCCCAGCGGCGTGATGACGGATTCGAGGGCTGCCTGCACTTCACTTGCCATGCCCACCTTGATGCCTTCGGCTTCGGCGTAGCTGATCCCCATGGATTCGCTGACGGCGGTGGTGAGGCGGTCGCCACCTATGTTGACGACGCGGCTAAGTGCCAATTCGCCGTGCTGAAGGATGCAGATCGTCGAGGATTTGAAACCCACGTCAATGAGAGCCACGACGTCGCTTGAAAAAGCCTGCGGGTGGGACAGCTCGAAAGCGTTCACAGGGCCGATCATGCCGGGCAGGATGTGATCTGCGATAAGCCCCGCGTTCTTGACGCTTTCGACAAGGTCGTTGACGAACTGCGCCTTGCCTCCGGCGACCAAGACTTTTTGTTTCTGCACAGCGGACGTAGGCTTGGCAGAGTCCGACGTAGGCTCTGGCATCACGTGACAATCGAAAACGTAGTTCTGCAAATCCTGCTGAAGATAATTGCGGGAGTTGTGTTTCAAAATCAGGCGCATGTCGTCCAAGGGCATCCTGGGAATATCAATGTGACGTACAAGTGCATCGGTGACGTTGGTGGTCACACTGACCATGCGTGATTTTGAATCAATGGCCTGGGATACCGCTTTCAAGTGTTCGGCTAGCATCTCGGGAGGCATGGCTTTGTCAAAGATTGGAGCGTCCAAGAGTACATACCGGGACAGCACATAGACATCGCCACGCCGCTGCATGGCGACAGCCTTGGTCGTCCGTGTTCCAAGATCAATCGCAAGGATTTGATCTCTTTTCTTCTTTGACCCACTGAAAATGACTGGCAGAGCCATGTGAATAGTTCCTGTTAGTTGATTGTTCACGCTTCAAACCCGCCACACGACATGATCGCATGATGCGGAAATCAGCTTACGACAGCGGATGATTAGCAAATGGTTTGCCACGCTACCGGGGCGACTACTAACCACCCCCCGGCTTGGCGAAATGTCCGCATAAACATGGCCGTTTGGCTGGTTTTAATTCGGCGCGATGCGAAACGGGGTCGGGCTGGAGAGGTGTTTCCGTTTCCATGGCCGGTACACGGCTGTCTCAAACTCACTGACTTGGAAGGGCCAATCGGTGACGGAACTCGTACGAACGCAAGATGGTTTGGAACGTGAAAGCTGGGGCAGTAGTCGCTGTGACGACGCCGGAATGCGGGTGGATCCCACCGCCACGAAAGATCACCGCGCCAACCCCGCCGCCGCATTCTTTAATGCCGCAATCATTCCCTCCATCAGCGGCGACTTTCTCCCCTGCCACAGAGCACCAAAAGTTACGCGCTCAAATTCCGGTAATGGCAATACGCGCACATCGGGATGCAGCTTCAGCTCCGGCAGATGCACCATCACGCCGATGCCGTAACCGTGCGCCACATACGTCTGCACCATTTCCACACTGCTCACCTCGATGCCGTTGATCCAATCCACCTTTCGCTTCGCCAATCCATCCCGGAAGGCGCGGAGAATCGGCTCGTTGCTCGGTACGGTGATGAACGATTCCTCGATGCGGTCGCGCTTCCAGAGTTCATCGGCAGATTTCAACTTGCTCGCCTTCGGCACCAGCAACCCAAGAGTGACATCAAACAAAGGAACCGATTGGACGCCGCCCGGAGGTTTCCCGCCGATCAATCCGATGGATAGATCAATCTCCTGCGCCAACAACCACGTCAGCACTTGCGGATGATAACCCTCGCGCAACGACACTTTGAGTTTCGGAAACTTCTTCCGCATTTCCTGCAACATGCCCGGCAGGAAAGTTCGCAACACCGTTTCTGACGCTGCGATCCGCAGATGCTGCGACACGCCTCCGCGTAACTTCTCCGCCGTGGGCGTGAGGTTGTCGAAAAACGGTCGGGCGAACTCGTAAAGCTCCTTCCCCTGTGGTGTGAGAGAGAACGGTCGTCGCTGAAACAACGTCACACCAAGGAACTCCTCCAACTGGATCACCTGTCCGCTGACCGCAGGTTGTTGGATACCGTAAGGCATGTTGCGTACGGCCTCGCTGATGCCGCCGTATCTCGCCACGTAATAAAACAACTCCAGATGGTGAACGTTCATATCATTGATTGCCGTGATGCTGCCGCTCTTTTATCAATTAACACCCTCGGAGACAATCGAGTTAAAAGTCTCCCATGAAAACAAAACTCCCTCCATTCCATTGCCTTTCTCATTGTCATGTGCCAGCCGGGTTGCACCCCGTCGGTTTGGGGATACTGGTCGTCATCTACAGCAGTGAACTTCTGTTCGCTGCCAAACCTCAATCGAGCACGACGAGAGAACCTGCACCAGCCAACGAATTGTTCCAACTCGACTCCGGTACGATTGGTGTGACATGCACCACAGCCGCCGCGCTCTGGTCTTATGATCTGGCAGAGGGACAAGTCCAGCGCGCAGCGGATGCTGCCGGTATGACAGCGGCGGATGGATTGGAGAGTCCTGCTGATGGCCCGCCCGGAGCCTATCTGCCGATGTGTATCGCGACTGTTGTCATTGCTCCCTTCGCGGCCACTGTCAGCGGCATTCATGCTTCGCGTGAACGGTTGCCAGCCAACAAACTCACCGAGGTGCAAGCGGGTTTGGCCAGTGCCATGAGCAACATGTCGCAACAACATCATCTGCGTGATGCGATCATCGTAGGCAGCCAAAACAACTGCCCACGACGCTTCGTGATGATGGACGCTCAAATTGATTCCCGTGCGCAACGCAGCCAAGAGCTGCGGGTCGGTACGATCCTCGAAACCAGCGTTGCCGAACTGCGTTTGGAAAAACTGGGGGCGGGCGATGTCTCCTTTGCCCTGCGGATACAAGCCCGCGCCCGGCTGCTGCGAGTTTCAGACCGCACAGTTCTCCGCGACACCACTTACACCTATCAGACCGATCCGGAATTATTTCTCGATTGGGCTTTGAACCGGGGTGAGCCGTTTGAGAAATGCACGCGGACAGGTTATCGCCAGCTCGCCAGTCAGATCATCGCCGACATCATCCGCTTGAACGGCGAAGCGCCTCTGCTTGTCGGTTCGGGTTGGAAAAACCCTTCACCAGAAACGCGCGACCTCGCCTCGCTGTACGTCAAACAACAATCACACCCCGTTGCGCCGATCGTGACTGTTCAACTCGCATCGCAGCATGTCATGGAGTCAGGCAGCTTTTTTGTCATACCATCCGCCAAAAATGGATTGTTCAGGTTGCAAAAGCCTCTGACACGAGACGAGGCATTGTCCGAAGCCAGATCTGACATCGAGTGGGCGATGGACGGGCTTGATGTTCATCCAAATCTTTTGGTGTCACTCACGACGCTGATCGTGATGTCACCCGTCGCGATTTATCATGAGACTCTCGGCCTGGCTTTTCATGGCGCGAGTGAAAAAACCCTCCGCAAAGCCAGCGCACCCCTGATGAGCACGATCAGCAACGCCCAACCCAGTCACGCGCTGGCCACCCAGATCGTCCAGCAACTGGGAGAGCGGGATTTCCGCAACGTGGTGCTGCTAAGCAGACCGGGAACAGACCACACCCAACTGGCCCGCGCGCCGACATCCATGCCTCATCCAATCCTTGCAAACTTGCCCGGTGCGATCTCCGACAACTTCCGCGCGGGAGACAAACTGTTGAAGATAGAAGTCGTCAAAGCAGCACTCAAAGGTCCGCCGGGCAACAATCCCAAGTTGTCAGTCTGCATTGAAGCCCGCGCCACACTGTTCGCCGGTTCGGACGGCAATCCACTTTATACCTGCACCACGCGTTATCAGGGTGACGCACGCAAATACAAGGCATGGGCTGCGGATGATGCGCGACTGTTCCGCGCTGAACTCGACCACGGCTATTCGCAGATCAGCACCGCAGTGCTCAACGAGATGATTGTGCGCGGATGGATCAGACCCGGCCAAAAACCACAGCCGACGATTGCAGATAATTGATCCATAAAGCGCCTCGTGACTCCGACGCGGGTCTTTGCTAACCATTGTTTCCAGAGATACCGTCACACTTTTATCAATTATCACCTGTGCCTTGAATTGAGTTACCCATCCCGGCGTATGAATGAATTCATAAATGTGCTGTGGCAATCCTTGTTGGTCATCATGCTGGCAGACTTCATCGCTGGTATCGTCCATTGGTTCGAGGACGCCTACATCCGCGAGAACACACCCATCATCGGCTCGATCATCGGCAAGGCCAACGTCATCCACCATCACCTGCCCCGCTACATGACGCGTAACAACTGGTGGCAAAGCTCGTGGGACTTGGTGTGCTTCTCGGCGGTCATTGTCCTTGTCGCGGGTTGGCTCGATTTGTTGACGTGGCACGTCTGGCTCTTTGCTGTCGTCGCCGCCAACGCCAATCAAGTCCACAAATGGTCGCACCAGACCCGCAGCGAGAACGGGCGCATCGTCAACTTCCTGCAACGTATCCGCGTGTTGCAGACGCCGCATCACCACGCCGTCCACCACACCAATCCCAAGAACGTCCGCTACTGCCCCATCACCAATCTCGTGAATCCCATCCTCGACACCTTGCGCTTCTGGGACGGCGTCGAATGGATTCTTGCCCGCGCCATCGGATTGCATCGTCAGCCGGACACGTCGTTACCCGACAACGGCCCTGCTCCCGAGTGGTTGAAGGAATTGCGCGAGAAATCAAAAAATTTAACCCCGATCTCACCATGACAAACAACCTCTGCTACCACGGCGGTGCGTTCTTCAACGCCATCGGCGACGAGTTCAATCACTTGCAACGCCGTCATCAGATCATCAATGCCGATGTGCTCGACGCTTGGTTTGATCCCTCCCCGCAAGTAATCGTCGCGCTCACTGACGATTTGTCGTGGCTGCTCCGCACTTCGCCACCGACGCAATGCGAAGGTCTGGCGCGGGTCATCGGTCGAATGCGAGGCGTCCCGGAAAATTGCGTCCTGCCCGGCGCAGGTTCATCCGATCTAATCTTCCTCGCGTTACGTCACTGGATGAAGCCGGATTCGCGCGTGCTGATCCTCGACCCGATGTATGGCGAATACGCACACGTCCTCGAAAAAGTTATCCGCTGCCAGGTGGATCGCCTTACGCTGTCGCGCGGAAACAATTACCGAGTTGATCTCGATGAACTTGCCGAACTCGCGCAGCGTGACTATGACCTGATCATTCTGGTCAACCCCAACAGCCCGACCGGGCAGCACATCCCGCGCGTCGAACTGGAGAAAGTTCTGCGCCGTGTTCCGCCAGCAACGCTCGTCTGGGTGGACGAAACCTACGTCGAATACGCCGGGCCGCATCAATCTCTCGAACCCTTCGCCGTCATGCGTGAAAATGTTGTGGTCTGCAAATCCATGTCCAAAGTCTATGCGTTGAGCGGTGCGCGAGCCGCCTACCTGTGCGGCGCAGCGCGGATCATCGCTGCGCTCCGCCCCATCTCGCCGCCGTGGGGCGTGAGCCTGCCCGCGCAAATCGCCGCCATCGCTGCGCTTCAAGACGCGGATTATTACGCCGCGCGATGGAGGGAAACCCATCAACTCCGCGAAAGCTTGGCCGATAAACTTTCGCAGCTAGATGGCTGGGAGATGTTGCCCGGTGTCGCCAATTTCATTCTTTGTCATCTGCCAAGCGATGGCTCAAGTGCTGCTGAAATGTCGCGGCGTTGTCAGATTCACGGGCTTTTCGTTCGCGATGTTGGAGGGATGGGGCATTGCTTGGGTCAACACGTGCTCCGGATCGCCGTCAAAGACGCGGTCACTACCGAACGGATGGTCAACATTCTGTTTAGGGTCATCAACGACCTGAAACATGAACACAACCCACTGTCGCTCCTGCAAACAGCTTAAATCCCCACGCCCCACCAAGGCCGGACCCCAGTGAACACGCGAGTTCGCCGGAAGCCGAACCCCTCGCGCCCCAATTTGTCCCGAAGCCGTTCTTGACGGTCATTTCCTAGTTGCTACCCTCTCCAGCCCGTTGAATCGCGGAAAACCACTGACGGCTTTTCATTTTCCAACGGTCGCAACAATACCTTTATGAACGTCACAGTCGAAAATTTGGCCCCGTGCAAGAAACTTGTCCGCATTGAATTGGACGCCACCGCCGTGGACACCGCGTTCGCCGCCATGGAGAAAAGTTTCCAGAAGGAAGCCAACATCCCCGGCTTCCGCATCGGCAAAGCTCCCATCCCCATGGTCCTCAAAAAACATGGCGATGCGATCAAGGAAGAGGTGAAGCGCAAGCTCGTCGGTGATGCTTATCGCGACGCGCTCAAGGAAAAGAATATCGAAGTGATCGGCTATCCCGACATTGAAGAGATCCAATTCACACGCGGTCAATCGCTGATGTTCGCTGCCACAGTGGAGACGCATCCTGAATTTGAACTGCCCGAATACAAAGGGCTGCCGATCAAACGCGAATCCAAGGAAGTGACCGATGCCGACGTCATGAAGGCGATTGATTTGTTGCGGGAACAACGCGCTGACTTCGCCAAAGTAGATCGCGGCCTCGCGACTGGCGACATCGCCGTGGTGAATTACTCCGGCACGAGCGACGGCAAGCCGCTCACCGAAATCGCGCCCACAGCCAAAGGGCTTACGGCGAACCAAGGTTTTTGGATCGAGATCAAGGAAGGTTCGTTCATCCCAGGATTCAGCGAGCAATTGCTTGGCGCGAAGGCTGGCGAGAAACGCACTGTGACGGTGGATTTTCCGGCGGATTTCGTCAGCAAAGAATTGTCCGGCCTCAAAGGTGTGTACGAAGTCGAAGTCGTTGAGACGCGCGAAAAGACGTTGCCCGCACTGGATGATGCGTTCGCAAAAACATTCGAGGCTGAAAGCATCGAAAAACTCCGCGAAGGTGTGCGCCGCGATCTGGAAAGCGAATTGAAATATAAACAGAGCAGCGACACGCGCTCACAGGTCGTCAAAGCACTGCTCGGCAAGGTCAACTTCGATCTGCCCGAAGCCGCAGTCGCCAACGAGACACGCAACGTGGTCTATAATCTCGTCCAAGAAAACGCCAAGCGCGGCGTGCAGAAGGACGTGATCGAAAAAGAAAAGGACGCGATCTACTCCGCCGCCAACGCCAACGCCAAAGAGCGCGTGAAGCTCGCCTTCATCGTGCAAAAAATCGCCGAGAAGGAAGAGATCAAAGTTTCGCAGGAGGAAGTTCTGCGCCGCATCCAGACGATGGCGTCCATGTATCAGATTCCGCCGGACAAATTCATCAAGGATTTGCAGAAGCGCAACGGCATCGTCGAGATCTACGACCAGCTTTCCACTGAAAAAGTCATGACTTTCCTCGAAAACAACGCTGCCGTGGAAACCGTGCGCGCCACGGCCTGATCGCGATGCTCAAGCCGGTCAAGAAAACCAAAGCCGGTAAATCCAGCGGCTCATTCGTGATCGTGGCGTCGCGCTACAACGCGCGCTACGTGGACGGCATGTTGAACGCCGCCGTGGCGGAATTGAAACGCGCCGGAGCGAAGGTGCAAGTCGTCCGTGTCCCTGGCGCATATGAGATTCCTGTTGTTGCAGCAAAGCTTTCAGCTCTCAGCTCTCAGCCGTCAGCAATTATTTGTCTCGGCGTCATCCTGCGCGGCGAAACCACGCACGCGCAGCACATCGGCGAAGCGGTCAGCGATGCCTTGATGCATATCCAAGTCACGCACGGCATCCCTGTCATCCACGAAGTTCTTCTTCTCGAAAATGAAAAGCAGGCCATCGCGCGTTGCTTGAACCCTAAGCACAATCGCGGCGTAGAAGCCGCACAGACCGCGATGGAGATGGCGCGAGTGATGTCGGCGCTCTGAAATCAATTGAATCGTAGCAGCCGACGTGAGTCGGCTCATTTTCTCTCCGACCTCTGGCATCGGACTTCTGACCTCCGCTCCGCTTCCGGCATTGCCAACCCGCCCGCACATTCTACAATTCATGCCACCGGCTACCACCCGTTCGCCGGTCCGAATGTCCGAATACCAGGTCAAGTTCGAGGTCTTTGAAGGCCCATTGGATTTGCTCCTCTATCTCATCAAGAAAGAGGAGGTGGACATCTATTCCGTCAACCTCACCAAGCTCGCGTCGCAGTTCATCGAATACATCGAGATGATGCGCGAGTTCGATCTCGAGATCGCCGGCGAATTCCTCGTGATGGCCTCGACGCTCATGTACATCAAGAGCCGCGAGCTGCTGCCCGTGGAGCAACAGGCGGTGGTTGAGGACGAGGAAGGTGGCGAAGATCCGCGCTGGGAACTCATCCGCCAACTCGTCGAATATAAAAAATTCAAGGACGCCGCCGCGCAACTCCAGACGCTCGAAGCGCGGCAGGAAGGTGTTTTCCCCCGGCTGCCGATCAAGCCGCAGTTCGAGGAAGAGAAGGCCACCAAACAGGACATTTCAGTATTTGACCTGCTAAACGCTGTCAACGCCGTCCTCAAACGTTTCGAGAAGCGCGACAATCCGCGCGAAATCTTCGAGGACAAGTGGACCGTCAGCGAGAAGATCGAAATGATCGTGCGCGTCATGGAGAAGGGCGCGGCGATCCGCTTCTCGGAATTGTTTGAGGACGCAATGAGCCGCAGCGAAGTCGTCTGCACGTTCCTAGCGTTGCTGGAATTGATCCGGCTCAAACAACTCGTCTGTGGACAGTCGTCTGACTTTGGCGAGATTGAAATCCGCAAGCGGGATGCCGCTATTCCCATAAGCGCCGCGCCGGAAGCGCCTGCAACCAATCCAACTGAAGCCGCCGCTCCCGCGCCGGTCGAAAACCCCACCTCGTAATTTTCCGATATGGAACTGAAGTTCATTCTCGAATCGCTCCTGTTCTCTGCGCAAAAGCCGCTGAGTCCCTCCGAACTGCGCGACATCTTCGCCACTGCCGCTGCGGCCGAAGATGCCGATGCCACCGTGAAAGGACTCAAGAAGACCAAGGAAGCCGACATCATCGCAGCGCTCGAAGAGCTCGCGAAGGAACACGAAGCCGCCGCTCGCAGCTATCGCTTGGTGTGCGTGGCGGGCTCGTGGCAATTCGTGACGCAACCGGAATTCGCGCCGTGGCTCAAGGCGCTCGTCGGGGTGAAGGCGCGTCCGTCGCGCCTCTCCCAGCCTGCGCTCGAAACGCTCGCCATCATTGCGTATCGCCAGCCGATGACGCGCGCCGAGATTGAACAGATTCGCGGCGTCAGCGTGGACGGTACGATGCAGACCTTGCTGGAACGCAGCCTCGTCGAACAGAGCGGTCGCGCAGAAGTTATCGGTCGCCCGGCGCTTTACACCACAACCACCGCCTTCCTCGAATACCTCGGCCTCAAGAGCCTAGAAGATTTGCCCGCCGCCGATGAATTGCGCCGCATCCCCATCGAGAAACCGGAAGCCCTGCTGACGTCTGATCCCGGTTTGGCGACTTCTGCGCCGCCGGAATTGAAGTTGGAAGAAGCTGGCGAAAAACCTGCTGAACCTGCGCCGACTTCAAGTTAGATCACATCGCATCATGAAGCATATAGACCTGCATGTAGTGGTCGTTGTTTTGATGGTGCTTTTGATTGTTGTCCTGGCCCTTCCGCTCAAAGTGGCGGCCATCGTTATCGTGGCTTTGCCGCAACCTTTGGTTTTTGTGCGAGCTATGGATCACCGCCGGGCAGGTGCGTCTGTGATTGCATTTTTGATTGCTAACGAAGTCGTCATTGCCACCCCATCGTTGCTATGTTTGTTGGTGGGTCTGAACAGGCAAGGTTCATGATTTTATTGCTGCCTTGCCGCGAATCCGGCCATTGCGCAAATGAAACCCCTCGCTGACTGCAAACTTTACGCCTTCGTGGACACGGCCTATTTGCATGGTCGCGCGCCGGAAGTCGTGGCGCAGCAGCTTTGCGATGGTGGCGCGGACTTGATCCAGCTTCGGGCCAAGACTTCGTCACCTGCGGAGATCCGCCGCATGGCCGAGGCGATTGCTCTGGTGCTACAAAAGGCAAACGTCGGCCTCGTTATCAACGACCATCTCGACATCGCTCGTGAAGTCGGCGCGGACATTTGCCATCTGGGACAGGAAGATTTCTTCGACGCGGGACA
>JANPGI010000594.1:0-2946 GCA_031423875.1 Verrucomicrobiota bacterium | reverse complement strand
GAAGCCCAGCCAGCGATCGCCGTAAAGCTCGCGAGCTTTGTCGAATTTGTGCGCAAGCAGATCGAGGATCAGGATTTGTCCGCTTGGCTTGAGCAATTTCGCCGCACTGATCAACGCCGCTGCGGGGTTTTCTGCGTGATGCAGGGCTTGGCTCAGAATGACCAGGTCAACGCTCCCGGCTTCGATGGGCGGATTCTGCAAATCGCCCTGACGGAATTCCAGATTCTTCAGTCCGTTCTTCTTCGCCTTGGCTGCACCGAATGCGACGATTTTTTCCGAGTTGTCCACCGCAATGACTTTCTTGCAACGGCGCGCGAGCAGTTCGCTCAGCAGTCCTTCACCTGCACCCAAGTCGGCAACGGTGATGGCGGGCAACATGCGCAAGAGCAGATGCCCGAACGCCTGCCACGAACGTCCCGGCCCATATACGCGGTCAAAGCGTCCGGCCACTTGATTGAAGAAAACTTGTGCCTGTTCTTTGCGACGGGCGAGGACGCGCTTGAGATTGATTTCGTCGTGCGGATGTTCCGGCAGTTCCTTCGCGCCCCGGATGGCGAGCTGGATGAATTCGTTCGCGACGGAATCTGCCAGCGGATTGAGTTTGTAAAACGTGCGCTTGCCTTCGCGCCGCGCGAAAACCATCTCGCAGTCCGCCAGCAGCCCCAGATGCGTGGAGATGCGGGATTGGCCGAGCCGCGTGACTTCCTGAAGTTCATTGACGGAAAGTTCGTCGCGCTCCAGCAGGGCGACGATGCGGATGCGCGTCGGGTCTGAGAGTGCGCGGAGGGATTTTAGAGTTGAGGACATTTTATTTTATTCGGGTTGGTATTTTCCAGACAGCGTCAATGCCGCTCCATGGAGCATCGGTTGAACCTTCGCCATTGTCATCTTCGGCGTCTTCTCCAACGCTCCAAATGTGACGTTGCGTTTTAGAATATTTGAGCGGTGCATTTGCAAAATGATCCCACGGGATGCGAGGGAGGATTTTCCCTTCAACCAAATCGTCGAGTGAATCCGGTAACTGTTCCTTCTGTCGCTCAAAAATGATGGCGGCCAGTACAGCTCGGACGGCTTCGCGTTCAGTCCGGTTTCTGAAAACTTTGCTGTCGTCACATGATAGAAAGGAGTTTTTGCATTGGAGTACGCGCCCGATGGGATCAGTGATCGCGATGTATGCGGCGCGGGCTTTGGCGATGGCTCTCTGGCTTAACGGAAGAGGTTCGTCGCTAACTAAATTCATCAGCGGTGCGATTTCTTCGAGGAAATCTGCACGAGTTTTTTCAATGGCCTCAATATCCGCATCAACCCTGTTTGTCCATGACGACAAAATATTTGTTCGATAACGTCGGTAGGTTGCGGCGACTCGTTCCAGATCGGCGAGCTGGTTGAATGGTTTTGGATGTCGCGCAACCAATCCGGGATCCGTGAGAACCATAAACGGGCGTTGGTATTCATCGTCGTAGGTCAGGCTGATGATGGTTCGTGCTTCCGGTTTTGACCACGCTTCGGCGAACCATTTGATGTCGGCGTCGGGATATTCGTAGATCGTGAACTCGACACGCAGCAAATTGGCATAGGTGTTCGTTTCAGTATCAAGCGACGGAAGCGCAGCCAGTAATCGCTTCAGTGTCTTGATGGGTGTGGTGCGGTGGTTTGCCAGTCGGAGAATCGCCCGATGCGTCGTTGTGCGGGCGTGTCCTCCAACCAAATAATGAATCAGTGCGGCTTCGGATTCGATGGCCAGTTGCGAAAGGCGCAAGTTGCCTTCTAACAATTCGGCGGCGTCATCCCATTTTCCTTGGGTCGCCAAACGATCCGCTGAGGCGATCCGGGCTTTGGTCAAATAACCTATCGTCCAAAGCTCCGGTTGTAATTCCTCGCCTTTTGTTGCCAGCCACTTGGAAGCTGTTTTTTTTAGGCTGGCTTCCATCAATCGAAGTGCATCCCGGTTCTGATCTAGCCAAAGGCGAATCGCATCGTGGTCTTCGTCGCTTGGTGACACGGCTTCAGGTTTCCATGTATAGCTGATGGCTTCGCTGATTTGATCATCAGGCTTCACTAAAGCATTTGCCGCTCCGCGCCAGAGATAGATGGCGTTGTCTTCATTCCGAATCGGTCTTGGTTCAAAAAACAAGTCAGGAGGAATGGGTGGTTTGTCGTCGGCTGATTTGCTGGCGGCATTGACAACGACAGCACTACCGAAGCAGAGCCAGAGGAAAGCTAAACAGTGAACTGCGTAGTGACACGAGTTCCCCAGTGTGATCTTAGATTTACGATTACTCATATCGCGCCCAGATCATTCCGCGCGCGATACGGTCAGGATTCCACGGGATGTCAGCAGCTTTCGCCCAGCTTTTCGCATGAACAAACTCTTACAGAACCCACTCGCATCTTCAAGCACCCGTCCGTCAAACTTTTCCGAAAATACCGTTTGACGCATATGCACAAGCAACGCATCATCAAATCCAGATACGTCAATATGTCATTGGCGACAACAACTAAAACGAGCTAAAAACAAATGAGCAACCGTTACATCTTCTCTTCAGAGTCCGTCGGCGAAGGCCATCCGGACAAAGTAGCTGACACAATTTCCGACGCCGTCCTCGACGCCTGCCTCGCGCAGGACAAGATGAGCCGCGTCGCCTGCGAGACCTATGTGAAGTCCAACATCGCCATCATCGGCGGCGAGATCACCACCAAAGCGAAGCTCGACTTCGTTAAGATCGCCCGCGACGCCATCCGCGAAATCGGCTACGTGAACGACGACGACGTGTTTCATGCGGACAAGGTGTTCGTCAACGTCATCGTCACCCAGCAGTCCCCTGACATCGCGCAAGGCGTAGATGCCAAGAAGGCCAAGGGCAAGAAGACCGCGAAGCAAGGCGCGGGCGACCAAGGTTTGATGTTCGGTTACGCCTGTAACGAAACCCGCGAGCTAATGCCCGC
>JANPGI010000593.1:0-3224 GCA_031423875.1 Verrucomicrobiota bacterium | reverse complement strand
AAGTCCCCAGCCCTCGACGAACGCGGTGTAATGTCCATGCTTGCGAAAGTTGGGGATGTCTTCGAGTTCCTGTGCGAGTGCGATCTGGAGGTGATGGCCAGGAACAGACTCGTGCAAGGTGAGAGCTTCCATCTCCCAAGTGAGTCGCGTTTTGATGTCATAGGTGTTGGCGTAAAAATATCCGGGACGGCCAGCATCGGGTGAACCGGGTTGATAATAGGCGGTGGTCTGTGATTTCTCTGCGTAACTGGGAATGGGTTTCACGCCGTAAGGCAGACGCGGGAGTTTGCCGAAGAGTCGCGCGAGTTCAGGATCGGCGCGTTTGCAGATGTCGCGATAACCGCGCAACAGATCGGCGGCGTTGGTGTAGGAGAATTGCGGGTCGCTGCGGAGGAACGCGAGGAATTCATCGAAGCTGCCTTTGAAGCCGGAGGTGGCGATGACTTTGTTCATCTCGTCGCGGATGCGTGCGACCTCTGAGAGGCCGATGTTGTGGATTTGTTGCGGGGAAAGTTTCGTGGTGGTGGTGGCGCGAGCGTTGAATTCATACCACGCCTTGCCATCGGGCAAGTCACCGCAGGCAATCGTCTCTCGTGCGCCGGGAACGTAATCGTTTGAGATGAACTCATGCAGTTTGGTGAACGCAGGGAGAACTTTCTCCTTCAGCGCGAGTTCAGCAGCGAGGCGGAGGCGCGTCTTGTCTGCTTCAGAAAACTCGACAGGGAATTTCTGGAATGGGCGAAGGAACGCGCTCTTGGTGGGATCGGGTTCAAGTTGGTTCTTCACCTGTTGAGGCACATCTCGGAGCGTGATGCGCGGTGGAGTGATTCCAGTAGCAAGACCTTTGCGGAGCAACACGAGGGTTTGATCCACGACGGTCGGCACGCCATTGAGTCGAGCGATGATGTCCTCGTAATCCTTCACGGTATTGCGTGGAGCGACATCCAACATGCGCGCGATGTCCTGCTGGATGCCGTTGAGTTGCGTGATCTGAAAATACTCGCCGGGGAAGCGCGTGCCTTCGATGGCCTGTTCGTAGTTGCGCTTGTAGAGATCGTAGTTCAACTGATCTGCGGTGGAGAGTTTGTCACGCTTGATAGAGGCGATGACTTTGAGAGGGGCGTGGAGTTCGCGTTTGCGGCGTTCGATGGCGTCGAGCGAACTGTCCGACCAGCGATCGTTGAGTCCCGGGAAGCCGACGTCGGTGGCGAACTCCGGACTTTCGAGGAGTGAATGATCCCAATCCAGCTTAAAGAGTTGATGCAGGCGAGTGGCGTCCTTGGTGCGCGACTTGGCAAGCTTGTCGCAGTCGCGCTCAAACTTGGTAATGACGAAGGTTTCTCCAAAGCAGGAGGCGCAGGATAACAAGAGGGCGAGAATGTTACCCAGAAACAGGAAGCGAGATCGTTGCATGAGGAGAGGCTAACAAAGAGAAGTTGTGAGACAAGGACGATGGGACATTCCCGCCATGAAACAGGGGGTGGGTATTTTTATTGAACAGGGTCGCCGAGAAAATGAAGATGGCTGCGTGATGTTTAATAGCCGTTCTTGTTTCACTTTAGCGATGGGTTTGATCGCGGTCGTCTTGACTGGCGGCGGTTGCATCAGCGGGAAGCACCTTGGTGATCGGTTGACTCGCCACGAGTTTGAGCAACCGCACATGGGTACGCTGTTCAAGATCACGCTCTACGCGCCAAGCGAATCCTCCGCACGCGCCGCGAGCGATATGGCTTTCGCCAAGGTCGCCACGCTGGATCGCATGATGACGGATTACGATCCAGAGAGTGAGTTGATGCGATTGTGTCGGCAGCCGATCAATTTGCCAGTTCGCGTGAGCGAGGATTTATTTGTCGTGCTGAAGGAGTCGTTGAGAATCGCGCGTGCGACTGAAGGGGTGTTTGATCCCACTATCGGCCCTGTGATCCGACTCTGGCGAAGAGCAAGGCGGCAGGAAATCCTTCCAACGCCGGAGCAAATCCAGCACGCGCAACGATCTGTCGGTTGGCAGAAACTTGCTCTCGATGTGAAGAGGCGAACCGTCACGCTGCTCGCGCCAGATATGCAATTGGACCTCGGTGGTATCGCCAAGGGTTACGCTGCGGACAAGGCGTTGGGTGTGCTGCGGGAATGCGGGATCACTCGCGCGCTGGTTGCGGCCAGTGGAGACATCGCTGCTGGCGATGCGCCGCCGGCAACGAAAGGTTGGCGTGTTTCCATCGGCGCGCCGTATTCCAGCAATGCGCTTTCAAAAACATTTCTCCTGAGCAACGCTGCCGTCTCGACCTCTGGTGATGCGGAGCAATTTGTCGTCATCGGCGGGCATCGTTACTCACACATTGTTGATCCGCGCACGGGTGTTGGATTGACGAACCGGCTTCAGGTTTCCGTTTTGGCTCGGCGCGCGATTCTCAGTGATGTTTTTGCCACGACAGTTTGTTTGCTTGGTGAATCAAAAGGAGTTGAACTCATCAACGCTCAACGTCACATGGCTGCGATCCTAGTCAGCTACCAAGGCGTAGGGGGAGAGCTAAAAGTTTCGCGCGACAAGATCAATGTCCCGGGTGTGAAGGCCGAATAGTCGGGTGCAATCAAAAGGCAGACGGGTGAGCTTTAGCGGTGATGCAGTTGAAAGTGAAACGGAACAAACGCAGTGCCGTTGAGAATACGGAGTGACGCAGGGGATTTTTGTCTGTATTTACACTCCGCTGGCACAGCGCGCTTGTTTTTTGCGATTGGGGGAATAGTCTTGGTGAATGAAGAACGATGTCGTGCCCGTTCATATTCGAGGGATACTTCCGGCTAACAGCGGTTGTGCGCTGTTCGTGGGGAATGATGAGAAGGTTTTCGTCATCAACGTCGAGCCGCAGATGGGGAAAGCGATCAGCGATTTTCTTCGTGACGTGCCCAAGGAGCGCCCACTCACGCATGACTTGATGCAGAGCGTGTTCAAGGGGTTTGGAATCTCGGTCGAGCGTGTGGTCATCACTGAGATGAAAAACTCCACTTATTTCGCGCGGTTGATTCTTTCCCAGAACAATGAGGTGGCGCGCAAAATCGTGGAGATTGACGCGCGTCCAAGCGATTGTCTCGCGTTGGCGTCCGCGCAAAAGTGCAAGATTTACGTGAGTCGGGCGTTGTTCGAACAGGTAGAGGACATGAGCGAGGTTCTCGACAAGATCAACGAAGGCGGCACTGAGCCCGAGTGACATGGCTTCTCCTGTTGC
>JANPGI010000592.1:0-3938 GCA_031423875.1 Verrucomicrobiota bacterium | reverse complement strand
AACAACAACACCAAAACCGAGGTGGACCGCTTCGTGGAAGTGGTGAAGGAGATTCAGAAATTCTTCGCCGCCTGATTCGGGTATAACTTGCGACCGCAGAGTGAGCAATTGAGTGCTCCCCATTTTTTGGATTCGGATTGTTCAAAACCTGTTAATAACTCGGCCAAATAATGCTTGTTTGTTTAGCTTGGAGTGGTAAAACAGTTATAGATTAAAGCCCGTGCGAGCCGTAAAAAAATTTATCAGTGATGTCGTATATGAAAACCTCCTTACTCAGTATCCGTGTAGCCTTTGGATTGTTTGCAGTGATCCTCATGGCAGCGCCCTCAACTCAGGCTAGTTATTTTACGAATTACGGCAATTTTGCAGGTGCAAATGTCGATTTCCTTGGTGTTTCAGAATCCACCGTGAGTGAGACAAACGCCCTCTATCGCGATCCAGTTGTTGCCGGTAACACCATTGATTTCAATCCTCAAGGCTTTGGCGCGTTTGCGACTGGTTTGGGAGGAAATGACAATACCGACGGGCAATTGAGCCTCACTCTTCAGGCGAAGCCGCTAAGTGCCATTCCTACAATCAATTTCTGGGAACTTGGCGACTATTCGCTTATAGGCTCTGGTAGTTTCGGGACTCTCGTTGACGTGACAGCCAATTGGTATGTGAACATCATCAGCGTTGACGGCAATACGCTGGGATCACCGGTCAACATCAACGGGACTATGCCGTTCACGCCCAACGCCAGTGGCACATTCTTTCTGCCGACAAATCCCGGCTTTGGCAACCTTTGGGGTGGCAGCATCAACATTGATCTGAACAACGCCCTCACGTTGGCTGGTGTCCCATTCAATTACGGAGCCACTGAAGTGCGGTTTACTTTTGATAATGAGTTGAACGCTTTGAGTGAATTTGGAACTACAGCGACAATTCGAAAAAAAGATTTTCAAGGTAGCGTTGGTATCACCGTCATCGTTCCTGAGCCGACCATTTTCGCATTGACCCTTTGCGGTGCGGGTCTGCTGATCAGCCGCCGATCAAAGCGCTGATTCACTCTCGGTATAAGCAAGAAGGCCAAGACACGATGTCTTGGCCTTTATCATTTGGCGCACCCAAGCCACCCGCCTATCCGACATCTTCGCCCAGCTCAACGTTCCAATACGCGAGGTCAATGAAGTGTTTCCAACTGTCGTGTTGGTTGAGGCTGAAGTTGATCTGCACAAACGGACGCCATTTCGGTCGCTTGGGTTTCTTTACCAGATGCAAACCTGCTTCTTGCGGGGTGCGGTTCGCCTTGCGCGTGTTGCACGGGATGCAGGAGCAGACAATGTTTTCCCACGTCGTCGGGCCGCCACGATCTCGCGGGAGGACGTGATCCAAGTTCAAGTCCTTCCGATCAAACAGATGACCGCAGTATTGGCAGGTGTTACGGTCGCGCTCGAAAATATTGTGGCGTGTGAACTTCACTTCCTTTTTCGGCATGTGGTCGTACGCGAGCAGCAAGATGACGCGCGGCAGCCGGATGCGAAACGAGATGGTATGGACGGATTCGGGATGCGGCGATTGCTGGGAGAGATCGTGCCACGCGGAAAAGTTGTAGGTTTGAAATGAACCGTCTGCGTGGTCGAGAACGACCTGCGCTTGGCCTTGGAAGAGCAAGGTGAGGGCGCGACGCGCTGTGCAGACGTTCACCGCCTGCCATAGCCGGTTCAACACGAGGACATGTTGGTTCAGGATTGAGCTCATGGTTTTACGACTCAACTGACTTTGCTGACGCTATCACGGGCGATGATGGCGTGTCAATTTCCACGCTTTGCCGGACACACCAAACAAATCCGCTTCATCAGAAAACTGTTTGACCCAAACAGGCAACTCCCTAGATTCGGCGTTACCCGACTTGTTCTTCCGGCGACACCACACGTTGTTCATTCTTGCGACACATTTATGCACTCGCGCTGGCTGCCTTTGCCATGATCGGTTGCGTTGCGACCACTCGGGGCCAAAACAGTTCACTCAGTATCCAGATGATTCCCGTCACGCTTACCCTTCCGCAGTTGCAATTGACGGCACCGCTCGGCACCACCAACTTCACCGCCTGGCAGAACATCGCCACGCTCGTTTTCACCACCACCAATCAAACCTGGCTCGATCTCTACCCGCGCGGCGTCACTGCCTACTATCGGATGCGCCGCATTTTTGAGAGCGGAGGTGTCAATCCGCCGTTCTCGCCACCTCTCACGAATCTGGTATGGATCGCGCCCGGCCAATTCATCATGGGCAGTCCGGGCAGCGATCCTGATATCACCTCTGACGAGCAACCGCAAACGACAGCCACTTTGTCCAAAGGTTTCTTCATCGGGAAATACGAAGTCACACAAGGTGAATACCTCGCCGTCACGAGCAGTAACCCCAGCGGCTTTCCCGGCGATGCGAATCTCCCGGTCGAATCCGTGAGTTGGACGCAGGCCACGAACTATTGTCGTCTCCTGAACATCCGCGAAGCCATGGCCGGCCGCCTGCCAGCGGGCTATGCGTATCGTTTGCCGACGGAAGCCGAATGAAAATTTGCTGCGCGGGCGGGCTCAACGGATCGTTTCAGTTGGGGGAATGATTATCCCTATGCCGCGCTTCAAAACTACGCGTGGTATTCCACCAACTCCGGCGGCGGGACACATCTCGTCGGGCAGAAACTGCCGAACGCGTGGGGCTTTACGACACGGCGGGGAATGTCTGCGAATGGGTTCAGGACTCAGCCTATTTCAACGCGGGCAGCAGCATCACCGATCCCGCACCGAACACATCAGGCGGCAACAAAATATTCCGCGGCGGCAGCCACGGTGATGACGCCGCATCCTGTCGGCCCGGTTACCGGAACAGCATTTCGCAGACACTCGCCATGAACATCTTCGGCCTCCGCGTTGTGCTGGCGCGGACAACGCCGTGAGGAGACGTATCACTCTCTTGCCAAGTGCGCGGTATAAGTTTCGATCAGTCGCCCGGCGTAACACGCCCACGAACCGTCTAGCGCCATTCGCGCGGCGGCGGCTTTGCCCATCGCATCGCATACGTCAGGTTGCTCGATCATTTTCAACATCGCTGCCGTGACTGCTGGAGAGGAACATGTCGGCACGATAATGCCGTGTTTGCCGTCTTCAACGACCGTGGTTGCGCCGCTGTTGTGCGTGGCGATGATCGGCAATCCGCCTGCCATAGCCTCCGCGATCACTCTTGCGAAACCCTCCTCGACCGACGGGAACACAAATGCCGTGCAAGAGCGCATGAGTTCAGCGAGGTCTTTGTGCGCGATGCTGGGGATATGTGTGAAAAGATGTTTCCAGCGCAGGTACAGCTCCGCAAAGTCGGCGTGATTCAACGGTCCGCACAAGATCAACTCCGCGTCGGGCCGCAGTTTCTTTAGTTGCTCGAACGCTGGGATCAGATACTGAAGTCCTTTGCGCAGCGTCAATCCGCCGACGAACAGAAAACGCGGTTTTTCAGGCGGGCGTTCGCGCGGAACGAACACTTTCAAGTCTGCGCCGAAGGGATTCACCGCGAGCTTCGATTCGGGAATGCCGTTGTAAAGCATCGAGTCGCGCACATAGGTGGACGCGCACAGCACGACGTCCGCACGATGAATCTCCTGATTTGCGCGGGCAAAAACCCGGCGTGGCACGCTGACTTGGGCGGATGGGTTCCAGATGTCCAGTTCGCGCTGCCAGAAACCGTAGAAGCTCGTCGGATGGGAGTTCGACGCATCCAGAACTTTCAGCGCGCCTGTCTTGTCCGCGACATCAAACGGTTCGGTGGCGGATCCCATCACGGCATGGACGACATCGCACTTGTGATGAGGCTGACGTTTGAACCACCATTTCCAGACGGGAAACATGATGTGATAACCCGCCTCCGCATAACGACCGCCAGCGATCCGATAGAATGGCTGACAC
>JANPGI010000591.1:0-11532 GCA_031423875.1 Verrucomicrobiota bacterium | reverse complement strand
TGCGTCGGTTAACAACATTAAAAGGTTAATATGATTATTGCTCTACTTGTCGGGGTCGGGGTCGTGGTTTTGATCGCGTTGTTCATCATCGGCAAATACAACGGCCTAGTGGCGCTGCGCAATCGCTTCAAGAACGCGTGGGCACAGATTGATGTGCAGTTGAAACGTCGTTACGATCTCATCCCGAATCTCGTTGAGACGACCAAGGGTTATCTCAAGCACGAACGAGGCACGCTGGAAGCCGTCATCGCCGCGCGCAATTCGGCATCCTCGGCCAACAACAAAGTCTCGGCCAATCCCGGTGATCCCGAAGCGATGAAGGCTTTGTCCAGTGCGGAAGGCGCGCTCGGCGCGTCGCTCGGAAGGCTGTTTGCGCTCACAGAAGCGTATCCTGACCTCAAGGCCAACACGTCCATGAATCAACTCATGGAAGAATTGACCTCCACGGAAAACAAAGTGTCGTTCGCGCGTCAGGCTTACAACGACAGCGTGATGGGCTACAACACGGCGCGCGAAGTGTTCCCCACGAACATCATCGCTGGCATGTTCAACTTCACCGCAGCGGAATCGTTCAAGGTGGAAGCACCGGAGCAACGTGAAGCCGTGAAGGTTTCGTTCTGATTGCCACGGTTGCCTGATGGATTTAACGGTCAGATGAGTGCGCGGCAAAGGCTGTTCTTCATCTGACCTTCCTCAACACACATGGATTTCTTCGAGCGCCAGGACAAAGCCCGCAAGAACACGAAGCTTCTCGTGTTCTACTTCGTCATCGCGGTCGTGCTGATCGTGGCGAGCATCTATTTTGCCTCTCTGTTCATGTTTCATGGCGCGTCGAATTACAAGCATCGTGGCTACACACAGCCGTTCTCGCTTTGGAACGCGCAGATATTTCTCTACGCGGCCGGCGGAACTCTCGCAGTCATCATCGGCGGGAGTTTGTTCAAGACCGCGCAACTCTCCAGCGGCGGCAGTGCCGTAGCGGAGTCGCTTGGCGGACGATTGCTTGATACGACCACAAATGATCCGCACGAGCGAAAGCTGTTGAACGTGGTCGAGGAGATGGCTATCGCATCGGGCGTGCCCGTGCCGAAAGTTTACGTGATGGATAATGAGGAAGGGATTAACGCTTTCGCTGCGGGGCATAACATCAATGACGCCGCCATCGGTGTGACGCGCGGTTGTATCACGACGCTCAAGCGCGATGAGTTGCAGGGCGTGATCGGCCACGAGTTCAGTCACATCCTGAATGGCGACATGCGGATCAATCTGCGCTTGATGGGAATCATCTTCGGCATCGTCTGTCTGACTGTCATCGGACGAGCATTGCTGCGGTCGCGAGGCAATGGTCGCGACAAGAATCCCCTGCCTTTGCTGGGATTGGTGCTGCTGGTTCTAGGCGGAGTCGGATTCATATTCGGTCAACTCATCCAAGCGGCGATCAGTCGCCAGCGGGAATTTCTCGCGGACGCATCAGCCGTGCAGTTCACGCGCAACCCAGACGGACTTTCCGGAGCACTCCAAAAAATCGGTGCGGCTCATGCAGGTTCACAGATTGAAAACGAACACGCTGCCGAGGCGAGTCACATGTTCTTTGGCAATGCGATGAAGAGTTCGTTGTTCAACGCCTTCGCCACGCATCCGCCGTTGGAGGAACGTATCCGGGCAATCAATCCTCAATGGGATGGGAAATTTCCGCAGCCGTCCTACGAAGTGGAAGCAGAATTAGTCACCAAGAAACCAGCACGCCGTTCTGCTATGCCGCAGATCATTCCCGGTTTCCCGACAGGTGCGGCTGGACTTGCAGGCGCGGCAGCCGTCATCCAAGCGTCCAGCGTGATGCCAAACATCGGCAATCCCACGCCACTGCAACTGCGTTATGCGGTGGAGTTCCGAGAGTCTCTGCCAGAAAACATCCTCATGGCGGCACGAAATCCACAAGGCGCGTGTGCCCTGCTCTACTCATTGATTCTGAGTGACGACGAATCCTTACGTGCCACGCAGCTTGATGAGTTGGCGAACGCCGCCGGCCCGGCGATGCGCGAACAAATCATCGCACTCTGGCCGGAAGTTTCCGCTGTTGTTCAACGCTCGCGCTTGCCGCTCGTGAATCTCGCCTTGCCCGCGCTGCGGCAACTAGGCGCGGATCAATTCCAGAAGTTTTCAAACACACTTCAGTGGCTGATCGAAAGTGACGAGCAGATCGTGCTGTTTGAATTCGTCCTCCAGAAGATCATCCGTCACCAACTCGAACCGCACTTCACACGCGCCCGCCCGCGCGCCACGCAGTATTACACCATCAAGCCGCTCGCGCCTGATTGTGAATTGCTGCTGTCTGCGCTCGCGCACACAGGTCAAACCGATCCCAGTGAGATCGCAAAAGCATTTCAGTCTGGCGTTCCCTACATCCGGGCCACGGGCGTGCCGCTGACGTTGCTGCCGCGCGAAGATTGTGGCCTAAACGAGATCAACGATTGTCTCGACCGGCTCGGTCTGGCCGTGCCGCAGATCAAAAAAAATCTGCTCGAAGCCTGCGTCCGTGTTGTCGGCGCGGATGGCGTGATTCAAGAGAACGAAGCGGAGCTTCTTCGCGGCATCGCAGAAACACTGGATTGCCCAATGCCGCCGTTCGTGACAACGGCGTGACTTTCCAAACACGTTCGGTAATCTCCCGGAACACGCGTCGGGATTCGTTGGCGTTTCGCAATGGAACTTGGAGACGTAACCTTTTCGCGCCGTTGGAAGCCGAAGGACAGGAGGTTGCCGCACTGGATCTCAAAACGAATCAGCGCACACATCGCACTATGAAGAAAAAATTACTGACGACAGCTTTGCTGTCTGTTGCAATCGCAACGACGACCATTCGAGCACAAGAAACGACAACCGCTGCAACTGCTGACGCAAGCGCAACCGCACCGACTCCCGCAGCTCCCAAACAACTCTTCTCAACCTCATCGCCTGAATCTCGAGCTAACTGGCAACGCCGCCTGACACTCGGCCCCGGCGATACACTGAACTTCTCCCTCTACAACCAACCAGACTCAGTGAAGCGCGATGTCGTGATCGGCCCGGATGGGCGCGTGACATTCTTACAAGCGGAAGACGTGGCAGCGACAGGGATGACGATTGATGAATTGCGCACGAAGTTCGATGCCGAGCTTGGAAAGTTTTACAACAACCCGCGCACCATCATCACCCCCGGAAACTACCGCAGCAAAAAGTTTTATCTGCTGGGCGCCGTCGCGCGCAAAGGTGTGTTCCAACTGGAACGCCCGACGACGATGATCGAGGCCATCGCACAAGCAGGCGGGCTTGAGACAGGAATGTTTGAACAGAACACCGTGGAACTCGCCGATCTCTCTCACAGCTTCGTCATGCGCGGCGGTAAACGGCTCAAGGTGGATTTCATCAAACTGTTTCAACAGGGCGATCTCAGCCAGAACGTCGCTATCGAGCCGGATGATTATATTTATTTCCCGTCATCTTCTGCGAACCAGATATTCGTGGTGGGCGCAGTCGCTGGTCAGGGCGTCGTTCCCTACTCGCAGAACGCCACGCTCATCAGCGCAATTACATCGCGTGGTGGATTCGTGGACAAAGCGTATCAAAGCCGTGTGCTCGTGGTGCGTGGCTCACTGGATTCTCCTGAGACTTACATCGTGGATGCCAAGGCGATCCTTGCTGGCGAGAAACCTGATTTCAAACTTGAACCCAAAGACATCGTGTTCGTCTCGCGGCGTCCATGGGCTAGAGCCGAGGAAATTCTTGATCACGCCACCCTTTCATTCATCCAAGCGGCTCTCGTGACGTGGACGGGACAACACGTCGGACCGTTCATCACTTCACCCATCGTAAATCCATGAAGAATATTTTTTCGATCTGCGGGATCAGTCTCGCGCTCGCGGTAATCACCGGCTGTCAGGTGCCAAGCCACAGTGACGCCCCGCGATTCAACCCGCGCGCTACGGGAACGTTCTCCAACTCAGCAGTAGGACTCAACCTCGGCAGACAGCTTGATCCAGGGTTGCTGCAACCCGACCGCGAACTCTTCACACTCGGACCAGGTGATCAGATACAAGCTGAAATCCTAGGGCGCGCAACATCCCGCGTGGATCTGACTGTTGGACCCGACGGGAAAATTTATTTCGACCTGCTACCCGGCCTCGATGTGTGGGGATTGACCGTCGGACAGACGAAACGATTGCTGGAAAAAGAACTCGACGCCTACATGACCGGCTCGCAGGTATCGGTGACGCTCCGCACCGTCGGCAGCAAGCACATCTGGATGCTCGGCTCGATCCAACAACCCGGCACTTACCCGACCACCTCTCCCATCACGCTACTCGAAGCCATGTCACTCGCAGGCGGCACGCGCCGCGCCGCGAGTTCCACAGCCACAGTCGAGCTTGCCGATCTGCGCCACGCTTTCGTGATCCGAGGCGGACAGACATTGCCAGTGGATTTCCATCGCCTGCTCGAACTGGGTGACATGTCACAGAACATCTACCTCAAGGCGGATGACTTCGTTTATGTGCCCTCCGGAGCACAACGGGAAATCTACCTGTTCGGCGCAGTAAGAACGCCTCGCACAATGGCGTTGTCCGAACATCCGACGCTAATCGCTGCAATCGCGGCAGGTGGGGGGCCGCTGCCCAACGCGTTCGTTTCACAAGTCGCAATCGTTCGCGGTTCGTTGACTTCACCCCAAATGGCAATCGTTGATTACAACGACATCATCAACGGAAAAGCGGGCGACATAATGCTCGAGCCACACGACATCGTGTTCGTGCCTTACTCGCCTTACCGGGCGCTCACCCGCTACATGGACAGCATCCTCTCCACGTTCGTGAACACGGTCGCAGCCAACGAAGGCGTCAACGCATTCGGCGGAGCGCGCGTCGGCGTATCCGTGCCGGTAGGCAATTAACGACCCGCTATTGATCAACCTTCATCAAGGGCGCAGCGAGAATTCTTGCTGCGCCTTCTGACGTTTTCGTGCCTGAATCACGTGGGTTTTACCAATCGGAAACACTTCTGAAAATTTCTTGTTACACCGCTTGACGCATCAGAGCAGCGACCACATATTCCTCAGCCGTTCCACCTGTAATAGACCAAGGCAGTCGTTTTTATTCTTTATGCGTAAGAGCAATTTGTGTGCATCCGTGCCAAAGGCCAAGATGCAAAAGCTCAACAGAACTTCGCGAGTCATCGCTGGTTCTCCTCCTCGCTCAGAAGCCAATGGACATAACCATGCCGAGCATGAGTCTCACCGTATTCAACCCTTGACGCAGGCCAGCCCTGCTGACATCGCCGACAAGGTCAAAGAGCTCATCCACCTGGCTCGCGAACAGGGCCACCTGACCTACTCCGACATCAATGACGCCCTACCGGACAGCGTCGTCACGCCGGATGACCTTGACGAAGTGTTCACGAAGTTGCGCGGGCTGGAGATTGAAATCGTTGATCAAGCGGAAGTGGATCAATCCCGCCAAGCGGACACAGAAGAAGACGAGAAAGACCGGCTCGACGTTTTGGACGATCCCGTGCGGATGTACCTCAGGCAAATGGGACAGGTGCCGCTGCTCACACGCGAGCAGGAAGTCGAAATCTCAAAACGCATCGAAGACGCGGAACACGAAGTTCAACGTGTCATATACAGCCTTGGTTTCACGGCCAAGGAACACATCGCTCTGGCGGAAAAACTTACATCCGAGCCGCCACGGGAACGCTTTGACCGCATCGTGATGGATCAAAAAGCAGATTATCGCGAGAGCTATCTCAAGTCGCTCCACAAGCTGATGAAGGCTGTCCGCCAACTGGATCAGCAGGTGGACGAACAGTTCAACGGACTGCGCGCCGCCAAAAACAAATCGGGCCACACGCGCGCGTTAAACGCGTTCAAGATGCTTGACTCCAAACTTCAGGCGACCTTTGGAAAGTTTTTCTTCAAACACAAAGTTGTCGAAGAAATGGTGCTCGTGGCAGAAAACATCCACGACAAGATTCAGAGCAGCCGCCATATCATCGAGGAACATAAACGTCACTCTCTCGCGACAATTCATCGTTCCGAAATTGAGATTGAGGGAGAAAAAATTAAAGTTCTGGAAGAATTTGTCCGCATGTCCGCCAAGGATTTCACCGAGGCGCATCGCGCTATCAACCACTTCACCGCTCTCGCAAATCAGGCCAAAACCGAAATGGTAGAAGCCAACCTCCGCCTCGTCATCTCCATCGCCAAGAGGTACACCAACCGAGGCATGTCCTTCCTTGATCTCATTCAGGAGGGCAACATGGGATTGATGAAAGCCGTCGAGAAGTTTGAGTACAAGCGCGGCTACAAATTTTCCACCTATGCGACCTGGTGGATCCGCCAGGCAGTCTCGCGCGCCATCGCAGATCAAGCGCGTACCATCCGCATCCCCGTCCACATGATTGACACGATCAACAAGTTGATGCGGATGCAGAAGCGGTTGCTTCAGGATTTTGGACGCGAGCCTACAGCCGAAGAACTCTCCGAGGAGATGCAGTATCCGGTCGAGCGTGTCCGCGCCGTATTGAAGATGGCGCAGCAACCTATCTCGTTGCAATCACCCGTTGGCGACGGTGACGACACCAGTCTAGCCGACTTCATCGAGGATAAAAACTCCGAGAACCCGATAGACATCACCAGTTTCGCCCTTCTCAAAGATAAACTAACGGACGTTCTCTCCAGCTTGAACGAACGCGAACGCAAAGTTCTCGAACTCCGATTCGGCATTGGCGACGGCTACGCACGCACGCTTGAAGAGGTCGGGAAAACATTCCGCGTCACGCGTGAACGCATCCGCCAGATCGAAGCTAAAGCCCTCCGCAAAATGCGCCATCCCACTCGCATCCGGCAGTTGCACGGATTTCTTGAGATAGAAGACATCGCGGATTTATTGGCTGGAAAATTTAAGAAGTGACCGGACTAAATGGTCGCTCAAGCCTCAATCATCAGAATACCGCCCACGCCGCGAAGACTTCTTGGCCGCATGACGCGACTTGTCAGCCAACATTCGCTCCTTTGCTCCCTTTGATCGTTTGCGTTTCGAGCGCCGCAACTTCTCCACGCGATCCCTCTCTACTTTAACTTTTGCTAGGCGCTGTGCCTGGATCTTGTCAATCAAGAGATGTCGCGCCATGAAACGATTCAACCCCTGCTGCCGGGTCGTCTGACACTTCACCTGAATCCCAGTCGGACGATGTAGAAGCATCACGCAGGTGGAAACCTTGTTCACATTCTGTCCGCCGTGGCCACCAGAGCGCACAAACGATTCATCAATCTCAGCCTCGCTCACCCCCAGCTCCGACATGCGTCGAGCAAGTTGAGACTCTTTTTCATTACTGACCGGGAATGCGCTCATATCCGAAGACTAATAACCCGCCCCGCCCTCAGCAATACACCAGTCGCACCTATCACAACTTGAAACGACTGTTTTCCACACACGGCCAACCACCTACTTCGCCGCCACACTCACTTCGATCGGTGACTGCGTGCCCTGCGCGAATTCATCCACGTATTTCTTCCACGCGGCGGCATCGGTGATTTGACCGGCTTTGTCCCAACAGAAGCCCGCCCAGTAGGACACGACGTTGTTCTCAGGGACTTTGGCGAGGAAAAGTTGGTTCAGTTTGTCTTCGGTCTGCTTCTCGAAAGCCTTCGGGTCAACGATGATGGCAAGGCCCTGATTGCCAGCGTTCTTCTCCACCTTTTCCCACTTCAACAACCAACCGCGTTCGGCACTTGCCTCGACTTGTTCGCCGCCGGTTTTCTTGAGACCGATGCCAGTCGTCAGCTTCTGCGCCTGACCGGGGCGCGTGAATTGTTTGTAGCTGCTCTGGAAACGATCCAGTTGCGAACCGGCATCAAGCGAGATGCGTTTCACTTCGCTGACGCTGATGTTGTCCACTTGGAACGGCGCGTATTCCAACTCGAACATCACACGGATTGGGCCATTGGCGAGCACGCGGGAGTTGACGAAGTTGCGCGATGTCCAGAGCCGGTCGGCGGCCCAGAGACCGTTGCCACCACAACCGCGTGACGGACCAGCAGAATAGTAGTCCGCGCCGTCGCCGTGATCAGTATGGTAATCGTCGCTCAGATACCAGTCGTTGACGACCATGCGTGGCGTGCGCTTGGACCAGATGTCAATCGTGCTGCTGGAGAGCGGCTCGCCATCCCAAGTTTCCAACGCCTTGCCGTAGGTACGATGCGCGATGCGGTCGTTCTCCCAAACAAAATCATCGAAGCGCTCGCGGTTGAAACGGCCAAATGCCTTGAACTGTTCGCGTTTGAAAACCTGCTTCGCGCCGACAGCAACAGTGAACGTCTTGGTTTCGTTCGCGGCGAAGTCAGCTTGGAAAATCACGATGTCGGCCTTGCGATACGCGTCGCCATCGGTGTCCACGGCTTGAGCGAGGAGTTCCTTGCCAGCGGAATCCTTGACGTGAATCGTCCCGAGTTCCTTTGCGCCGAGCGGTTCGAGTTGTTTAGCCGAAAGCTCAATCGTCTGGCTGGCGCGAGCGAGCGGCAGTTTGTTGACGGCGGTGACAGTGAGTTGACTCGCTCCGATGACAAGCGACGGCAGGGTGATCAGCGTGGTGACTGAAGCGATGAAGCGAATTCGTTTCGTGGTGTGCATGATGTTTCAACTATAAGAAAGCGGGTTTGCCGCAGCCAGAAGAATGATGGAGTCGAGTTTTACGACCGGAGTTTGACTCGCTTTGCGTTGCGCCTACGCTGTGCGCGTGTTGTTGGAAATCCAATTCACTCGCTCCGGAATCCATCTGCCGCAACTCGGCCTCTGGCTGGATGCGCGCAAACGGCAGCGCGGCAGTGAACGCGTCTTCGTCAGCCACGCCCACGCGGATCACATTGCTGCGCACGACGAGGTTTTATTGACTACGGCAACGTCGTTGTTCATGCGGACACGACTGCCGGGGAAACGTCGCGAACACATCCTGAGTTTTGGCAAGCGTATGGAATTTCAGTTCGAGCGCGAAACTTTTCATCTCACCGCTTTGCCTGCCGGACACATTCTCGGCAGCGCAATGGCCTTCATCGAGTGGCGCGGCGAAACGTTACTCTACACGGGTGATTTCAAACTGCGTCCCAGTCTTGCAGCGGAAAAACCCGAAACCTGTCACGCGGATACGCTCATCATGGAGACGACGTTTGGTCTGCCGCGCTACCAGTTTCCGCCGGAAGAAACGGTGCGAACTGACATAGTGAAGTTTTCCCGCGAAGCACTGGCTGACGGGGCGACGACGGTGCTCTACGGTTACTCGCTGGGCAAGAGTCAGGAAATTTTGCGCGGCCTCGCCGATGTGGGTCTGTCCATCATGCTGCAACGTGACGTGCGCAAAATGACCAAGCTCTATGAAAAGCTCGGCATGAAATTTCCCGCATATGAGGCGTTTGATCCTCAATCTGCGCAAGGCAAAGTCATCATCGCACCACCAAACTCGCTCAAGACGATGCAGAAAATCGCACTCAGCCCAATGCGGAGTGCCGCCATCACGGGCTGGGCGATGGATTCGAACTGCCGCTATCGCTCCAGGACGGATGCCGCGTTTCCGTTGAGCGACCATGCGGACTATGACGGGCTGCTGGAACTGGTCAAGCAGGTGCAACCGAAGAAAGTTTTCACCGTCCACGGCTTCACCCGGGAGTTCGCGCAAACACTGCGGGCGCAGGGCGTGGATGCAGTCGCCCCCGGCTGGCACGAGCAGATGGCGTTGTTTTAGGAGTGCCGAGCGAGCTCGGCGCTCCCAAGAAAGGCGTTTCCGCAAATTCACCACGCTGACACACGACCGTAACACGAGCGTGCGTTACTAAGAACATGATGACATGCCGCCATTATCGATCTCAGATTCCCCGCGAAGATGCTGATGAACTGCGCGCCGATGATCCCCAGCCTTGTCCCGTGTGCGACAACCTGCCGCGCCGAAATTTTCAGACGATCGCTTGGTCGCCCCGTATTACTCACCAAGCCAACCGCCAGACTCGCGGCACAATCCAAGGTTGGTTCTTAAACTTGTTTCGCCACTCTTCGGCTCCAGCGACATCACACGGCTCGCCCGCTTCCGCAGCTTCTTCGTATTAAATTGCGAAGTCCGTGTATTCCGGCTTCACCGCTTCCGTCGGCGGGAACAACATACCGGCGGCCACGGTTGCGTTCGTTCCCTGCTCGATGAGGATGAATGAGCCAGTCAGCCGATTCGTGGTGTAACCATCATAGATGATCGGTTTGGCCGTCTTCAGGCGGATGACGCCGATGTCATTCGCGCGAAATTCAGTTGGCCCGGCTTCGAGGTCCAAGGTTTCCATGTTGATGCGACCTTCGACCTGCGTCACGACGGCTTGCACCGTCTGCGGGCCGTACTTGAGGAAATACTTTTTCCCGGCCTGCAACGGACGAATGCTCATCCAACAAATTCTCGCGCGCAACTCACTCGCCATGCCGGGCAATTGTTCCAACCCAACGATCATATCGCCTCGGCTGATATCAATGTCATGCTCCAAACAGATCGTCACGGACTGCGGGCAAAACGCTTCGTTCAGCGAGCCGTCGTAGGTCCAGATATCCTTGATCGTCGTCTTGATGCAACCGGGCAGGACGGCGACCTGCTGACCTTTGCGCACGATGCCACTGGCAATTTGACCGCTCAAGCCACGGAAGTCGTGCAGCGTTTGGTCGGTCGGATTGTTCGGGCGATTCACCCATTGCACCGGGAAACGGAACGCGTTGAGATTCCAATCGCTCGCGATGTGGACGTTCTCCAAATGAGCGAGCAGCGGCGGGCCTTCATACCACGGCGTATGCTTGGAGGCGTCCACCACGTTGTCGCCGTTGAGCGCACTGATCGGGATGAACTTCACGTCGCGGAACACATCGAGCTTCGGGAGAAAATCTTCGATCTCGTCGCGGATTTCCTGAAAGCGTTCCTGCCTCCAATCCACCAAGTCCATCTTGTTGATGGCAATGACGAGATGCGGAATGCCGAGCATGGCCGCGATGAACGTGTGACGGCGCGTCTGCTCGATCACGCCCTGGCGTGCGTCCACGAGCACAATGGAAAGATTCGCCGTGCTCGCACCGGTGACCATGTTGCGCGTGTATTGCACGTGGCCCGGCGTGTCGGCGACGATGAATTTCCGTTTCGGCGTGGCGAAGTAGCGATAGGCGACGTCAATCGTGATGCCCTGCTCGCGTTCGGCGCGAAGGCCGTCGGTGAGATTGGCGAGGTTGATCTGGCCGCCACCGGTGATGTCGGCGGATTTTTCGAGTGCTTCGACCTGATCTTCCATCAACGACTTTGAATCGTAGAGCAAGCGACCGATGAGCGTGGACTTGCCGTCATCAACACTGCCGCAAGTGTTGAAGCGCAAAAGTTCGATTGGATGCGAATGAGCAAGCGCCACGGGCGGACTTTTGGCTGGCGGTTGCAAGACAGGCTTTGATTCCTGAGCGGGCGTCACTGGAGGATTTTCATCCGACGATTGCAAAACTG
>JANPGI010000590.1:0-2116 GCA_031423875.1 Verrucomicrobiota bacterium | reverse complement strand
TGATCGTATCATCAGCGCGGCGGAAATCGCCGACGTGGACGCGATCCATCCTGGCTACGGATTCCTTTCTGAGAACGCCCACTTCGCGGACGTTTGCGAGAGCTGTAACATCCGCTTCATCGGACCGAGCTCCCGTGCGATGAATGCGCTCGAAGACAAAGCCATCAGCCGCAATCTCGCCAAGAAAGCTGGCGTGCCGACGCCTCCCGGTTCAGACGGCATCGTCGAGAACGAAAAGGACGCGCTCGTAGTCGCCAAGAAAATTGGCTACCCGGTAATGATCAAAGCCGTCGCAGGCGGCGGCGGACGCGGGATGCGTGTGGCGCACAATGACATTTCGTTGGTGAAGGGTTACCACACTGCACGCACCGAAGCGGATAAGTCATTCGGCAACTCCGCCGTCTATATCGAAAAGTTCATCGAGAACCCGCACCACATCGAGTTTCAGATCCTTGGCGACAATCGCGGTAACATCATCCATCTCGGCGAGCGCGATTGCTCTGTGCAACGCCGGAACCAGAAGGTTGTCGAAGAAACACCTTCGCCGCTCATCGAAAACAAGTTTCCTAAACTCCGCAAGGAGATGGGTAAAGCTGCCATTCGCATCGCCGAAGCGGCGCATTATACGAACGCAGGCACGGTTGAATTCGTGGTGGACGACAAGGGCAATTATTATTTCCTCGAAGTCAACAAGCGCATCCAGGTGGAACATCCCATCACCGAGGAAGTCACCGGGGTTGACCTCGTGCGGATGCAAATCCTCATCGCTTCTGGCGAGCAATTGAAGATGTCGCAAAGCGACGTTCAATTCAAAGGCCACGCCATCGAATGCCGCATCAACGCGGAAGACCCTTTCGACGAATTTCGTCCCAGCCCTGGTCGCATCGAAATGTATTACCAGCCCGGCGGACGCGGGACGCGCGTGGACACTCACGCTTACGCCGGATACACGATCCCACCGCACTACGATTCGATGATCGGCAAGCTCATCACCTACGGCAAAGATCGCCGCGAGGCCATGGACAAGATGAGCCGCGCTCTCGGCGAATATCTGATCACGGGCGTCAAGACCACCATTTCGTTCCAGCAAGCCATCTTGCAAGACCCGAACTTCCGTCGCGGCATCTATACGACCAGCTTCGTCGAACAACTTCTCAGCGGCGCTCGCCGCGAGTTGATCGAAGAGAAGAGTTGATTGGGCTTCGAGCCAAACGAAATCCGTCCGTCCGTTGACACTCGCACGAGCGATGTCTAGCCTGCCGCGCATGTCGAAACTTCCGTTTGAACTCCTGCTCGCGCTGCGTTATCTGCGGCCCAAGCGGTCTTTCGTTTCGATCATCACGCTCATCTCCATCATGGGCGTCATGCTTGGCGTGGCAGTACTCATCATCGTCATCAGCGTGATGAGCGGGTTCGATGCCGAGCTTCGTGAAAAGGTTTTTGGATTCACCGCGCATCTTCGCGTGGTGAAATATGAATTCAACAACGGCAAACTAAGAGATCGCACGATGCCGGATTACGCCTCGGTGATGAGCATCATCGCATCGAACAAGAACGTGATCGGTGTTTCACCGAACGTGGTCGGTCAGGTAATGCTTGAAACCCAACCCACCAACGGACAGGCACTGCTGCGTGCGCCAATGGTTCGCGGCATTGATCCTACCGCCGAAGCGACTGTCAGTAGCCTTGCCAGCAACATCGTGAGTGGTGAACTTGATCTCAGCGGGCGGCCCGGACTTCTGGTCGGCGCGAAAATGGCCTATGCCATGGAACTGCTCGTGGGCGACCGCGTTTCAATCCTTTCCGAACGCCATCTTCGCAAGATGCGCGCGAGTGTTGGCAAGGAAGGCGAAAAACAAATTCCGCCGGACGAGTTTGAGGTGCGTGGCGTCTTCGATGCAGGCTTGGACGAATTCAATTCGCAATACGTCATCATGTCACTCGAACGCGCACAGACGATGTTCGGCCTCGAAGACAGCGATGAAATCCATGGGCTGACCGTTGCCATCCGTGATCCGTATCAAGCCGGGCGCGTGGCTCACGAATTGGAAGATGCGCTCGGACGCGATTTCGCCGTCACGACCTGGTTGCAGGACAGCCCGATGATGCAGGCCGT
>JANPGI010000589.1:0-3584 GCA_031423875.1 Verrucomicrobiota bacterium | reverse complement strand
ATCTCATCGCCTGCGCCGACGAGAAAGCAGAAGTTTGGTCAATCACCCCCGATGGAAAACACACGGTGCTGGCGCACGAATACGATGGCAAAATCCTCAACTCATCCAACGATGTCTGGGTGCGGCCCGATCAAGCGCTGTATTTCACCGATCCATTCTACAAACGCGAGTGGTGGAACTACGACAAGCCGCCGCAGGGCACGGAGCAGGTTTATTTCCTGAGCGCCGACCGCAAGACACTCAAGCGCGTCACGACGGATCTCGTCCAACCCAACGGCATCATCGGCACGCCGGACGGTAAAACGCTTTTCGTCGCAGACATCAAAGCTTCCAAAACCTACGCCTACGACATCCAACCTGATGGCTCTTTGACGAACAAACGGCTGCGCTGCGAACTCGGCTCAGACGGCATGACACTCGACTCCGAGGGCAACCTCTACCTCACCGGCAAAGGCGTGATCGTGTTCGATAAGACTGGAAATAAGATCGAACAGATTGACGTGCCGGAACGCTGGACAGCCAACGTCAGCTTCGGCGGCAAAGATCACAAGACACTCTTTATTACGGCTAGTAAGGGGCTTTACTCGATTCAGACGAACCATCGCGGTGCGAACGCCGCGAAGTAGTTTCCGATTTGATGAAAGCGGTACGCAGTCTAAAAATCAGTGTTTCATCCGTGTTTCATCTGTGGCTAAATCTTGTCCGCCTTAATTCATGCAAGACCTGATCTCCAAAGCCGCGACGCTCCTCGAAGCGTTGCCCTACATCCAGAAATTCAGCGGTGAGACCTTCGTCGTGAAATACGGCGGTTCGTTCATGGACTCGCCTGATCCCGCCGTCCGCAACGGCGTCGCGCGCGATATCGTGTTTCTCGAGGCAGTTGAGATCAATCCCGTCGTCGTTCACGGCGGCGGCAAGGCCATCACGCGCGCGATGGAGAAGGCCGGGCTTGCGGCAAATTTCATCCAAGGTCAGCGCGTCACAGACGAAGCCACGGTGCAGATCGTGGACGATGTGTTGTCGCGCGAGATCAATCCCGAAGTCGTCGCCACGATCAATTCGCTCGGCGGCGTGGCCAAGGGTTTTGCCGGACCGGACATTTTCCGCTGTCGCAAGATGCTGCTCGACGACAAAGAAAAACCCGGCGCGAAAATTGACGTTGGCTACGTCGGCGAAGTCATCGGTGTGAACACTGCGCCTTTGCTCGAATGTATTTCCAAAGGCATCACGCCAGTCATCAGCCCCACGGCGCGCGGCGAGGACGGGAAGATTTACAACTGCAACGCTGATGTCGCTGCCGCGCAAGTCGCCATCGCGCTCAAGGCGAAACGCCTCGTCTTCATGAGCGACGTGCCCGGCTTGATGCGCGACCCAAAAGACCCGTCCACGCTCATCACTCATTTGCAAACAAGTGAAGTGCCCGGACTCAAAGCCGCTGGCATCGTGGACAAGGGAATGATTCCTAAAGTGGACAGCGCCGTAGCCGCAATCACAGCAGGCGTTGAAAAAGTTTCGCTGGTAGATGGCCGCGCGCCTCATTCCGTGATACTTGAAATCTTCACGGACAAGGGCGTGGGCACGGAAGTGGTACTGTGATCTGCTTTCCAATGGGGGCTTAACTGCCTGTCAAAAGTTCGCGGACTTTCGCACTGATGTTGCCCTGCTTGACGAGTGATTCGCCTACGAGGATCGCGCCTGCGCCGCACTTTGCCACGCGCTGAACATCCGCATGTGTGTGGATACCGCTTTCTGCGACCAGCAAGGTCGCGCTCGTTTTACCCATCCTCTTCGCCAACCGCTCCGTCGTGGCGAGATCAACCTTGAATGTTTTCAGATCACGATTGTTCACGCCGATGAGTTTCGCGCCGATAGCACTGGCGCGATCCAATTCTGCTTCATCGTGAACCTCTACCAACACAGACAAGCCCGATTCGAGAGCAAGATCGTGAAAGCGTTTCAATCGTGCGTCATCAAGGATGGCAACGATGAGCAGAATGGCGTCTGCACCCCACTCGATGGCTTCCATGATTTGCCGCTCATCAATGATGAAATCTTTCCGCAGCAACGGAATCTTCACTGTCTCGCGAATCTGTCGGAGATAATCGAGCGAGCCTTGGAAAAACTTCTCATCAGTCAGCACCGACAAACAACTCGCGCCAGCCGCTTCGTATTCTTTGGCGATGCGGACTGGGTCAAAGTCTTTGCAGATGACGCCCATCGAGGGAGACGCTTTCTTGACCTCGGCGATCAAAGCCACATCGCCAACGCGCGGCTTCTGCAATGCGGCAAAAAAATCCCGAGCCTCGCCACGCTCCAGCATCGCGTCGTGTAAATCACCTGCTGCGATCAATCGCTCCGGTAGCTTTGCGACTTCAAGCTTCTTCTGCTCTACGATGGTGTCGAGAATGTTCACAAAATTTATTTGGTAACATCCAACATCCAACAACGAACACTCAACATCCAATTTTCCGCGCCGGATGCGCATTGGATGTTGGGCGTTGGACGTTCAATGTTGGATGTTTTGCTATTCATCTTCATCCTTCACGCCCTGCATCCGTTTCAACGGCCCGCCTGCGCGCAGCCAGCCGTTTACAAACGCATCCAGATCGCCGTCCATCACGCCTTGCACGTTGCTGGTTTCCACGCCCGTCCGCAAATCCTTCACCATGCGATACGGCTGGAACACGTAGCTGCGAATCTGATTGCCCCACGAGACGCTGCCTTTGTCGCCGTAAAACCGCTCCATCTCCGCCTTCGCCTCGTCCTGACGTTGGGCGAAAATTCGCGAGAGCAACAACGTCATCGCCGTGGCGCGGTTCTGATGTTGCGAACGCTGCGCTTGGGACGCGACAACGAGTCCCGTCGGGATGTGCGTGATGCGGACGGCGGTTTCAACCTTGTTCACGTTCTGCCCGCCTTTGCCGCCGGAGCGGAATGTGTCCACGCGAAATTCAATCGGCGGAATCTTGATGTCAGACGACGCTTCCTCGATTTCCGCAATCGTATCCACGCTGGCAAAACTCGTGTGGCGACGCTTATTCGAGTCGAATGGCGAGATGCGCACCAACCGATGCACACCACGCTCTGCCTTGCAAAAGCCGTAGGCATTCTCGCCTTTGAGGATCATCGTCACGCTCTTGATGCCCGCGCCTTCACCGGGCAACGCGTCCTGGATCTCCACCTCCCAGCCGCGCGATTCCGCCCAGCGCTGATACATGCGGAGCAACATCCCCGCCCAATCACACGCCTCCGTACCGCCTGCGCCGGAGTTGATGCTCAGGATACAATTGCTTTTGTCGTGCGGGCCGGTGAGAAAAACTTTGAGTTCGAGTGCGTCGAGTTCCTTGAGAAGTTTGGTGAGATCGCGTTCGAGTTCTTTCTCGATCTGCGTCTGCGCGGCCGGAGATTCGCCCTCGCTGAGTTCTATCATCTCCCGGAAGTCGGCGATCTGCCGCTCGGCTTGTAGGACTGGATCAACCTTGCTGCGGATCGTGTTCCCTTCGTCGATGAACTTCTGCGCCTTCTCACGATTGTTCCAGAACGCCTCATCCGCCATCAGCGATTCCAGCTCGCCCTGACGTTTC
>JANPGI010000588.1:0-1551 GCA_031423875.1 Verrucomicrobiota bacterium | reverse complement strand
TCCGAAGGCGTGAAACTTCATGATGCGGATTAAGGCAGTTTTCGCACGGCAAGGCAAACGAAGGGAATTCTGCCATTGTGAAAAACTTTTTCAGGTATTGTCTTGGCAAAGTTTCTTCCCGGACTTACAACCATGCCGCTCTTTGAAAGATACGGGCAGGTTGCCCGTCAGTGTTGTCATCAAATGCAGGGAACGCCGTGAGATTCGGCGACGGTTGCGCCACTGTAACGGATTACGAACTCCCACGAGCCACTGTCAGTCACGCAGGTGCGGGACGGGCGGGAAGGCGGGAGCAAGGTTTGAAGTCCGGAGTCAGGATATCGGTTTGATGGCACTCGTCCGGGGATGAGTTGATGGTGGATAGTTGATTGTTGATAGCGGGAAGGCCATGTGGCCGTCTTTCTATCAACTATCAGCCAATGACTATCAACCACTCCCCAACTTCTCCGCAAAGAGGAGGATGAGGCCAGCCTGCCGATCTGTTTTCGGCAGGGTTCGTTTATGCCTTCATTTTCGTTTTGTGTGAGTGAAGGCTTTTTATTGCTCTCACTCCGCGCTGGTCTCTCTGAAAACAAACACCGTCCCGCCTTCAACAGCGGGACTCAGTAAGAAAGATCAGCACATGCAGAAATCATTCGTCATTAAACTCGTTCCCGCGTTGGCGCTCGCCAGTGCTTTGTCCCTCACGCAAATCAGTGTCGCGCAGTTCGCGTCGTCTGTTGTCTCCTATAATTCCGGCCTCGGCTTCCAAGCTGGTTTCACCACCGCCAGTAGCGCGCTGGGTGAACCTTCCCGCGTCACGCCGGGGTTGTACGGCGGGCCGGTGGATCTGTTCAACTCAGCCTATCTGTCATCACAAGTCGTCTCCATCGGCGCAGGGGGTTCGCTGACGCTTCAATTCACCGCGCCCATCCTGAACAACCCCGCCAATGCGTTCGGTCGCGACTTCAACATCTTTGGTAACGCCGGATTCGTCATCACGAATGAATACAGCTTGGAGACATTCGACTGGGTTGGCACGCCCGCCACGGATGGTTCGCTTTACGGTGCAGATGCCACGTCCACCCGCGTCTCTGTCAGCAGCGATGGCGTCAATTTCTACACGCTCAATCCTGCCTTCGCGTCGCTGGTGGACTCGCTGTTCCCCACGGACGGCATCGGCGATTTCGGTTTGCCGGTGAATCCATCACTCACAGCATCGAGCTTCGCGGGTAAAAACCTTGCTGACATCCGCGCGCTCTACAATGGCTCCGGCGGCGGCGCGAGCTACGACATCTCCTGGGCGCAGGACGGACTCGGCCAAAGCGTTTCGCTGGGGAGTATCGAGTTCGTCCGCGTGGAAGTGCTCGCGGGTAACGCCGAGATTGACGGCATCGTGGCTGTGCCTGAACCGACCTCGCTCTCGCTGGCGATCCTCGGCGTTGGCGCACTCATCGTCGCACGCTGCAAACGCGCCTGACGCGGATGGCACACGCCTGCCATACTTCCGCCTGCCCGCCAGCGGACAATGCTCCCGAGCTTTGTCCGTTGTGCGGCGGAGCGAATGACTGC
>JANPGI010000587.1:0-1737 GCA_031423875.1 Verrucomicrobiota bacterium | reverse complement strand
GGCGGGATTTATTTTCCATATGTTTTCCGCGCCGCGTTCCAATCCAAATCCCGCACCGTAGCGTACGCGACATCTCTCATCGTGGAAGAGATCAAGCGCATCACCGCCGAGCCGGTGTCTGCCGAGGAATTAGAGAACAGCAAGCGCAGTTATATTGATCGGTTACCGCGCAACTTCGCCTCCAAAGGCCAAGTTGTGGGTGTGTACGCTGGCGAGGAATATACCGGGCGTTACCAGACGGACCCTGAATACTGGCAAACCGTAGCCAAACGCATCAATGCCGTGACGAAGGAAGACGTCCAACGTGTCGCCAAAAAATATCTCACTCCAGAACATCTCGTGATTCTCGTCGTTGGCGACAAGGAGGAAATCCTCAAAGGCCACCCGGATCACGCTGTAAAACTTACCGACCTCGGCGGTGGCAAATTGACCGAACTTCCGCTGCGCGATCCGTTGACGTTGAAGCCGCAGGTGAAATAGCGGATACCAAGTCGGAACCATTTTTGAACCACGGAACACGCTAAGTCCGAACTCCGAAGTGGGATTCCGCAACGCGCGGGGTGGCCGTCATCGGCCACAGCAACGTGGTAAGCGTCGTGTTTGAAAATGTCCCGTGACTTGCTTGGCTTGGGTTGCTGCCCCGAAAGTTTTTGGGCCACATCCGGCAACGGCATCTCCGCTGTTCCGCGCGGGGTATCAAAGGCCCACGAGCTTTCTTACTTCCGGGTCGTTCGCAATCCTTTCCTTCGTCACGAGCACTGTGCCGGTGTCCACCACGGCGGGGACTTTTTCTTTCTTCACTACTTTATAAAGCGTTTCGACGGCGAGGTAGCCCATCCGCTCTGGGTTCTGCGCCACGAGCGCATCAATCTTTCCAGCCTGTACGCCTTCGATGAGTTTTTTCGCGGTGTCGAAGCCGACGAATTTCACATTCACCTTGATGCCGCCTTTGCGGAGATCATTCAGCGCGGAATCCACGCCCAAGGTCGCGGTCAGATTCGCGGCAAAGATGCCATCCAGTTCCAGCACTCCATTCTTCACGAATTTTTCGAGATTGTTGGCAGCGGCAGTTTTGCAGCCTTCGATGGTGCCCGTGTCAGGATATGGATCGGCAGCGACGTGGAATCCCGCTGCCTTGGCCGTCTCGATGAATCCCGCCGAGCGCGCCTCGGTGCTGCCTGTGCCTTGAATGAATCTCATACACATGACTTTCGCGCCCTTTTTATCACCAATGAGCCGGATGAGTTCCTTGCCGCCGATGACGCCGCCGTTCTTGTTGTCCGTGGCGATGTAGCTTGAGTGCGCAGTGCCGTCCACGCCGGAATCAAAGATCACCACGGGGATGCCCGCCGCGACGGCGGCTTCGACCTGACGTTTCATGGCTTTTTGATTGAGAGGAGCGAGGGCAATGCCTTTGACGCCCAGGTTGACCATGTTTTCGATGATCTTGTTTTGTTCGGCGATTTCGGTTTCGGTGACGGTGCCTTCCCACTTGAGCGTGATCCCGAGGTCTTTGGCGGCTTTCTTCGCACCGTTGGCGACGGTTTCCCAGAATTCGCCCCCTGTGCTTTTGGGGATAGCAGCGAAGGTGAGGGTTTCAGCGGCGCGAAGATTGCCGGCGAGCATGAGGGCAGCGGCGGCGATTGCGATGCGTTGAGAGAATGATTTCATGCGTGAGAGACTAGGAAAGGCACTGGGACTATTCAATCAATTTGCCGGGGCTTGGGTAGGGTCGGC
>JANPGI010000586.1:0-4460 GCA_031423875.1 Verrucomicrobiota bacterium | reverse complement strand
CGCGGCGCGATGCCAGCAGGCGGCTGGATCAACAATTGCACGTAGCGGAACAAGGCTTCCGGGCTGTACGGGCAGAAGGCGAACGCTTGGCGGAATGTGAAGTCGGCCTCCTTGTAGAGACGAAGTTTCTCCGCAGGGTTTTTTGGCGCAAATTCCGGCGGACAACTCGGTCCAAGCCGCCACGCATAGACTCCGCCGATGGAGCTGCGAAGTTTGGAGAACGCTTTTTGGCCGTTGTCGTCGCGGGCGAATTTCTTTTGTCCCTCGGTCAACCCGCCCCAGTTGTGGCGCAGATAAACTTTCTCGACGAATGCCACGATGTTGCTGACCGGGGTGTCGTAGGTGATCCAGTTGCCGATGAGCCGTTCGGAGAATTGCGACCAGAACTCATGGTCGCGCTCGTAGATGTCTTCCGTGAAGCTGGGGAGCGGCTTGCGGTTGATCTTCATGATGACGCCGAACGGAGTGAGATGAGGATACATCCATTCGAGCGGGAAACTTTCCTCGACGAAGAATTCGTTGTTCGGATTCTTGTCGAACATGACTTTGGTGAGCAGTCCGTTGATGGCCATGACTGCGACCTGACCGGAAACTTGAACGCGATTATCAATGACCTTCACGTCTTCGCCGGGGCGGAGCTGGTTGATCTGCAGTCGGCGTTGGGCGTCCGCGAGATATTCCTGGAAGCACACCTGTGAATCCTGCGGTGAGGCGATGTACATCTCGCGGTCGGGGTAAACGCCACCTTTGCTGACGGCAATCTCTTTGGGGAAAGCACCTTCGATGATCTGGCGGTTGAGCCGGATACGGGTGGAACTTTGAGGTGCTTCGAGGATGAATGCCGCAAGTTCCGGCGAAACAGTGACACCGTCTTCAGTCAACTTTTGCTGGACTGCCTTCGCTTGTCTTTCGAGATCAGCCTGGATGCGGTCGTGGCGTTGCTTGACGAGGTTTTCCTGCGAGACGATGCGTTGCATGGCGAGCGGCCCAAGTTGGCCGCTGCGTTGTTTCTCGTCATAGATGGCTTCGAGTTCAAACGTCGCTTTCCAACGCGCCGCTACGTTCGCCGCCATCGCAGCGTCGTCGTAAAGACCTTTCTCGATCACACGATTGAGGTCTTTGGCGAGCGCGCGTTTCAACGTGGAATCATCGCCGCTGGAGAGCAGCGCGCGTGTCTCGGCGGAGAGTTCACCGGCGATTTGTTTCGAGATGCCGTTGGCGGAATCACGGAGCTTGCCCGCGAACGTTTTCACGTCGAGGAAGTCTGCATCTGTGAAGTAGGAACTTCCGGCGCGACGATCTTTCTCGATGGATTCACCGACGCCGGTGAAGAACTTGTCCAGCGGCTTCATCATGTCTGCGATGCTGGCGAGTTTGTTCTTAACAGGGCCGCGCGCGTCGTCGTCCTTGCTGAAGTTATCGCCCATCTTGAGGACTGCTCCCTCGAAGAACGGCGTGTCGAGGCCGCGAATCTTCTGTGCGCTGCGGTTGTAGTGGGCGCGGATGTAATTGAGATACGTGCCGTCGGCTAGCGCGTTCTGCGTGATGATATAAACATCGCGGCGATCAAACTTCGGATCGAGCGGTTTGCATTCCGGCGGAATGAAGCTTTCGCAGAAGATCGTGTACGTCGGGCAGAAACGTCCGGGATCGGTGCCACCGTAGAGAATGGCGTCGCGCGTCATCTCGGGGTAAATCGGCTTGCCGTCTTTGTTATTGAACGGCGGGGAGAACATGTCGTGACCGAACCAGTAGCCGAAGAGATGGCCGCGTTGTTCGTTGTCAGCCCAGTGCGCCATGTAGGATTGCAGCGGGACAGCGGCAAAGATGGCGAGCGTGATGGCGAGCGGTGCGCGAGTGCGCCAGAGCAGCAGGGCGATCAGAAAGACGACGGTGAGCCCGAGCAAAAAGAGGTTCGCCAGCACCGGCATGGCAAATTGGCCGGGTTCAAATGAGACGAACAGTGTTCTGAAGAAGTGACCGATGCCGCCAATGCCGTATTTGTCCCCCATCAGGATGATCAACGTCATGATGAACGAAATGGTCATGATCGAGCCTGCGACCAGTCGAAATACTTTGCGGTCGCTCGGTGCGGCATTGCGGTTGGAGAGGTAGATGCACACGGCGGCGATGAGGACGGAGATGAGTTTGGCAAAGCCGATCATGGCCGGACCGTCCGTGCCGATCTCGGCATTGGCGGGGATCATGATGGAGAGTTTGTCGAAGAGCCCGAGTTTGAGCTGTTCCTTGTCGAGCGGAACTGCACTAAACAGGACGACTGTGATCAGCAGACACGTCAAGCCGATGCCGGCAAAAGCGAGCACGGGTTTGAAGCTGCTTTTCGAGGTCTCGGACATGCGCATCAATTGTAATGTCGCCAGCACAAGGCTTGTGGCGGTCAATCCGATGAAGATCAGTTTCACGAAACCATTCTGGAAACGATCCAACCCTGCGACTGTGGGATCACCGAGGTGCGAGTAGGTTTCAACCGCCAGTGCGTAGAGCGCAAGATCCACGGCGACGATGGCAACGACGATGGCGACGCGTCTGAACGCCTGATAGTGCGTGGCGAGATACGCGGCGAGCAGCGCCATGCCATAACCGACGCCGATGGAAACCAGAACGTGCGATGCGGTGAAGAACACGCGGATCAGTTCGCGCGCCTGACGATCCGGCGGCGGATTGAGCAGCAACACGAGCATCGGCCCGAGGCAGATGAAAATGGCGACGACGCCGACGAGCCAGTTGCGCTCGCGCTTTTGCATCTGGCGATAGAAGAGGAACACGCCAACGGCAATGAGGATGCAAACGAGGTTGAATTCATTGTCCAAGCCATCCAGATACATCAGCAACTGTTTGGTGTAAGTGCCGATGAAGTTTGCGGTCTGCTCAAAGAAGGTATCGCCCACACCTTTGGTGGGGCTGATCTTCTCGTATTGGCCGCGTGTAAAGGCGTGGATGAAGCCTTCGACGGTGCGCGGGTAACCCCATTGCATCGGCGGATTGCTCATGCCTGCGATGGCCATGTAGAGGTAGAACGACATGCCGATCATGAACGCCACGCCCGTCCAGATGACGGCGAGTCCGTCGTTGGAACGACGTTCCTTGTTGATGAACATGGACTCGTAGGCTTGGAAAAGTCGGACGCCGACAAAAACCAACAGAGCGATGAGGGCGTACATCTTCATCTGCGACAATGTCTCGGCGGCTTGCGCTGATTCCATCGCGTTGGTCGGCACCTTCATGGACAATTTCGTCACAAGAAAAAGAAGTGCGCCGATCCCCTCCGCCGCGCCGCCGATGTAGCCTGCGGTCTTTTGATTCTCGCGGAGAGTGAGCCACACCCACGCTGCGGTAGATGCGACACCGATGAAGTTGAAGATCACAAACACCGGCATGTTACCAGCGAGCAGCGAAAGATTCATCGCCAATGCTCCGAGATAGATCACGATGTTCCAGAACAGAAATTCTTTTCCAAGCCTCGGCTTCACCATCACGATTAACACCTCCAGCCCCATCGCGATGGGTAGGAGGGATTGGTGGTTGTTCACGCAGATGCCATACATGAAGAACGCGAGGTAGAGATAACGCATCTGGTGCGGCGCATAAACCCAGCGCAACAGGAACAACAACGTGGCGATGAGTGACAACACGCTGAAGGCGTACACTTCCACGATGACCGATTGGCTCCACATGTAACCGTTGTAACCGAGTAGCAGACCCGCTACGAAACCGGACACGATGCAGATGGCGTTCTCCCATTTGCCCGCGATCTGTTTCAGATCTGCGATGCCTTCCATCAACATGCTGCTGCCGCGCGAGACGAGCCGGCCGATCAATCCGCATGCGATGGCTCCCGCCGTGGCTTCACCGAGTGCGACGCGCCAAGCGATGTTGCCGATAGGGAGGAAGTGCGCCCACAGCCAAGTATAAATCGTCCACACGGGATAACCGGGCGGATGCGGAATACCCGCATACATAGAAGCCACGGCGAGTTCGCCGGAGTCTTCCAATCCGAGATCAGGAGCAAGCGTCCAGAAGTAACCAGCCCAGACGCATAGCGCGGTGACGAGAAACGTCAGCCAATCAATCCGCCGGAACAGCGGCGGAGTTTTCGCGGGGATGGCGGCGGGAACTTTGGTTGCGGGCGGAGTGGCTTCCGGAGTTTTAGTTTTGGCCGTAGCCGCTTTCGTATTGTCCATGCTCATTGTAAATTAGTTGCCTTTTTGGGGCGTAAAAGAGGGCACACTAGACTTGGAATACCCCCTGTTTGTCCATCCAAAAGTGTCCAGACGATTGGCTGTAGGTTGAAAACTTGTGGCCAGATATGGTGCGTAATTCTGGTTACTCATGCTCATGGCGATGACCGCAGTCTGCGCATCGCTCTCATGCAAGATCGGTTGCTCCACCTGTCGCCACAGTGAAACCGTCACCATCAGGCACGCCATCGTCGGCGTGAG
>JANPGI010000585.1:0-2277 GCA_031423875.1 Verrucomicrobiota bacterium | reverse complement strand
ACGCGTCCGCCAGATCCAGAACATCGCGCTTCGCAAGATGCGGAAGATGATCGAGAAGTTCGAGCGCACTCAGCGTTGAACCTTTCAGAACAAACAAATCACCATGAGTTCAACGCGCATCACCGTCGCCGACATCGAACGTGCCATCCGCAACGTGCCGGATTTTCCCAAGCCGGGCATCCAGTTCAAAGACATCACGCCGTTGCTGGCGGATGCTAAGTTGTTCGCCGGGGCGATTGATCTGCTGACGGAACGATTCAAGCCGGGTAGCGTGGATGCTGTGGTGGGGATTGATGCGCGTGGGTTCATCTTCGCTGCTGCGGCTGCTGTGAAACTTCAGGCGGGATTTGTTCCCGTGCGCAAGACGGGCAAGTTGCCGTATCAGACTACCGAGCAGGATTACGCACTGGAATACGGTCATGCCACCGTCGCGATCCACACGGATGCGCTTAAGCCCGGCAGCCGCGTGTTGCTGGTGGATGACCTGCTCGCCACGGGTGGAACTTCTGCGGCAGCCGTCGCGCTGGTGCAAAAACTCGGTGGCGTGATCCTCGAAGCTGGTTTTCTCATCGAACTCAAGTTCCTCAACGGACGCGAAAAACTGGCAGGCATTCCGATCCGTTCGCTCGTGGCTTACTGATGAGGCGGGCGTTCATCGGAGTTCTCGGAACGCATGTCGATCTCCAAGGTCGCTCAGTTTTTTATTTTCAGTTGGGTGGCGTGTCATAGCATGTCTGCGTATGACCCTTAATCGCCGATTCATCGTTGCCGCTTTCGTTCTCGTGAGTTGTATTGCAGGTGAAGCTGCGAGCAACGACCTCAAACTTTGGTATTCCCAACCCGCCACGAAATGGACAGAAGCCTTGCCCATCGGCAATGGTCGGATGGGAGCGATGATTTTTGGCGGCACGGCGAGCGAGCGGATTCAATTCAATGAGGACACGCTCTGGCGCGGCAAGCCGCATGATTACGTGCGCGAAGGGGCAGGGGATCAACTGGCAGAAATCCGACGCCTCATCTTTGCGGGCGACGCTGGCACGGCTGGCAAGCTCGCGAAGGAAAAATTCCTGAGCGATCCCGTGCGGCAATTGCCGTATCAACCGTTCGGTGATCTGCGCCTGACTTTTCCCGGTCACGAGAATGTCACCGACTATCGGCGTGAGTTGGATTTGGATACTGCCATCGCGACGGTGAGCTACAAGCTTGGGGATGTGACCTTCAAACGTGAGGTGTTCGCCAGTCATCCTGACCGCGTCATTGTGGTGCGGATCACAGCGGATAAGCCGGGGCAGATTAGTTTCACGTTGCGGATGGATAGTCCGCATACGAATTCACAGACACGCGCTGAAGTGGCGGCACGCGCCAAGCGGAGATCGCCGGGACTCAGCGTTGGCTTTGGTGTTGGGGTGGGGACTTTTGGTTCAGGTGTCGGAGTCGGTGTTGGGGCTTCGCGCGAGGTCGAGCTAGGCGACACTCGCAATCAGATGCTGACGTTGACCGGCTTGGTTCAAGCAGACGGGTTACGTTTTGAATCGCGTGTTCAAGTTCATACGAGTGGCGGCTTGGTGACGGAAAATGGCAATGCGTTGACGATTGAGAAAGCTGACTCAGTCACGCTATTGCTCGTCGCAGCGACCAGTTTCAAGAATTTCCAAGACATCTCCGTTGATCCGGCGATGCGATGCGACGATGATCTGGCGAGTCTCGCCAAACGCAGCTATAACGAACTACGCGCTTCCCACATTGTGGATCATCAGAAACTTTTCCGTCGAGTGAGTCTTGATCTGGGTCGTACGGATAAAGCAGATTTGCCGACGGATGAACGCCAACGTCAGTTGAAGACTTCGCCGTTGGAAAACGACCCGGCGCTAGCTGCGTTGCATTTCCAATACGGTCGTTACCTGCTCATCGCGAGCAGCCGGCCCGGTGATGAACCTGCGAACCTTCAAGGCGTCTGGAACGAGGAACTCAATCCACCGTGGGAAAGCAAATACACCATCAACATCAACGCGCAGATGAATTACTGGCCCGCCGAGATCGCGAATCTCAGTGAGTGTCACGAACCGCTCTTCGACTTGATTGACGATCTCACCATCAGCGGTGCGCGCACCGCCAAGAAACAATACGGCGCGCGGGGTTGGGTGGCGCATCACAACACCGATCACTGGCGCGGCACCGCTCCGATCAACAACGTGGACGGCGTCTGGCAAACCGGCGGTGCGTGGCTGTGTCATCACTTGTGGGAACACTACTTGTTCACCGGCGATAAAAAGTTTC
>JANPGI010000584.1:0-3399 GCA_031423875.1 Verrucomicrobiota bacterium | reverse complement strand
TCACATCGCTCAGGCCGCGTGCGGGAGTATTGGCGATGCGGAGCAGGCTGATGTCGTCGTGCGGATTCACGAACGTCTTGAGATAGGCGAGCAGGTCGCGGATTTCGCGCTTGTCGAAAAAACTTTGTCCGCCGATGAGATGATAACGAACCCCCGCCGTGCGCAGCGCCATTTCAATCGGGCGCGATTGTTGATTCGTGCGGAACAGAATCGCGTTCTGAGCCCAAGTGATGCGGTGAGCGAGGCGGTTGAACTCAATCGTTGCCACGATCTCGCGTGCCTCGTCTTCATCGGTCTCGAAGGCGCGCAGGGAAATCTTGTTGCCGTGACCTTTATCAGACCAGAGCGACTTGGGGCGGCGACGGGCGTTGTTCTTGATGAGCGCGTTGGCGGCGTTGAGGATCGTGTTCGTGGAGCGATAGTTTTGCTCCAGCTTGATGACTTTCACTTCCGGGAAATGCTTTTCGAGATCAAGCAGGTTGGCGATCTCCGCGCCGCGCCAGCCGTAGATGCTTTGGTCATCGTCGCCAACGACGCAGAGATTGCGATGCACCTTGGTCAACGAGTGGATCAGTTCAAACTGCGCGGCGTTCGTGTCCTGATACTCATCCGCCATCACGTAGCGATACTTGGCGCGACAGGATTCAAGCGCGTCAGGATGTTCGCGGAACAAACGCAGTGTGAGCAGAATCAGATCGTCGAAGTCCACAGCGTTGCAGGCGTGGAGCGCGGATTCGTAACGCTTGGCGACATGTTGGGCGAGCGCATGGACGTTCGGATCATCGAAAGCAGTTGCGCGTTGTCCGCCGTTCTTGAATTTGCTCAACATTCCCAGCACTGCACCGGGGTCTGTCTTCTCGCCTTTGGCAGAAATGTTCGCGAGAATTTTTTTGATCGCGCCGAGCTGTTCAGATTCGTCGTAGATGACGAAGTTGCGCTTGTAGCCAAGCTTCTCGATGTGTTGACGCAGGATGCGGACGCAGAGGGAGTGAAAGGTGCAAATGGTGGGTCGTTCGGGCTTCTCGCCGTCCCTACGCTTCTGGCGTTTAGTGTCGGGAAGAAGTTTGCGGACGCGTTCCTGCATTTCTCGCGCGGCTTTGTTGGTGAACGTGACGCCGAGGACATTGCCGGGCGAAACGCCTTTGCGGACGAGATAAGCGATGCGATGCGTGATGACACGGGTTTTGCCTGTGCCTGCGCCCGCGAGGATCAACACTGGACCGTTGATGGTCTCAACAGCCATCCGTTGCGGCGGGTTCAGTGTGCTCAGGTCAAACATCGGGCGCGGATTTTAGATTCCGATGGTGCTATGGCAAGTGCTCACTCCGTCAATCCACCTGCAACGCCTGCTCGATCAATTGCTGAAGGTGCGAAAGGATGGCGGCGTCTGTGACGACGTTGGTTGCGCCAGCGGCGCGGGCGGCGGCTTGGAGGGATTCCTCGGCTTCATCCGCGAAGGCGATGATCGGGATGTGTACGGTGGCTTTGTCAGCGCGCAATTTCGCGATGGTTTCGCAGACGTTGCCGCGCTTGGAAGCGAGGTCGGCGAGGATGAACATTGGCCCGGCTTCGGCGGCGTGCGTGGTGAGCTGGGGCAGGTCGGAAACGGCCTGCACGCGATACTTGAGGTCTTGGAGGCGGTTGACCAGTTGCGTGCCGGGCATCAAATCTTCGTAAAAAACGAGCGCGAGTGGCGATGTCACGCGCAGAGTTTGCGGCGTGGGAAAGCGGATTGCAAAATAATTTCTTGTTTCACCTGTATGCAGAAGGAAGGCCGGGAGAAACGCAGAGGCGCAGAGAACGCGGAGAAACGCAGAGTGTGGACAATTTTTTAACTTGGATCTTTGTTTTTTTCACTTCCGTTTGCTCTGCGTCCCTTTGCGGTCTCTGCGTCTTTGCGTTTATCGGCATCCGTCACGGCACGAGCATCACGCGGTAGAAATGTTGTGTGCCTGGCACGAATGGATTGGTGTGCGTGATGTTTGAGATGGTGGCGGTGACATCCGGGGTGACGCCGATCCAATCCGGTGCGGACAGGTTCGTGGTGAATTGGAGGCGATACGTGTCGCCGGGGATCGTTGTCCACGTCACGTTCACCCAATCGTTGGTCAAGCTGATGTCGGTGATGAGCGGACGTGAGACGACGGTGACGGCGAAGGATCGTGAATCCGAGAGCGCAGGAACGCCATTGTCAGTGACCGTGATGGAGAAATTGTTTGTGGTGTCAGCATTCGCGTCAGTGGTCGGCCATGAGAACAATCCTGATGACGGATGGATGCTTGATCCAGAGGCTGCGCCGGGCGTGAGGCTAAATGTCAGATTGTTCGCGGGCACATCAGCGTCGCTGGCGAAGTTTGAAACGACGATCAAGCTACCTGCATGGACAGTGCGACTGGCGATAGTCGCAAGAATCGGCGCTGAATTCGTCACCGAAACTGTGTTAGTGGTGACGGCTGTTTCCGATGCGTTATTTGTCACAGAGACAATTGTGAGCGCAAGATTGTTTGCTGGCACTGGATCAGGTGTGCTGCTGGCTACGAGCGATTGATTGGTGAACGTATCGGCGGCGATGGCGGCGGCCTGGATGTTGATGCTGGCGGTTGCGCCGGGTTGCAATAGACCGAGCGACCAGTTCACGTCGCCGCAATTGTTCGAGCAAGTTCCCTGCGATGTGTTCGCGGAGTTGAACGTGAGTCCGGCGGGAAGAATGTTTGTCACGACAACATACGCCGCTGGATCAGGGCCGTGATTGATGACGGTTACGGTGAGGTTCAGATTGCTGCCGAGGGCGACGGGAGTTGAAGCCACTTCGGTTGAGATGGAAAGATTTGCCGAGTTTCCAACACCTGTGGAAGTCGCGAGATTCGATGTCGTGATGCTCAATATCCAACCCTGAGTGATGCTGCCGCTGTCCATCGCGCCGTCGTCTTGCACGTAGAGGGACCAATTGCCTTTTGGATTCGTGTTGTTGAAATTCGTGAGGCTTGTGCTGAACGGTGCTGCGGGCGCGGGCGCGGGGAAGTTATCACTCGTGGTGTCAATGTTCGTGGGCTTGTAAGTTCCAGTCGGCACGGCAGCGCTGTCAGGCACTGACGATGGCGCAGAAGAATCAAACGTGAGTGTGACTCCATTGCGTGCGTTGCCGCCGCCGCAGTCGGACATCAACATCACTTTTTGTCCGGCGGGTCCGACGAGCAGCACATCTACGTCGTCCGGCCACGAATGAGTGTAGCCGCGAAGAGTGGCAGTGACGCTCGTTACTGTGCCGGTCAATTCAGAGACCACGATGGGCGACGGATAAAGCGTGGACTTGCCGCTGTCGGGAATCGGAATCGTCGTGGCATTTGTGAACGAAGTCGTCTGAATGGTAGTCAAGCCGAGAGGAATCGTGAGTTGCAG
>JANPGI010000583.1:0-1500 GCA_031423875.1 Verrucomicrobiota bacterium | reverse complement strand
GTCAGTTGGTGAAACCATCCAGTTAAGAATCTCATTAACACCCGGCTTCAGCCGGGTGTCGGCGACCGCGATACGAATGAACCGTTTCAACGGTTTCTTGGTGCGCGGGGAAACCGTTGAAACGGTTTAAGACTTCGTCCGTTAGAACACCCAGCTAAAGCAGGGTGTTAATGAGAAAAGAACCTTGAGAGCAGAATCAGTTTGTTGGTTGGTAAACAAATTTAATCTGAAAGACACATGAGCGACTTGTTTGGATTCACTCGCACGGTAGTCAAATCCCGTTACGCACTCATCACGCCAGACGGCTTTGTGAACAGCCATCTGCCCGGCTGGAAAAACGCCGTGTGCGTGGTGAACATCTCCCCCGCGCTGGGCGGCCCGTGTTTCACGCAGCTTAATATCACGCTGGAAAAAGACGGCATCGGCGAAGGGAACACAGGCGTCAATCAGTACGTCATATACGTGATCGAAGGCTCTGGTACGATTGATCTCGCAGAGAAGCGGCATCGGCTGGAACGCGGCAGTTACATCTATCTGCCGCCGGGCAAAGACATGGTGATCAAGAACGGTCACGCAGCGGCGATGAAGTTGCTGATCTTCCAGAAGCGTTACTTGCCGCTCAAAGGCGTGCCTGCTTCGGCGACAATCGTCGGGCACGAACGCGATGTGAAAGGCCAGCCGTTTCTCGGCAATGAAGACGCGCGCTTGCAGGTGTTGCTGCCCGATCATCAGGCGTTCGACATGGCGGTGAACATTTTTACATATCAGCCGGGCGCGACGTTGCCGTTCGTGGAGACGCACATCATGGAACACGGATTGTTGATGCTCAAAGGTCAGGGCGTTTATCGGCTGGATGAAGATTATCATCCGGTAAAAGCTGGCGATGTGATCTGGATGGCGGCGTATTGCCCTCAGTGGTTCGTGGCGATGGGCAAAACACCCGCGAGCTATATCTATTACAAAGACGTGAACCGCGACCCGATGTGAACCTATGAAACCACCCATTCCGAAAAACGAAGTGAAGCGTCTAAAGGTGCTTTGGGAATACGACATCCTCGATTCCGTTCCCGAAGAAGTCTTTGACGACTTGGCGGAACTGGCTGGCCACATCTGCGAAGCTCCTGTCGCACTGATCTCACTGGTGGACGAGAAGCGGCAGTGGTTCAAGTCCCGCGTCGGCGTGAGCGTGAAGGAGACATCCCGGGACATTTCCTTTTGTGCGCACGCAATCCTTCAGAACGGATTGTTCGTGGTGTCGGACGCCACGAAGGATCCGCGTTTTCGAGATAATCCTCTGGTGACCGGTCCGCAGAAGGTCAGATTTTACGCAGGCGTGCCATTGAGATCTCCGGACGGATATGCGCTTGGGACATTGTGCGTGCTGGATAGGGAGCCGCGCGTTTTGCGGCCGGAGCAAAGAAAAGCTCTCAGCGTGCTGGCGCGCCATATCGAGACGCAACTTGAACTCCGCCGCCACGCCAAAGAGCTCGCCGAGGCGCG
>JANPGI010000582.1:0-5611 GCA_031423875.1 Verrucomicrobiota bacterium | reverse complement strand
ATCCTCGAAAACTTCTGGCTCGCGGAACAGTTGCGAGCGGCGGGCGTGCCGTTGCGCTGTCGCAGTGGACGCCGTGTATTTGCGTTTCGCATGTATCCGCAAGGCTGGCGCGAACTCGTGGACGGATGGACGAAAGGCTTTGCCTCCGGCGCGAGCCAAACTCCGCTACCGATTTTGTTGCTCGTCATCGCGTGGATGATTGGACTGATGACCGTGCCACTCGGACTCGTATTTGCAGGCAAACCTTTGCACTGGCTCGCGGCTTACGGATTGTGCGCCGTGCAGATCGCGTGGCTGTTGCGTTGCGTGGGAACATTCCGCTGGAGCACGGTGCTGCTCTACCCTGCCCCGCTGATTTTTTACTTCGTGGTCTTCACGCGCTCAGTCCTTCGATCACGCAACAAGCAAACTGTGGCTTGGAAAGGCAGGCAAATCCGTGCTGATTGAACTCTCCATCGCGTGGGTCATTTCGCTGAACATCATCGCGTGGCTGGTGATTCAATTCGGCTTGGCGTGGAGCTTCACGCAACTCGCGGCAGAGAGATTTGACCCGCATAACTTTTTCGCACGAACGAAGAACTGGGAACGCGACGGGCGCTTTTACGAACGCGTAGCGGGCATCAAGCGTTGGAAAGACCGCTTGCCCGATGCCTCCCGGCTGTTTCGCGGCGGCTTTGCGAAGGCGAACTTGCAGACCGCTTCACCTGAATTTCTCGAACGCTTCCTCCGCGAGACGTGGCGTGGCGAACTTGTTCACTGGCTCGCGTTGTTGGCCATTCCCGTTTTCTGCGTGTGGAATCCTTGGTGGGGCGTGGGCGTGAACGCCGCCGCCGCGCTGGCGGTCAATCTTCCCTGCATCCTCGCGCTTCGTTACAACCGCGCCCGCTTCCTCCGCGTCATCAGCCGTCATCACGGTGGATCACATCCGTCAGCCACTCCAGAAACACCATGACCATTTTCACACTCGAACAAGAAATCCTCCTGCCACGTCCATTGGAAGAAGTGTTCCCGTTCTTCGCAGACGCATCCAACCTCGAAGCCATCACGCCGGACTGGATGAGTTTTTCCATCGTCACGCCAAAACCCATCGAGATGCGCGTCGGCACGTTGATAGATTACAAGCTGCGTGTGCGGGGGATTCCGTTGCGTTGGCGCAGCGAGATCACGGTGTGGCAACCACCGTTCCGCTTTGTGGACGAACAACGTCGCGGGCCGTATCGCCAGTGGATACACGAACACACGTTCGAGGCTTGCGACGGCGGCACGCTTTGCCGCGACTCCGTTCGCTATGCAGTGTTGGGCGGACGCATCATCGAAAGACTGTTCGTGCGGCGCGATGTGGAAACCATCTTTGATTTTCGCCAGAAGAAGTTGCGCGAAATCTTTGGATGAAGCCGAACCTAGCCCTCATTCCTTGGCAGTCATCAACCCATCCAAATCCAACGCACGCGTGAACATCGCAAGTTCTCCGCCCGGCGTATGCGGCCAATCGCTTTGAGGACGATCCCAGTAAAGTTCCACGCCGTTGCCGTCGGGGTCGCGCAGATAGAGAGCCTCACTCACGCCATGATCCGCTGCCCCGTCAAGCTCGATGTCTGCCGCGACCAATCGTCTCAACGCATCTGCCAGCAACGCACGCGTCGGATACAAGATAGCGACGTGATACAAACCTGTCGTGCCCGGCGGTGGCGGTGAACCTCCCTTGCTCTCCCAAGTGTTCAGTCCGATGTGATGATGATAACCGCCAGCAGAAATGAATGCCGCCTGCGCCCCGAAGCGTTGCATCAACTCGAAGCCCAACACACCGCAGTAGAATTTCAACGCGCGCTCCAGGTCAGCCACCTTCAGATGCACATGGCCGATGCGAACGCGGGGATCAATCGGGAAAGAGTTCGGTTTCGTTTCCATGATTGAAACCGTAGCGAAGGCGGGGATGAAACTCGACTGGATTTTCAGACTGGAAGAAATGCAGAGGCGCAGAGGTGTGATTACTGAATGATAAAAACGTTGCAGAATGAATCACCAACGGAGCTTTGCGTTCCTCCGCGTTCTCTGTGCCTCTGCGTTTCTTCCCGCTGACTGTGGTCAGTAACCCAACGTCAACTTGTAGCGGAGGATGTTGTGGCACGGCTCGACGTCAATCGTCGCACGATTGCGCCAGCCCTGGCAGCACATCTCGCCCGTGATGCTCGGCTTCTTTTTCGCCACCGCTGCAGCCAGCGTCGGACTCAGATCAAAATCGCCACGCACACATTCTTGATTGTGACACGCCACGCGGAACACGGATTTGGCAAAGGCCACGTTCACCGTCTGCTTCACCTGACTGCTGCGAGAGACTCCTGTAGGATCGTAATGGCTGAGTTCCACGGTCAACATCTTCAGCTTGGGAAACTTTTCCTTCAACGTGGGCGACTGTTGGACGCGCAAGTTTTCCTGCGCCATGAATTCACTGCGTGGACTCGTTCTGGGGCTTTGGATCATAATTGTTCTTTCCGGACCGGGCTTTCACCCTTGTCGCCGATGATAACAGATGGCTGGTAATCAGAAAGACATCTTTTCCAAGCCCCTTGCCTCCGGTGATTGGCCTCTGGATCACGCCTCACTTCAACCCCAGCACATCCTGCATGTCATACACACCGGGCGTTTGTTTCACCACCCACGCTGCGGCGCGGAGTGCGCCATTGGCAAACGTATCGCGGCTCGACGCTTTGTGCGTCAACTCAACGCGCTCGCCGTTGTTCGCAAAGATGACCGTGTGGTCGCCCACCACATCACCGCCGCGGATCGAGTGGACGCCGATCTCCTCCGACGTGCGTTCGCCTACGATGCCTTCGCGACCGTGCCGCGCGACTTTGGAAAGCTGTTGCTTGCGAACGTCCGCCAAAATTTCCGCCAACGACTTCGCTGTGCCGCTCGGCGCGTCTTTCTTCAAGCGATGATGCATCTCCACGACTTCGAGATCGTAACCCGGCCCGAGAATCTCCGTCGCCTTGCGCGTCAGCCAGAATAACGTGTTCACGCCCGTCGAGTAGTTCGATGACAACACCATCGGGATGCGCGCGGCGTGATGCGTGATGCGGGCTTTCTCCTCGTCAGCATGACCGGTCGTGCCGATGACCAATGCCTTGCCGTGTTTGACGCAAAGCTCTGCGATACTCGCCGTGGCCGTGTGCGAACTGAAATCAATCACCACATCGCACCTGGCGATGATCGTCGCAAGATCGTCGCCTTGATCAATCTGGCCGACGACTTCAAGTTCGGGATGTTGTGGCGCGCAAGCGACGAGGGCTTTGCCCATACGTCCGCGCGATCCGGTGATGATGATTCGTGTCATGTTGAGATCGTCCTCCTGTCACAAAACTCCAACCGCCTTCATCGTCTTCTTCAGCTTGTCCCGGCTCTCACTGCTGATCGTCACCATCGGCAGACGCAAATCATCTTCCATCATGCCCATCATCGCGAGCGCGGCTTTTGCGGGGGCGGGGTTGGATTCGATGAACAAATCCTTGAACAGCGGATAAAACTTCTCGTGCAACTTGAGCGCGAGCGAGGCATTGCCCGATGCGAACGCGCGCACCATGCGGACGACTTCATGCGGGATGACGTTCGACGCCACACTCACCACTCCATGCGCGCCGACCGCCATGAACGGCAGCGTGAGAGAATCATCGCCGCTCAGGATCGTGAACTTGTGCCCCAACGTCGCGCGCAACTGGCTCACGCGATCAGGATTACCGCCCGCTTCCTTGATACCGACGAAATTAGGACTGTCATGCGCGAGACGATTCACCGTATCCACTCCGATCTCGATGCCGCAACGACCCGGGATGCTGTAAAGGATGATCGGCAGATGCGTCGAGCAAGCGATGGCGTGAAAGTGTTGAAACAAACCTTCCTGCGTGGGTTTGTTGTAGTAAGGCGCGACTTGCAATGACGCATCCGCACCGACCTTCTCCGCTTCCTGCGTGAGGAAGATGGCTTCCTTGGTGGAATTGCCGCCCGTGCCTGCCATGACTTTGATTTTTCCAGCGGCAAGCTGCACAGACAACTCGATCACGCGGATGTGTTCGTCATAATCCAACGTGGCGGATTCGCCCGTGGTGCCGACGGGCACAATGCCGTCCACGCCGCCCTTGATCTGCGACTTGATGAGTCGTTCGAAAGCGGCTTCGTCAACTTTGCCCTTCTTGAAGGGCGTCACAATGGCTGTGTATGTACCGGTGAATTGCATGATTCAAATATCCAAAGGTCGGACATGGTAGGAAATTTGCCCTGCTTGGCGAGCCGGAATTTTTCTCGAATGGGAAAGTTACGGCTCTGAGGAGAAGCGTATGAACTAACGTCAGGGCAAAGTCAGCAGGACGGCTTGCCCGGCATCTGCAATGACAATGCTGGCGGTGGCTGTGACGATGGAACGGTTGAGTGCTTCGGAACGAAATCCGACTGACTTAAAGTTTCATCGCTCACCGGATTTGTGTAAATACTCCGGACTGACCCGTTTCACAAACAGCCGTTCAACCCGGAAGTCTTCGCCAAAGAAGAGGAAAAGATGAAACGCAAGAAGCTCCAACGCCTCCACAATATGGCCGAGTCCCTCAACTGCAGAATCCTTCCAATCCAATGACTTATGTGGCTAGTTTCTCAGGAGGTGTCGCGGTCATTGCTTCTGCCGATAATCACCTGCATATGCGTCATTCGTCCAGACGTTGGTGATAAAATGTCGGGACGTAAGTGAATATATGTAGCTCTGCGCTGAGTCTTGAACAACCTCAACGCCATTTGTCATGACGAGGTGTGGATATCCGGGCTGTGACTCTTGGAAAGCACTCTCAACCGTGAACAAAACCACGCTGTTGGTTCTGTCCTTTTGCCGAAGGCAAACCTTCCACTTTGGACCTTCCAGAGGAGCACCGGTAAACCAAGTCTCCGCCACGACAGTCCCCTGGCTGCTCGTTCCGAGATCGTCCGACTTGTCTAGATGAAATCCGCGACCGCAACCTGAACAGATACTCGAGATGACAATTATGATGAGAGTTACCGGGCGCATACGGGCGACACCTAACGATGAAAGCTAAGCGACAGCCTGGCGAGGCGGTTGGTTCGTAGGATGGTTTTTCTCATAACCAAAATCTTAAATCGCAATGTGAGGCGGCTGATCGCTTCAGCGAATTGTTAGGGCGCGTCCTGCCAAAGGCCTGTCCAAATGTTGCGCCAGCAAATCACCGCCAACCAGAACGCACTGCCTCCGTTCAGAGCGTCGCTTCAACTTGAAGGTTAAGCGCCGCGGCGAACGGAGTCAGAGGTTACCAATTCACCGCAAGTTTTCCCAGCTCAAATCTCTCCAAATCCCCCGCGCAGGCGACGCCTTAACAGTTATTCGACCACACATTGCGGTATATCAAGATTGGCATGGGCTGGTTTTAATTGAGGCTTTCCGTTGAGTCAACAGGGTTTATAACAATTCCATCCATGAATATTGAAACGGGAAAAGCCGCACGTCAGCCCGGCAGGCGTTTGGGTAAGTTGATTCCAAATCCCAGTGCCAAACTACGGGATCAGTTTCATGAAGTGGCGCGGTTCAAGTATCTGGCCCAGCGGACGGAGGAGCGCC
>JANPGI010000581.1:0-11219 GCA_031423875.1 Verrucomicrobiota bacterium | reverse complement strand
CAGAACGCCGGAAACGACTCCGTGCGTCACTTTCTTTGCGCCCGCCAACAGATCAACCGTCCGACCCACGAGTGCGTTGGCCATGTTGAGGCTGACGATATTCGGCGAGAACTGCCGACGTGGCAGGCTTGCTCCAGTATGTGTGTTGCTGTGCATCATAAAAAATCAGTTTGAAGCTGTGGTGGTATCCGCCGGATCAGATGGAGTGTTCGTTTGCGGCGTTCGCTTTACGGATATCAAATCCCCCAGCTCAAACCTGCGCCCTTCCACGAACAATTTTGGCACGTTCTTTTCAATCAAGACCTGACTCACGACGCCTGTCACCGTGCCGATTTCCTGACCATACTCATCTTTTTGCCGCACCGTCACTGTTTCTCCCAACATCGCGCTAGCACGCAGGGACGACATGTCCTGCTGCATCGCCTTTGATTGTTCCAACGCGCTGAACTGGGCCATCTGCGCAATGAACTCCGAGTCCTTCATTGGATTCATCGGGTCTTGTTGCGACATCTGAGCGACGAGCAGCTTTAAGAAGTCATCCTGACCGAGCGTCTGCACTGGCGTGCGTGTCGTCCCTTCGGCTGAATTCTCTCTTGAGAGGGTCGCCATGTTGACCGTCCGTGGAATTGCATCAGGCATAAAATTATTTTCAGTTAAGCCCAGGATTCCAGCCGGTTACTAGAGCGCACCACAGACCGGGTCGCGCCAGTTTTTACGGTTGGCACAGCGGGCTTCATCACATCTATCGCACTCGGCGGCTGTGCGGGTTGACGTTCGTCACCGCGTTGCTGGGAAAATCCCGAGTTGCTGAAGAACTCCGTGAAACCCGTGTGAGCGCGTTCGCTCAAGTGCGAGAGCCGGACGCCGTGCGCCGCGAACGATGCTTGAAGCTGCGACCATTGCGTGTTCAGCAAACGATGATCCCCCATGTCACAACGCGCCTGCACCTCCACCTGACCATCGCGCCATTGTAGCTTCAACGAAATCTGCGTCTTCGCATCCGGCGTCAACACCACTTCCACCAGATCATCCCCGCCCCGCTTGAACATCCGCACCTCGCGGGAAATCACTTCACCAAGTCGGGCAGAGGGCGAGGCATCTCGCACATCCAACAAGTCTCCACTCACAGAATCATCCGTGCGGGCCGGGCCGGTGGTGAGGCGAGCCGCCGCGCTCAACGCATCCACGCCGATGTTTTCACCGCGCGCACTGCGCTGCGACTCACTAGGCAAATTTATCCCAGGAGCGAACTGCGAAACTGCTCCACCCGGCAAAAGTTGCTGGGTCAACCCGGCAACTTCTTCCATTTTTGGTTCGTTATTCATACTCACGGTCATTTTAGCAACGGCTGTGCCATGAGCTTTTTCCCGCGTTTCAGCCGCAACCATTCGATCAACCCGGACGCTGCGTCGAAATTCTTCCGGGGAGATTTGATTCACCACCGCAGCCTCGACCGTGTCTGAATCTGCGAGTGCTGCGGTTTGCGGAATCCCTAGTTCAGAAACAGATTCCTCGCGCGAAACTCCCAGTGCCACTTCGCGCGCTGTTGCGGCAGGAATCTGCGGCATCGCCATATCCATTGCGCTAGTTGGAGATGCTGTCATCGCGACCTCGTCGGGTGATATTCCTTCGAGCGCCGTCGCCGAGGGCTGCTCTGCGTTCAATTGGAGATTCTTGCTGGCTTGCAAAACGACTGACTCGCCTGATTTCAAATCGGAGACATTAGTGTGCTCAACCCCGCCGTCGCCACCCTCCATCATTCTGAGCAACTCAGAATTTGCGGCGCTTGATTCCGTCGTCGCACCCTCACCATCGTCTTCTGCTGTGACACCTTCGCCCGCCGGTTCACCTGCTGCCGTCTTTGGGCTGCAACAACTCACGACCTTCATGTCGCTTTCGATCACCTCATTACCGATGCCTGATGCGGAAACATTCTCGTTAGGCGGAGCGATCTGCGTGGGCATTCCCGCGCCGCCCGGTTGAATCGCCACGTCATCGTCATGTTTGTCTTTGCGCCTGCTGCTGCGCGGAGGCGCGGAGGGTTTGTGCTCCTCATGCGCTTCCACAGAACGCGCAGAACGATGGTCCGCGCTGCGCCCACCGCTCAATGGCTCGTGCTTGGGTTTCTGCGTGGGTTGCTTGGATGGAATTTGAGCGCGGTCCAACACTTTGCTGAAGGGCAACGCCGGGGATTCAGCGTTGCGAGAGGATTTGAATTCCAAGTGGCCGACTTGCGATGACGATTGAGCCGGAGGTGTGAAGACAAAGGAGTTGTTCATTTTGCGATCTTGGATTTTGGTTGTTCCGAGAGATAAAAGCGCAGCCGCTCGGTGACCTTCGCCACGCGCTTCGCGTCGTCGGGACTGAGCTTGGACATCGCTTCGAGGATGGGTGCGCTTTCCGCCTCCTTCATCAGCGCGATGATCTTGATCAACGTCGGCTCCTCCATCTCCTTCATGATCGGCGCGGCACCGTCAGGCGACATCGCCGCATAGGTCTTGGAAAGTTTCTTGATGTTGACCGCTTCCTCGGCGTTGATGCGGACGATGCTGGCCTCCACCTGCATCTGTAATTGATAGACGGCCTGGGTCACGACGTTGATCTCCAATCGCTCGGTCTTCAATCGCTCGGAGAGTTCGTTCAAATCTTTTTCGCGGCGCGCCAACGTCTCCTTCTCGATCCTCAACTCCTGGATAAGCATGTCCGCCTCCTGGCTTTTAAATTCCCAGGAAGGCACAGCTTCCCTGGCCTTCGCCACGATCTCTTCCTGCGAAGCCTCCTCAGGAACAACCACCGGCACTTTCCAGACGAGCACCGTGACCACGGTGTAAAGCACGAGGCCGAGGATCGAGGAGACGAGAGAGTTCGCGAGAATTTTCATGAGTTTGAATTCGCTTCAGTTCGCCAGGTTTGCGACGACGACGCACGTTGGGTGGCCATTTCATCGAGAAACTTCTGTGTCTCGCGCTGCACATCGCGGTCGTGTGAGAGGCGTTGTTTGCCGCGAAACTTCTCCACAGCTTCGCGTTGCTGCCGCGCCGCCAGCATCTGCTGCAACGCCTGAGCTACGGCGCGCTCGGCTTGCGCAAGAACTTCCTCGCGCAGCTTGCGATCCTCTTCGAGATAGTTGCTCTCCTGACGCAACCTCGTCGCTGCGGACGCCGAGCAGCCGGACTCCAGCGTGTTGCGGAGGCGCACCCACGCGTCGTCCAGATCGTGTTGCACCGCCTCCAACTGGCTCAACGCGCTCTGCTTGGCCAGCAACGCCTGCGCGTAATGCTCCAGCGCGGTCTGCTCGACGCGGCGGCGTGTCGTGGCTACGGCTTCGAGACTGAACTTGAACGGTTTCATTTTTAATTTTTAATTTTTAATTGCCCAACGACAGCCTGTGTCGTCATGGCTTGAGCAAGCAGCTTCCAACTTTCCTCTCCGGCAAAGCCTTCGCGCACGCCCTGACGCAAAAACTTTTTCAGCGGTTCGCTCAGACGGATCGCATGATCAATCGCTGCGTTGCTCCCGGCGGGATACGCGCCGATGTTGATGAGGTCTTGGTTGCGCCGATAGAGCGACATCGCCTCGCGCGCCTTGCCCGCAAGATCAACTTGTTCAGACGAACAAAGGTCGCGCGTCAAACGGCTCACGCTGTCCAACACGTCAATGGCGGGATAGTGATTCTGCGTGGCCAACTCGCGCGTCAGCACGATGTGCCCATCGAGAATGGAACGCACCGCATCAGCAATCGGATCATTCATGTCGTCCTGCTCGACGAGCGTGGTGAACAAACCAGTGATCGAACCGACCTCGCCCGTGCCGGCGCGTTCGAGTAATTGCGGCAACATCGAGAACACCGACGGCGTGTAGCCGCGCGTGGCGGGAGGCTCACCGACTGCGAGACCGATCTCGCGTTGTGCCATCGCGAAGCGCGTGACGGAATCCATCATCAACAACACGTTCTTGCCTTGATCACGGAAATGTTCGGCGATGGTCGTGGCGGCAAACGCACCTTTCACGCGTGCCAATGCGGGTTCGTTCGAGGTGGCCACGACGATGACAGAACGTTTACGACCGGCGTCATCCAAATCTTTTTCCAGGAACTCGCGCACTTCACGACCGCGCTCGCCGATCAGCGCGATCACGTTCACGTCGGATTCCGCACGGCTGGCGATCATGCCCAGCAGCGTGGATTTACCCACGCCGCTCCCGGCGAAGATGCCGAGACGTTGACCGCGTCCGCAGGGGGTGAACGTATCAATCGCCTTCACGCCGGTCTGGAAAACCTCGGTGATGCGTTGTCGCTTGAGCGGGTGCGGCGGGAGAAGATTCGCGCTGACCTGACGTTCTGCATTGAGCGGCCCAAGTCCATCCAGCGGGCGACCGAGACTATCAATCACACGTCCGAGCAATCCCTCGCCCACGCCCACCTTGAGCGGTGAACCGAGCGCGATGACTTCGCTGCCGGGATGTATCCCGCGCACTTCGCCCAGAGGCATCAGGAGAACGTGGTGGTTTCGGAAACCGACGACTTCCGCGAGCGTGCTGCCGTCATGCCGTGCGGATTCGATGCGGCAAACCTCACCCACAGCGCAGAGCGGGCCTTCGGATTCGATGACGAGACCGATGAGTTGCACGACGCGCCCACGATTCTCCAGCACGCGAGTGTCCCGTGCGCGTTGGAATGCTTGCGCGAGGCGATGCCCAGGACGATGTGTTGTTTGGATCAATGACATCAGTGTTCGAGAGATTGTTTGAGCGCTTCGAGTTTGGTTTCACGCCGGGCGTCCACGACGCCGAAGTTTGTATGGATCATGCAGCCGCCGCGTGTGACTTGGGGTGAGGGTTGAAACTTCATGCGTTCGCCGCCGACATCTGTGAGCAGTACGGGGGCGTTTGCGGTCTGCAACATTTCAAAGTCCATCGGGTTCAACAGCACGGTGAGTGTGCCCTTCTGTTCCACGCTGGCGAGGGCTTCGCGCACGGCGGCTTCCACCATCTCGCTGGAGATCGGCATGTCGGCGACGAGTTTGCCTGCGATCTCCAGAGCGAGCGCGATCATCGCGCCTTCGCATTCGCGAGTGACATTGCTGATGGAATCTTTGAGCGACTTGAGCACGCCGTTCTGCAACTCGATCAATTCTCCGCGCTGCCGGAGGAGTTGTTCGCTCAAGGCGCGCTCGCCGTCCTGCCGACCGCATTCGTAGGCGGCGAGGTCGGAGGTCGGAGGTCGGAGGTCGGAAGTCAGCGCTTCGACTTCGGACGCTCGGCTTCCAACGATGACATCGCGGAGCGGTCTGCCGAACAGGATGGCCTCCAAAGCCGGGGTCTGACTTCCGGCTTCTGACGTCCGACTTCTGACAATGGTTTCACGCAGCGGCATCAGCGGTTTCCTCCTGGGGGTTGAGATCAATTTCACCTTCGCCTTCGAGTCGGCGCACGATGTCCACGATGCGCGTTTGCGACGCTTCGATTTCCTTGGCCTTGAGATTGCCGAGGAACGCCATTTCTTCCTTCACGGTTTCGGCGGCGCGTTTGGAGATGGAGCCGAGCAACGCGGCCTTGACCTGGTAGCTGGCTTTCTTGAGCGAGACGGTGAGGTCTTTGGTGTCCACCTCGCGCATGACTTTTTGAAGCGCGTTGTTGTCGAGTCGGATCATGTCCTCAAAGGTGAACATCTTTGCGCGGATGGATTTGCTCAGGTCGGGATTGCGTTCCTCGATGGAGGTCAACACGGTCTTGCTCATCGTGCGTTCGAGTGCGTTGAGCAACGTGGCGGCAGACTTCACACCACCGGTCTCGCTGATGGCGCGGGTTGCCTTCACACCGAGTTTGCCACTCACGATGGTGACGATCTTCTCGATCACCTCGATGGGCGTGGGCTGAAGCGTGGCGTAACGCTCGACGATCTCGTCACGCAACTCGACGGGACATTGGTTGAGAAACGCGGAGGCCTTTTCCGGCGGAAAGTAACTCGTCATCAACGCGATGGTCTGCGGATGTTCGGTCTTGATGGCATTGAACAGCTCGCGCGGATCGGCATCGAGGATGGGGCGCAGCAGATCGTCCTGATCCACCTCTTCTGCGTTTCCACCTGCGCGTCCGACGATGGATGCTGCGCGGCTTTGGCCGACGGCTTTCTCCAGCGTGAGGCGGACGATCTCCTCGCCGCCTGCGACGGAAGTGCTGGCGATGACGGCCACGTCCGCAAATTCCCTGAGCACTTTTTCCTGCAACTCGTGGCTGATGAGTTCCAACTTGCCCATCTCACCGATGACGAGTTCCATCTCGCGCTCATCGAAGTGTTTCAGGATTTGAGCCGCGCTCTCCGGCCCCAACATGCAGAGCAACACCGCCAGCTTCTGCGGGCGCGTCAGTTCAGCGGGGGTGACTTCGACGTTGTTTTTTTCAGGTGCAGCCATGAATCAAACTTTCTCCTTCGGCGCGCCCATCCACGAACGGATCGCCTGGGTCATATTGTGTGGGTTCTCGCGGATGAGCTGGTTCAACACCTCCACGGTGACGACGTCGGAATCTCCCGGACGCAACACACGTCCACCGCCCATACCCCCAGTCGCTCCGCCTGCCGTCACATTATCTAAAGGCGTGCTCTTGAAGGTGCGCCAGAAAACGAATAGCACGATCACGCCAAGCAGCGGATACACTCCAGCCTTGGCAATATCCCACCAGAAATCCTTCTGCTGCTGCTGACCAATCTGCTTGGCGATCTCCATGGCTGGTTCTTCGTTGAACGCGATCTCCTCGATGGTGATCTGGTCGGGGCGCGTGGCGTCCGGGCCTTCTTGAATGCCGAGCGCGCCTTGCACAACGCGTTTGATCTTGAGCATCTCTTCGGGCGTGCGCGTGGCGACGACGCGGTTTGTGCCGTCCATCTTCACGTTGGCTGCGACGAACACGGCGGCGGAGATGCGCTTCATACTGCCGGGCGTCTGCATCATGTTGCTGACCGTTTTGTTGATCTCGAAAGAGGTGGTGGCCACTTTTTTGCGCACCTTGCTGGAGTTGGATGGCGAGGAAGCCGCGCTATTGGTTTCCGAGGTGGCGTTGGCTGAAATGCCCGCCACGCCGCCGTTGGGCGTGGTCGTCAACGTATCCTGCTGATCGTCGGTGACCGTTGTCATGCGGGGAATCTGACCTTCTGGATCAAATTTTTCTTCCGTCCGCGTAAGCGAATCAAAGTTGATGTCCGCCGAGACGCGGACGACGGACTGGCCCACGCCGAGCACCTTGTTGAGCATGTCCTCCGCTTTTTTGGCGAGATACTTCTCCATGTTCTGACGTGAGTTGAGCTGCGTGGCGGTGAGGCCAGCCACAGAATCGTTCTCCGTGTTTTCAGAAAGCATGTTACCGAGGTTGTCCACCACGCTGACGTTGTTCGCGACGAGTCCCTCGACGGCGTTGGCGACGAGGAAACGGATGGCATTGACGTTTTGCGGTGGCAATGTGGCGTTGCCGCGCACGCGGACGAACACGGATGCCGTGGGCTTCTTGCTGTTGTCCACGAGCAGGCGATTTTCTGGCATCACGATCATGACGCGGGCGTTCTCGATGGAATCCAACTGGCCGATGGTGCGGGACAGCTCGCCCTGCACGGCACGGAGATAGTTGGCGCGTTGCACGAAATCCGAGATGCCGAAGTTCGGTTTGTCGAAGATCTCAAAGCCCACGCCATCACCACGAGGAATGCCCTTGGACGCAAGTTGCATCCGCATCTGATGCACCTTGTCACTCGGCACTGAGATGCTGCCGCCGCCGCGACTCGCCTGATAAGGCACGCCTGCCTCCGTGAGCGCGGCGATGACTTTGGACGACTCTCCATCGTCGAGCTTGCCGTAAAGCAGCGCGTAGTCGGGCCGCGCAGACCACATGACAAGTCCGCTCAATCCCACGATCACGGCCAAGGCCGTGACGATGAGAGTGAGGCGTTGCCCGCTGCCGAGTTGCTTCCAGATTGTTTGAAGCTGGTCGCCGATTTGTGTTAATCCATTCATCTCAATTAAAAATTAGGAATCAAAAATTATAAATGCCGAGTCTTTCCCTTGCTCCCGGTCGCTTGTCGCATTTTTAGTTTTGAATCGTTCAGACCTGCATCCGCATCAATTCCTGATACGATTCCAAAAGTTTGTTCCGCACCTCGACCATGAGCTGGAATGCGACACTGGCTTCCTCGTTCGCAATCATGACCTGGTGCAATGGCGTGCCAGATGTGAGTCCAGCGACCGCATCCTTCGCAACTGCGTCTTTGTTGGCGACTTCAGCAACCAGACGACCCAACGTGCCTTCGAAATTCCCGCCCGCCGGGGCGATGGCCGTGCCCGGCTGCAACGCAGAAGGCGCGAGCTTCGCCAAGTCGTACTCCGGTATCGCGCGCGGGGCGATGTCGGGCGTCAGGCTCATGCCTGCGCCACGCATCATCTCCGGCATCACCGGGAGTCGGATTGAAGAAAGCGGATTCATTCAGTGTTAATGCGCTTAATCAGCGCTTCCCGATCGCGAGAGTCTGCATCGCCATCGCCTTGGCATTGCGGACTACGGCTAGGTTCGCCTCAAATGCGCGCTGCGCCGTGATGAGGTCCGCCATCTCTTCATGAATGTTGATATCCGGGTAAGCGACCATGCCGTTGGCGTCGGCGTCCTTGTGCCCCGGCTCAAACACCATGCGCGCCGCGCGTTGATCCTTTTCGATCCGCGCGACTTGTATCCCTGTCGGCAATGCTGCGCCTGACGCATCGCTGGACTTCTGATTCAATAACGTTTCAAACACGACCTGCTGGCGTTGATACGGCAAACCGTCCGCTCCACGCGTGACGTGGGCGTTGTTGATGTTCTGAGAGATGACCTCCATGCGTATGCGCTCGGCTTCGAGCGCGGAGGTGGTGTTGGCGACGCCTGTGAGAACATTGATCATGGCTCAGTTCAAGTGGGTCTTCCGGTGATGGCGAGCCGGAGACGCAGGAGTTGACCGGTGACAAGCTGGGCTTCGAGCGCGTGTGAGACCACGTTCTGATTCATCTTCATCAGCTCTTTCTCGAGCTGGACCGTGTTGCCATCCTTCGTGTTGGAGACAGCAGTCGCATCCACAGAGAGAGCGGGCTTCAGACCGAGTATCTGGTCGGCATTGCCATCGCCGACCGCGCGCTTCAATTCATTCATGAACGACGCATCCACATCGAGCCGCTTGTAGCCGGGCTTCTCGATGTTGCTCAGATTCGACGCGATGGCCTCCTGCTGGAGCGCAGTGGCATCGAGCATCTTCTTCGTGGCGACGTAATTCGTCTGGCTGAATAGGGCGTCAATCATACGGACACAATTTCATGTCCCGCCAAGCAGCGTCAGTGCCAGTAGAGAAATAGGCTGTGTTTGCAAGGGTTCATCGAAGTGGGAGACAACTCCCCTAGGAAAATAATTCCCACTTAAGCGGCACACTAGGCAAAGAAGGCCATGTGTGCGAAAGCAGCGTGGCGCTCTGCTTCCCGCCGCAGTCCATGACGCCACTGGTTCACCCTGAGCACTCGTGATTGCGAAAGCTTTATGGACTGCGGTGGCAAGTCGGACGCGACACCGCTTTCGGACGGAGATGCGTTCTCAAGTTTGAATGCGCTCGCAGACTTCCGCTCGCACACTGATTCTGTTACCCTGCCCGCCCGATGCGAATTGGTTCGCTCACCATTCCGACGCCGTTGTTTCTCTCGCCGCTGGCGGGCTACACCAACCTGCCCTTCCGCCTCGTCGTGCGCGAAGTCGGCGGCGTGGGGCTTTGCACCACCGACCTCGTCAACGCGCGTTCACTCATCGAAAAAAATCCCAAGGCGTTCAAGCTCATCGAAACCAACGCCGCCGACACGCCTCTGGCCGTGCAACTCTTCGGCAGCGTGCCGGAAGAGATGCGTGACGCGGCTCAGTTCCTCGAATCGCAAGGCGTGGCGTCCGTGGACATCAACATGGGTTGCCCCGTCAAAAAGGTCGTCAAGATCGGCGGCGGCTCGGCGATGATGACGGAACTCGATAAGACCTCCGAGCTCGTCCGTGGCATGGTCAACGCCGTGAAGATTCCCATCACAGCCAAGATGCGGCTCGGCTGGGATGACGACAATCTTACCGCTCCAGACCTCGCCCGCGCGCTCGAAGATGTGGGCGTGGCCGCGATCTTCGTGCATGGTCGCACGCGTGAGCAGGGGTTTGGCGGCACAGTGAATCTGGCAGGCATCCGCAAAGTCGTCGAAGCTGTAAAAACCATTCCCGTCATCGGCAATGGCGATGTCATCACACCGCAGGCAGCGAAGATGATGTTCGATCAGACTGGCTGCGCTGGCGTGAGCATCGGACGCGGCGCGTTTTATGATCCGTGGATATTCAAGCGCACAAGTCACCTGCTTGAAAACGGAGTAATTCCCCCTGAACCATCCTTCACCGAACGAGTGCGTGTGATGTGTCGCCACTTGGATCTGATGGTGGAAGTGTTCGGCGAAGACCTTGGCTGCCGCATGTTCCGCAAGGTTGCGCCGTGGTACGCGAAGCGATTCGGCCCTGCAAACGTCTTCAGCAAACAAGTGGTGCAGGTTTCGACCCGCGCACAGTTCGAGGAGATTCTCCAGAGCTACATCCGCTGGCGGCAACAGTTCCTCGACGAACGGGGGGAATTGCTTCCACGTTTCGCGATGCCGGAAATGGTGGCGTCGTTCATGCGCGAACCCGAACCCGCTTCGACCACGCGCTCGCAGATCCCCGTGCCGAAGGGCCCGGTGGAAGTATGGTGAGATTATCGGGCGGAGCGCGGCTGTGTCGCAGCGACCAGCCGCGGCAGGGACAAACGGCGCGTAGGCTTGGATTTCACCTTGTGCATCACTCCTTGCGAAGCGGCTGCGGCTGATCCCGCTCGGCGCGGGACACAGCCGCGCTCCGGGAAAACACCTTATCAAGATTAGCGGTTTATTTTTTACGCGATCCGGGTTACACCTTTACGCGGTTGCGCGCGTGGTGGAATGGCAGACACGCCAGACTTAGGATCTGGTACCGCAAGGTTTAGAGGTTCAAGTCCTCTCGCGCGCACCACCCCCCTCTCGCATTGAGTCTCGGCGCCGCAGACGTGCAGATACCGGAAAACACCGGAAATCGCCGTCAGAGGCCGGAAATCAATGACTTACGTGGAGAAACGACCGGACTTCTAAGTGTCGCCAAAAGCGGCCTATTCTTCAAATGTGCAGAAT
>JANPGI010000580.1:0-5281 GCA_031423875.1 Verrucomicrobiota bacterium | reverse complement strand
ACCGTGACCATCGCGGTGTCGCACGTTGAATACGAAAGCCCGAAGCGTCACTACGCGCACGTTGACTGTCCCGGCCATGCTGACTATGTGAAGAACATGATCACGGGTGCGGCGCAGATGGACGGTGCAATTCTCGTCGTTAGCGCGGCTGACGGCCCGATGCCTCAGACTCGTGAGCACATCCTGCTCGCTCGTCAGGTCGGTGTGCCGAGCATGGTTGTCTTCTTGAACAAGGTTGACTTGGCTGATGCGGACTTGCTCGAACTCATCGAAATGGAAATTCGTGACTTGCTCACGAAGTATGGTTTCCCTGGTGATACGACACCAATCATCCGTGGTTCTGCCACGGCTGCGATGGCTGGCAAGCCCGAAGGCGAAAAGGCGATCACTGATTTGCTCGAAGCTCTGGATACGTTCATCCCTGACCCGTTGCGCGAAGTGGACAAGCCTTTCCTCATGTGCGTCGAAGACGTGTTCAACATCGAAGGTCGCGGCACGGTCGTGACCGGTCGTGTGGAGCGTGGTGTTCTCAAGAAGATGGACGAAGTTGAAATCGTCGGATTGAAAGAGACACGCAAGACCACTGCTACGGACATCGAAATGTTCCGCAAGCTGTGCGAGTTTGCGAACGCTGGCGACAACGTCGGTGTGTTGTTACGCGGCACGAAGAAGGAAGACGTCGAACGCGGCATGGTTTTGGCCAAGCCCGGCACGATCAAGCCGCACACCAAGTTCAAGGCGGAAGTTTACGTGTTGACCAAGGATGAAGGTGGTCGTCATACACCGTTCTTCACGAACTACCGTCCGCAGTTCTATTTCCGCACGTCTGACGTGACGGGAACGTTGAACCTGCCGGCTGGTGTGGAAATGGTGATGCCTGGTGACAACGTCTCTGTGGAAATCGAATTGCAGAAGACTGTCGCGATGGACAAGGGATTGAAGTTCGCGATCCGCGAAGGTGGCCGGACCATTGGTTCAGGCATCGTCGTGGAAGTCGTGGCCTGATTTTTGTAGAATTCATGCGGAGGCGGCGGTCAAATCCGTCGCCTCCGTTTTAGTCCAGTTGAGGGGCCGAAGAATTTGGTGTAGGGCGTTAGCTCAATTGGTAGAGTAGCGGTCTCCAAAACCGTTGGTTGAAGGTTCAAGTCCTTCACGCCCTGCCAAAAATTGCGGAGAGGTGGCAGAGTGGTCTATCGCGGCGGTCTTGAAAACCGCTTTGGCCTCACGGTCAACGGGGGTTCGAATCCCTCCCTCTCCGCCAACGTTCGCTGGAAGTGAAGCGGGTTGGAAGCGATAACAAACGCCGCAAGCTACGGCTTGGCAGGTCAGAGAAACATTTGAACGAATGAAAACCTTGTTTTGGGTTGGTGTGCTGGCGGCGATTTTCGGCGTGCTCTGGTGGAAAGGCCAGATCCAACGTCTGTCTGCCTACTGGAAGCAGACGGTGGAAGAGCTGAAGAAATGCACGTGGCCCACATGGGATGAACTCAAGGGTTCAACCGTGGTGGTGATGGTTTCAATATTATTGCTCGGCCTGTTCACTTTCGTGGTGGACAAGGTTCTGTTTGCGTTGTTCAACCTCATTTAAGCAACCATGAAACCCAAGTGGTTCGTCATCCATACACTTTCTGGTCAGGAACAGAAGGTCAAAGACAGCATCGAGAAACGCATCAAGACCGAGGAGATGCAGGACTTCATCAAGGAAGTTCTCGTGCCGATGGAGAAGGTTGTGGAGGTCCGCAACCAGAAGAAAACGGTCACGAACCGCAAGTTGCATCCGGGTTATGTGTACATCCACATGGAATTGTTGGATGAAAGCAATCGGGTGTTGCCCAAGCCGTTTTACTTCGTCAAAGAAACGCAGGGGGCGATTGGATTTGTCGGCGGAGAACATCCGCACATGGCGACCGACGAGGAGATGGAAGTCATCAAGACTGTCGTGTCCGCCTCGGAGGAAACCGAACGCCCGAAGGTTGCCTTCAACATTGGTGAAACGGTGAAGATCAACAACGGCCCGTTCTTGAATTTCAGCGGCGTGATCGAGGAAGTGGATCCGGATCGCGGCAAGCTCAAGGTCACGGTGAACATTTTTGGGCGCAATACTCCGGTTGAGCTGGAGTATTGGCAGGTAGAGAAAGCTTAGGCGTTCTTAATCGTCCTCTTAATCGTGATCTTAATCTGAAAGATGCGAGGCGGGGATTAAGGTTAAGAAAATGATTAAGATTAAGAACACAAAGAATTTTTTATGGCAAAGAAAGTAACAGGCATCATCAAATTGCAGATTCCGGCCGGACAGGCGAACCCTGCTCCCCCCGTTGGCCCCGCGCTCGGTCAGCACGGCGTGAACATCATGGGATTCTGCAAAGAATTTAACGCGGTCACCAAGGGCGACGCTGGTCTCGTGATCCCCGTGGTCATCACGGTTTATCAAGACAAGTCATTCACATTCATCACCAAGTCCCCGCCCGCGTCCATCCTGCTTAAAAAAGCGGCTGGCATCACGGCTGGATCGAAAGTGCCGAATAAAGACAAGGTCGGTAAAGTCACCCGCAAGCAGGTGATGGACATTGTGAAGATCAAGAAGAGCGACATGAATGCGACGAGCGACGAAGCCGCGTTCCGCGTCGTCTCTGGAACTGCCCGCAGCATGGGCATCGAAGTTGTCGGTTAATCAACAAACAAACGCGGGAGAGCCAAAAGCTCGCATGAACCGCTCATAAAAAATGCCAAGCAAACGATTCAAAAAAGCACTCGAAGTAGTGGACTCATCGAAGTCCTATGCGCTCAAGGACGCCGTGGGCGTTCTCGCAAAATTTCCCAAAGCCAAGTTCAACGAAAGTATTGATCTGGCATTCCGCCTCGGAGTTGATCCGAAGCAGTCCGACCAGATGGTTCGCGGAACTGTCCCGTTGCCGCACGGCAGCGGCAAAGTTGTCCGCGTTCTCGTGTTCGCAAAAGGCGCGGCGGCTGATTCAGCCAAGGCTGCTGGCGCGGAGTTCGTCGGTTTTGAAGACATGATCGCCAAGTGCGTTGGCGGATGGTCAGATTTCGACGTCGCTGTGGCTACGCCCGAAGCGATGGTGGAAGTCCGTAAGCTTGGTAAAGTTCTCGGACCACGAGGACTCATGCCGAATCCTAAGACCGGCACTGTGACGGACGACACTGCGAAAGCGGTGAAGGAAGTCAAAGCGGGTCGTGTTGAATTCAAGGTGGACAAGGCTGGTAACATCCACGTCGCCGTGGGTAAGGTTTCGTTCCCGCCAGATCAGATCGAAGAGAATGCCCGTGCGGTGATTGATGCCGTTGCCAAGGCAAAGCCGGTCAGCCTCAAGGGGTCTTACATGAAGAGCTGCACGATCTCCGCGACGATGAGTCCCGGTGTGCGTGTGGACATCCGCGAGTTCGCCGCCAACTAAACTTTCAACCTATTTGACTCATGCGCGTAGAAAAACAGATTCTCACTAAGGAATACATCAGCCGCCTGAACGCCTCGCCGTTCTTCATCGTCGTCGGCTACACCGGACTGAAGGTTGATCATTTCACGACGCTTCGCAAAAGTCTGAACAAGACTGGCGCGGAGGTTCACGTCGTTAAAAACTCCATCTTCCGCATTGCCGCGAAAGAAGCGGGCATTGCAGATTTGGCTGAAACGCTTACCGGACAGCTCGCGGTCGTCACCGGCCAGAAGGATGTTTCAGCCGCTGCGAAGTCTTTGAAGACGTTCGCTGCCGACAACGACAAGCTGAAGATCAAGTTCGGCTACCTGAACAACAATCGGATGGAGCAGGCCGACCTCATGACGCTGGCAGATTTGCCGAGCATCGAAGTGTTGCGTAGCAAAATCCTCGGCGTCATCAACGCACCGGCCCAAAAGTTGGTCACGTTGATCAATACTCCGGCGTCACAACTCGCCCGCGTCATCAAGGCAAAGTCCGAGTTGGCCGCATAAGGCAGAAAACAATTTCCCGCCGGTTAGCCATCGGCGGGATTGAACAAACAACAACAGTAAATCGTCGGTTCACGGCCGTGAACTCAAACCATCTGTGGCTCGGATGACGACGAGACGAAAGAAAGCAAAGATAGATTATGGCAGACATCGCAAACATCGTAGAAGAATTGAGCAAGTTGACCGTCATCGAAGCCGCTGATTTGGTCAAGAAACTGGAAGAGAGGTGGGGCGTTACCGCCGCCGCTCCTGCCGCTGCCGCCGCTGCTGGTGGTGGTGCTGGTGCCGCTGCTCCGGCTGAGGTCAAGGACACGTTCGACGTGATCATCGCCTCAGTTCCTGCGGATAAGAAGATTGCCGTGATCAAAGCTGTGCGTGAAGTGAAGGCCGGTCTCGGTCTCGCTGAAGCCAAGGCTTTGGTTGAAGGCGCGCCCAAGCCCTTGTTGGAAGGCGCGAACAAGGCTGACTCCGACGCTGCCAAGAAGAAGCTTGAAGAAGCTGGCGCGAAGGTCGAAGTCAAGTAATCACGGGCCGATACGTCGGGGCGGCGTCTGCAAAAGGCGTCGCCCCGCTTTCGCCCTGACCCAGATTTGTTTCAAGTCGTATCAAAGCAGGATTCCGAACCCCGGAATCCGTCAGTTTGGCAAGTTCGCGATTGAACGTCGCGCACTTGCCTTGTGTCGTTGTTAGAAAAACCGTCTGATCCTGTGATCGGACACGTAGAAAAAGGTCCAAATGCCATCGCGAGTCACTGAACGTATCAACTTCGGCAAAATCAAAGAGATCATCGCCCCGCCGAATTTGATCGAACTCCAAACCACGTCCTACAAAGATTTCCTCCAGGCGGACACCGCGCAATCCAAGCGTAAGAACACCGGCATGCAGGCTGTGTTCACTGAGGTATTCCCCATCGAGAGTTACGATGGCAAAGTGGTGCTCGATTTCCATTCCTACGAAATCGGCGAACCCAAAATTGACTGGCTCGAATGCTTGCGTGAAGGCCTGACCTATGGCGCGCCGCTTTATGTGACCTTCCTCCTCAAGGACGAGAAGGGTAGCAAGGAAGAAAAAGTTTTCATGGGCGAACTTCCGCTCATGACGCCGCAAGGCACGTTCTGCATCAATGGTGCGGAGCGCGTCATCGTTTCGCAGTTGCATCGCTCGCCGGGTATCGCGTTTGAAGCGACCCAGCATCCGAACGGCAAGATGCTCCATAGCTTCCGCGTCATCCCGGATCGCGGTTCTTGGTATGAGGCGCAGTTCGACACGAGTGATCTGCTCTACGTTTATCTCGACCGCAAAAAACGCCGCCGCAAATTTTTGACGACGACGTTG
>JANPGI010000579.1:0-2548 GCA_031423875.1 Verrucomicrobiota bacterium | reverse complement strand
CCCACTTTTCACCACGGCCAGACTTCGGTCTGGCCGTTTTTTGTTAGGGGCACTATGACAAGACTCAGACCAAAGCCAGCAGCAGTTTCTTGATCTCTTTGACGCGCGCTTCGGTAGTCTTCTTCGTCAGGCGCGGGAACTTGCCGCCGAGTGTTATGAACTCCTTGTTGCGCGTGAGCATGATCTTGTCTTCCTTCACTTCCACGACAGTGATATTCCGTTCGCTTGCAAGAATCTTCAACTCCGCCACAGCCAATAACAATTCCACCGCTGGCGGCAACCGGCCGAAACGATCACGCATCTCTTTTCGCAACGCTTCCAGCGCTACCTTGTCCGTGGCTTGCGCGAGCTTGCGATAAATCTCGATGCGATGTTGGGATTCCGTTGCGTAATTCTCCGGCAAGCCGGTGGACTCACCGAGAAAATCCAAAGCCACGCGCACTTCCACTCGCGGCTTCACTTTCTCCCCCTTCATAGAGCCGACGCTTTGCTTGAGCAACTGGCAGTAAAGCTCGAAGCCCACCGCCGTGATGTGACCGCTCTGTTCCGAACCGAGAAGATTTCCTGCGCCACGAATCTCCAAGTCGCGCATGGCGATCTTGAAGCCGCTGCCGAGCGATGCGTATTGCTTCATCGCACTGATGCGTTTTCGCACGTCGCTCAACATCCCCGCGCTGCGGGGCAACATCAGATACGCGTAAGCCTGATGCTTGTAGCGGCCCACGCGCCCACGCAATTGATAGAGATCACTCAGGCCAAACCGATCCGCGCGATCAATGATGATGGTGTTCGCGTTCGGAATATCGAGTCCGCTCTCGATGATCGTCGTGGAGAGCAGCACGTCCGCGTCGCCATTGATGAACGTAGTCATCACTTCTTCCAGATCATCCGCGTTCATTTGTCCATGCCCGACCACGATGCGCGCGTTCGGCACGAGCGTCTGCAACTTCTGTTGCATCGTGTAGATCGTAGTCACGCGATTGTGCAGGAAGAAAACCTGGCCGCCGCGCGCCATCTCGCGCTTGATGGCATCGCGGATGGTGCGCTCGTCGTATTCGATCACGATGGTCTCGACGGGCAGACGATCATTCGGCGGCGTCTGAATCGTGCTCATGTCCCGCGCCCCGGTGAGCGCGAGATAAAGCGTGCGCGGAATCGGCGTCGCACTCAGCGTCAACACATCCACGAGCGTGCGTAGGCGTTTGAACTTCTCCTTGTGCAACACACCGAAGCGTTGCTCTTCATCAATCACCACCAAACCCAAATCTTTGAACGCAATATCCTCCTGCACGATGCGGTGCGTGCCGATCACGATGTCCACCGTGCCTTCCGCGAGTGCTTTCACCACACGATCCTGCTCGCCGCGCGTGCGATAGCGCGACATCAGTTCGACGCGGATCGGATAATCCGCCATGCGCTCGCGAAAATTATTGTAGTGCTGCTGCGCGAGAACAGTCGTCGGCACGAGGATAGCCACTTGTTTCCCGCCCATCACCGACTTGAACGCCGCGCGAATCGCAACTTCCGTTTTCCCAAACCCCACGTCGCCGCAGATCAAACGATCCATCGGTTTGGCGCGTTCCATGTCGGCCTTGGTTTCGATGATGGCGCGCATCTGATCCGGCGTTTCTTCATAAACGAACGCGCCCTCGAACTCGCGTTGCCAAACCACGTCCGCAGGAAACGCGTGGCCCTCCTGCGATTCGCGCACGGCTTGAATGCGTAACATCTCCGCCGCGACATCACGCACCGCATGTTCCGCATGCTCCTTCGCCTTGGCCCAACGCGTGCCGCCGAGCTGGTTCAACGGTGGATTCGCTTTGCCCGCGCCAACGTATTTGCTGACGAGATGCGATTCACTGACGGGAACGTAAAGTTTTGGCGGCTCAAGATCGGTATCACTCGGCGCGTATTCGATGACGAGACATTCGGTTGATGGTTGAGAGTTGATGGTTGATAGCTCTCTCCCGCGTCCGCCGCTTCCCATCGGCAGATTTTTTAAGCCGAGATAACGACCGATGCCGTTTTGCAGATGCACCACGAGATCGCCTTCTTCCAAGTCTGTGAAATCAATATCCAACGCAGAACGCGTAGCCTGGGCATGCGCCGACTTTTGCCGGCGAGGACGCTGCACCTTGTAACGTCCAAAAATCTCCGCGTCCGTCACAACGACAAGTTTTGCCTCGTCGCAAATGAACCCACGAGCGAGCGAGCCGATTTGCGGATTGAGTTCAATCCCAAAGCCGAATTCCTTCCAGACTTCCTCAAACCGCTGACGCTCGCCGTCGTTGTTACAAAAGACTTGAACTGCGTAGCCTTGCCGCAACCAACGATGCAGTTGGTTGAAGAACTCCCGCCGCTGCGCCTCGGCAATCTGTATCTCTGGTGCGCGTTCGCCCAACGGACGGAACGCATCAAGCGAGGAGAACAGTGGAACGCCGCCTTCAGGCGGCAGAGTAACTTCTAGTGGCGTCGCTGCCGCCTGAAGGCGGCGTTCCTCACCCACGTTTGGCATGGTCGCAATTACATCACCATCCTCGCTCAACTC
>JANPGI010000578.1:0-6800 GCA_031423875.1 Verrucomicrobiota bacterium | reverse complement strand
TTTTGTTCGCCACCTTGTCCGGCGTGAACCGTGAACTGCGGAATGTGAAGAAGTCCCACACATACACGAGTCCGTAGTGCGAGAGCCGGAACGACCAGCCCGCGATGAGATAGGAAATCAGGATGATGATCAACGCCCACGCCGCACCGACCCACGGATTGGCAAGCGCGCTCGCTGCGACCGTGCCGAGCAATGCCAGACGCACGCCTTTCAGCGCAGCGTCCACCGTCGTGAACGGACTGAGGATGATGAGAACATTCAGCGCGTTGGACGCAAGGAACACGACGAAGAACGCCACCATCGCCACGGGCACCATGAGCGCGTGGTAAAATCCAGAGAGGTCAGCCGTGGCAAAACCCATGGAACTGAGCATGGCTTCCGGCGCTCCGGAATCTTTCATCATCATCATGAAGAACGGCACGAACGCACCTGTGGCCACCAGTCCGCTGATCTTGTGTTCCACCGCCTCGGCGATGTCGAAGGGTTTCTTCACCGCCGTGGGCAACGCGGAACCTGCGGTGTCTTTGATGAAACACACCGCCACGAGCAACAGCGCAGGAATGAAAAACCACGGCTGCGCGAACCACGGCAGATTGGCGCGATTTGCGGCGGGCGTCTTCCACCACTTGTAAAGTCCGAAGCCACTCGTGCCGAGCAGGGGCGTGATGGCCACGCCGGTGAGCAATGAAATCTGTTGGGCGATCTGCGTTCCGGGCGCGCTGCTGCTGGCAGCGGGTTTGCTTTCAGCATGCGCAGTCATCGCACTCCAGCAAAGACAGAGCGCGATCAGAATGGAGAAGCTCATTTTCATGCGGGAATAATTCATAGTTTCCCGCTGCGTGTAAAGATTGAGGTGAGTTACCGGATGTGACTGGAAGTGCCGCGCAGAGTGGGTTCTTGCCAAGAATCTTTTCCTTGATCCTCTTCAATCTCTGATCAAGAAAAAGATCGAGATTAAGACCCCTTGGCTTTACGGCGAGTACATGCAGAATATCCCCTCACCCGTTCGTGTGACATGACAACTTTGGGTTTCAGCCCATAATACTGCCATCACACGATTCCTTGGTCGCGAGGAAATGTTCAGTGCCGTCGTTTATGAAGATTCAAAAGTTAAAGCGGTTGAAATTTGTCAGTTGTGTTCTCGCCATCATTGCGGCGTTCGTCGCTGCCTCAGCCTCCACACACGCCGCCACGGTTGCTTACTGGCGTTTTGAGACGGGGCCGGCGAATGCAAACGTATCGCACATCGGCGCGGCTGGTGTTTTCAGCGGGACGACGCCGGACAGTTCTGGCAACGGTAACAATTTGTCCGCGTGGTCACAGGGTGGGTTTGCCGGGTTCGCTTATCGCTCGGATGTTCCAGCCACGCAAATCCCATTCTCTCTCGTCACCAATATGTTCAGCGTCAAGAACACGGGGGCGAATCCAGCCTTCTTCACCTCGGCCACGGGCAGTCCGCCGACGGGCGTCAACATCCAGACCATGACGCCAGCGCAATTCACCATCGAAGCTTCTTACAAACCGGAGGCCAGTGCCAGCTTTCGCACCATCGTGGGTCGCGATGCCCGCAACGTAGCGACTGCCAATGCAAATCTCGCCGCGCTCTATCTCCAAGTGCGCCCGGACGACAGCGTGGGGATTTCGTTCACGGATGTGTCGGGCTACACGCACGAGGCGTTTTCGCCGCCCGGCTGGATTTACGGATTTAACTTTGGAACAAACCCCGAAGGCACTGGTGTTCCTTGGTACAATCTCGCCGCCGTGTGCGACGGAACAACGCTGAAGATGTACGTCAACAGTGTGCTGGTGGCTTCCACGAACATCACAGCCAGCGGCAGCCCGAATCGCGCACTCGCCGTCGGCGTCACGAGCGGCGCGGATTGGACGGCGGGCGGCTGGTCTGTGGGGCGCGGGTTATATGCGGGCGGCCACGGAGATCGCGCCTTTGGATTCATTGATGAAGTGCGAATCTCAAACTCCGCGCTCGGTCCGGCAGATTTTCTGTTCGTGCCGCGCCCTAAGATCACGAATCTCAGAAGGTCGGGGAACAACATGATTTTCGACATCACGGGACAGCCCAGTGGCATTTGTCATGTATTACAAACTGTCAATCCCGCCTCGCCTGTGACGACTTGGCCAGCCATCGCCATCAAGACATTCAATGCGACCGGAAACCTTTCCATCACGAACCCCATCAACACAGGGACCGAGAAAGTATTTTACGCCGTGCGAGGCATCATCGCGAATCCACCGGCTGGCGCGCTGACGTATTCATTGGCAGGCGGCAACGAAACATGGCCTGCGGACGTTCGCGCGCGGATCATTTACGCGATGGACGGGGCCGTGGCTCAATACAACCGCTACGGTTATTTCAACAAACATCTGACCGCGAATTACAGTCCAGGCGTGCCGACTGCGCAGGCGAGTTACTCCGGCTGGATTGATTTCGGCGGCAACGCCGCTTATCAACAATACCGCACCGCGCTGCACGAGTCGGCTCACGCGCTCGGCGTGGGCACGACGTGGCAATGGGGCGCGAATCTTTCCGGCGGCATCTGGACGGGAGCGAATGGCATCGCGCAGATAAGGGCGTTCGATGGTCCGACGGCCAATGCGAATTCCGACGGCACGCACTTCTGGAACTACGGATTGAACTACGACAGCGAGGGCAACACCGAGAACTATCGCCGCCACGTCCTGATGGTCGGCGCGTTCCGCAAGGACATGGGGATTGAGTGAACAGGTTTCAGCGTTTGGACGTTTGTAATTCGTAATTCATCACCGAAAGCCCATAGATGGCGGCGGGGCAGCTACGGAGGACGAGGCTGATCTCCATTTCTGCGGGCGTGAAATCTTTTTCTAGTCCAAGCCGGCTGTGATCTTCAAGGACACTTTTCTTTCAAAAACAAAAAAGACGCTGGTGGTATTGATCGCGGTCTGGGCTTGAGGTTAGCGGGCAAGCGGGTTGAAATGGAGCGCATGATAAAACGACTGACGGGCTTTTGCATGGTCTTGGTGATCGTCGTTTGTGCGGGATGCTTCGCTCTGATGAAAACGAACCCATCGCTTGACGGTTATACGTTGGATTACGACACACCGGTGAATCCTTCATTGCAGACGCAGCTCGAAAAAATTGATGGCGGCTTGCGTGCGAAGTTCGGCATTACAACGGAACAGACATCTGTTGGCTTGTTGGAATTGAACACACTTCGCCTGGCGATGATTCATCCCGACCGGGGTGAATATGCTGCGAGTGTTCCAAAGGTCGGGATCTTGTTGGCTTATTTTCAACAACATACCGAGGCAACCACGAATCTGGATGTCCGCACGCGCCATGAACTTGGTTTGATGGCCAAGGCATCTGACAACGAGATGGCGGCAAAATTTTCGCGCGAACTGGGGCTGAAGCAGATTCAGGCAGTGCTCAATTCGTATCAGTTCTACGATACGAATCATGGCGGTGGGATTTGGGTGGGTAAACACTATGGCAAGAGTGACGAGCGTTATGGCGATCCCGTCGGCGATAATTCCCATGCGGCCACCGTGCGACAGTTGCTTCGTTATTTCCTGATGTTAGAGCAGGGCAAACTCGTGTCGCCTGCCGCCTCAAGAACCATGCGCGAGATTTTTGCGTCTCCCGAAATACCGCATGACGACATCAAATTTGTGAAGGGGCTTTCGGGGCGGGAGGTTCAGATCATTCGCAAGTGGGGTTCGTGGGAAGACTGGCTACATGACGCTGCGGTGGTCACGGGCGGCGGGCGGCATTACATACTCGTTGCGCTCACGAAGCATCCAAAAGGTGACGAGTATCTGGTTGAACTCGCAAGGGCAGTTGATGATTTGATCGTGGGATCGAGTGCGACAAACTCATCAAGACACTGAAAGGTGATGGCTTCGATTCGTTGTTTCAGTCATTGCAATTCGTAGTTCATCACCGAAAGCCCGTAGATGGCGGCGGTATCGCTGCGGAGGACGAGGCTTCCCAACGTGACGGGCAACGCGCCTGAGCCGAGGATGAGTTCCATTTCGGTGGGCGTGAAATCTCCTTCCGGCCCGATCCAGAGACACGCGGTTTTCGGGAGACGTTTGTGCGTGTCGCAAAATTTCTGGATGAATCCGCGCGGATGCTGGCTGCCGTTTTGCAAGGAGGCCACGAGTGGTAGTTCAAATTGTTCGCGTCGGGCGAGGAAGTTTTTCAACGAGACGGGCGGTTCAATCTTCGTCAACCACGGCGAGCCGCATTGTTTGATGGCTTCGATGGCGACGGGTTGGAGCTTCGCGGCTTTGTCTGGCGCAGAGCGTTCGTCCACATGCGCGATGACGCGTTCAGTGAGCAGCGGGACGATGCGTGCCGCGCCAAGTTCGGTCGCCTTCTGCACGATGTAATCCATTGCCTTGGGTTTGGGCATGGCTTGGATCAATGTGATCTGGCAGGGCAGTGGCGGTGAAAAGGTTTTCTTGAGCGCGGCGAGCGTGACGTTGCGCTTGGTGACTTCGCGGACTTCGCAATCAATGACATGCCCCGCACCATCAAGGACGGTGACGCGTTCGCCAGCTTCAACCCGCAACACACGCGCGGCATGATGCGCTTCGTTTTCGGGAAGTTGGATGGTGTCGCCGCGACAGAGTTCCGGCGGGAGATAAAAGCGGTGCATGATTATTCCCACGCTGCGGATTGGAGGCGGGCGTGATTACGTTGCCAGAAATGAATTCCCTGTGGACGAACACGAGCCACTGTTCCCATCCGCGCTGCTTTCGTTTGGAAGCGCTGATGGTTAAGAAAGCGTCGTAAAAAGAAGGCAGCGTCGTCCACGCGGACATCCAACCAGACAAGGCAGCATCCAGAATGACAGAAAGTCGAATGGAAAAAATCTTGGTCTTGCGTGAAGAACGTCACGCCGCGCTGACGATGTAGCAGGCGGATGATGTCCGGGTCTTTGACGCCGGAACGAGCGATTTCATGTCCGACCTGGCGAAACGGGATGCGCCACTCCTTGAGTCGTGGTCGTTGATCGTCGGGAAAGTTTTCGTCGAGCACGTTCACGCGGCGGCTAATTCAGAATCTTTTCTGGGTAGACGTCGGCCTGTCCCGCCATGCAATTCCTGCCAAGCCTCACCAGCCAGCCGCACCGCTTCCGCTACTGCTGCCAGAGGGATTTTCCCGCTCCAACGTGTGTTACAGATAAAATCCCAGGAGCGTCCTGCTGCAGCGTCCTCCAAGACTTGCCAGACCATGATGCGCGTGCCTTTGAAGGTGGGTTTGCCGTGGCAGATTTCGGGGTCAGCGACAATGAATCGCCCCATCTCGACGCGTGATTTGCCAACACTCGCTGCAATCTTCCTGTTAGTCTTCATGCACAGAAGCCTACGCCTGCCGTATTTTTTACGCAACAACTTCGCCGCCGCTTCATCGCGAGTCGCCGCAAGCACGGTTTGTTGAGGCTGAATTAGGCAGAGGCCAACTTTGCTGCCTCTGTATCAGACGCGGTTCTGTGCAGTTTCTTAAAATGATTTATTGCGCACGAAGCGCGTTCCGGTAAAAAATAAACGGATTTCTGAACGTTTGTTCAGGCTCAGACAACTCAGCGATGAATAGCAGCAACCACGAAGGCAATCTGGATCAACCCGTGCGGCTCGGTCCGCCGCCCAAGCAAGGTCTTTACGACCCGCAATTCGAGCACGACGCGTGCGGCGTCGGGTTCGTCGTCAATATCAAGGGGCGCAAGTCTCACTCCATCGTTTCGGACGCGTTGCAGATTCTCGTGAACTTGGATCATCGCGGCGCAGTCGGTTGTGAGATCAACACCGGCGACGGCGCGGGCATCTTGATGCAGATGCCGCATGACTTTTTGGTCAAGGCCACGAGCAAGCTGGGTTTCAAACTTCCTGCGTTCGGTCAATACGGCTTGGGCATGTTGTTCATGCCGCAGGACAAGATTGAGCGCGCGAGTGTTCAGAAGGCTTTTGAGAAGATCGTTGGTGAGGAAGGTCAGACAATCCTCGGTTGGCGCGACATCCCAACGGATAATTCATCGCTCGGTGCGACGGCGCAAAGGTCTGAGCCGTTCATGATGCAGGTGTTCATCAGTCGTGATGCTTCGATCAAAGACGACCTCGCGTTCGAGCGGAAACTTTACGTCATCCGCAAAGTTGCCGAGCAGCGGATTCGTTACAGCCCGTTCATGATGGGTGGCAAATGGTTTTACGTATCGAGCCTCTCGGCGCGCACGGCAGTCTATAAAGGCATGTTGATGCCGGAGCAGGTCGAGAAGTATTTCTTGGATCTGCGCGATTCGGACATGACATCAGCGCTGGCGTTGGTTCACTCGCGTTTCTCCACAAACACATTCCCGAGCTGGGATCGTTCGCATCCGTATCGGTTTATCGCGCACAACGGCGAGATCAATACGCTGCGTGGCAACGTCAATTGGATGAACGCAGGCCAGCACAATTTCGTTTCGGAAAAATTCGGCAGCGACATCAAGAAGCTGTTGCCGATCATCAATACGGACGGCAGCGACTCTTCGATGTTCGACAACTGCGTCGAATTGTTGACGCTGTCGGGTCGCGATTTGCCGCACGCGATGATGATGATGATCCCCGAACCGTGGGAGAATCACGAGAGCATGGATTCGGAACGTCGCGCGTTCTACGAATATCATTCCTGCTTGATGGAGCCGTGGGACGGCCCGGCTGCTGTCGCGTTCACGGATGGATTCCGCATTGGCGCTTGTTTGGATCGTAACGGTCTGCGCCCCTCGCGTTATTACGTGACGAAGGACGACATGGTAATCATG
>JANPGI010000577.1:0-19009 GCA_031423875.1 Verrucomicrobiota bacterium | reverse complement strand
GCGGAAATAGAGCGTGAGAGCGGGGAGAAATTTGTGGCGTTAAGAAAACAACACAGTGCCGTGGAGAGCGAGATCAACAGCTTGGAGCATCACAGATTGAATCGCTGTCTGGACGTGGGGATCGAAGGCTACCGACGGTATGTGGGCTTTGGAGTGATGAGCTACAACCTGCACGCCATCGGGAGGGAACTGCGCGCGCGTCGAAGATCCCGTAGCGCGCCCCTCGCGTTGCCGGCCTGACGCCGCCCAACGAAACTCGAAAACCAAGTGAGACAGGAGCCGTGTCGTTGTCGCCGGAAGATTTTGGCGGTTTGAGCGTGGACAAACGCAAATTCCGTCCTGCTGCCCCCTTCGCAATCCCTCCTCGTCCCATGCCGTTTCAGAAAATAAGCCGTTTCCGGCCAGAGACTACTTCGGAGTTCGGGCTAAATCATGAAGTCGTGCGGATTGAGCGGTTGTTGTTCGAGCGCACGTGAGCGGGCGGCGAGATCGGCGAGCGTCGTAGCTTCCATGACTTGCACGATGCTGTCGCGCAGTTCCTTCATCACGGCGCGGATGGCGCAACGCGATTCATCGGGGCAGGAACATTTCTCGTAATATTTTTCGCTGACACAACTCACGGGTGCGAGCGGGCCCTCGATGTGGCGGATGATTTCCGCGAGCGTGATCTGGTCGGGGGAGCGTTTCAGGCGGTAGCCGCCCGCGACGCCGCGTTTGCTTTGGACGACGCCCGCAGACTTGAGATCGTTGAGAATCTGCTCCAGGAAACGCTTCGGAATATTTTGCTTCTCAGAAATTTCCTGGATGCGGACGACGGAGTCATCCTCTTGGAAATCGCGCGCCAATACTTGCATGGCGCGCAGGGCGTATTCTCCACGAACAGAGAGTTTCATGGCAGATAGCTAACAATCTCCATACAGAAAGTCAAGATTGTAGAAAACGAGCCGATATTAGGCTGTAAGTAATCTACAAATATACTATTGACATAGTAGAGATTAAATCTAATCTCGTCCATGTTGAACGGATAACTGTGATGAAACCGCAAACAAATGAACTTAAGCCCGCCGTGAAAGCGGGTTCAGAAGAATGGCTGGAAGCCGTCCGGCGGCAGGTGGGTTCGTTGCGCTTCGGGGTAGTGCAGATTGTCGTTCACGATTCGCGGATTGTTCAGATTGAAAAGACCGAGCGGATACGTTTCGATTTGCCATCCACATGATGATTTACCGACCAGGACGACTGGAGGCTATCCAAAAAAACAGGCGACCCGACCGTGACAGCGGAGGACGCCACGAGAAAAGAAAAATGAAATTAAACACGATCATAGCTGCGGGTCTTATCGTCGCGGCGCAATTAGGAACAAAGACGGCGAACGCGCAAACTTCGGAAGTGGATGTGAACGCGCTCGTGCAGCGGCTTCAGGAACTGGAACAGAAAGTGAAAATCCTCGAACGCAAAGCTGAACTCGACAAGGAAGCCGCCGCCGAAAAAGCGAAGGTGACGCCGACAGTGTCCATCGGTTCGAGCGGGCTTGTGGCGACTTCTGGGGATACGAATTTTTCCTTCGCGGCGCGCGGGTTGTTGCAGGTGGACAATCGCGCGTTCTTCCGTGACGGCGGGATTCAAGGCAATGACGGTTTCCTTCTGCGCCGTGCTCGTCCAATCTTTCAGGGAACAGTGTTCCGGGATTTCGATTTCCAGTTCACGCCGGAGTTTGGTGGCTCGACGATTTCCATTCTGGACGCCTACATCAACTATCGTTATGAGCCGTGGCTGCAATTGCGTGCTGGGAAATTCAAAGTGCCGATTGGCATTGAGCAATTACAGTCGGACTCTGCCACCATCTTCAATGAGAAGTCGTTGGTCACATCGCTCATGCCGAACCGGGATATTGGCTTCCAACTCTGGGGCGACATCAGTGGCGGCGTGGTGAATTATTCGCTGGGAGTTTTCAACGGCGTCGGCGACGGGCGCAACACAAGCAACTCGGACTTTGAGGACAAGCGTGAATTCGCGGCGCGGTTGTTCACCCAGCCGTTTAAGAAGTCAAATGTTGAAGCGTTAAAAGGATTAGGCTTTGGCGTCGGCGGCAGTTGGAGTGATTCCTCGGCGAACGTCAACGGGTTGCCAAATGGGAACGGCTACGTCACCGACGGACAGCAACAATTCTATGCTTACACCAACAATGTCGTGGCGGATGGGGAACACTGGCGGGTTGCGCCGCAGGGCTATTATTTCTATGGCCCGTTCAGTTTGCTGGGCGAATATGCGATCTCGAATCAGCGCGTGACCCGCAATGTCGCGCCGATCACTTCTACGGATCTGAAAAACACTGCATGGCAAGTCGCGGCGGGCTGGGTTCTCACGGGTGAAGATGCGACGTTCACCGGCGTGACGCCGCGCAACGCGTTTGACCCGCACAACGGCAAGTGGGGCGCGTTCCAAGTCGTCGGGCGTTACGCGGAGTTGGATATTGATGACGATGCGTTTCCGCTCTTCGCGAATCCCCTCGCGTCGGCTACGGCGGCGCAATCGTGGTCGGCAGGGTTGAATTGGTATCTGAACAAGAACCTGACCATCAAGGCAAGCTACGCGCGTACGACGTTTGACGGTGGTGGGTCGGTCGTGACGCGGCAGCCGGAAGAAGTCTTATTCACGCGTATGCAATTGTCGTTCTGAAAACATCAAAAACTTAACTATCAAATGAACATGAAGACGATTTTGAACGCCACCCTTGGATTGTTGGGCACATCGTTGGCGGCCTTTCTGGTATTGAGCAGCAGTTCGCCGCTTGCCCAAGCCAAGGAAATCAAACTCCTGAACGTCTCGTACGATCCGACACGCGAGTTGTATCAGGATTACAACACCGCTTTCGCGAAGTATTGGAAAGACAAAACCGGTGACACCTTAAAGATTGAGCAATCGCATGGCGGTTCGGGAAAACAGGCGCGGGCGGTGATTGATGGACTCGAAGCAGACATCGTTACGCTGGCGCTGGCTTATGACGTGGATGCGATTGCGGAGAAGGCGCGGTTGTTGCCAGCAGATTGGCAGAAGCGGTTGCCGAACAATTCGTCGCCGTACACCTCGACCATCGTGTTCCTCGTGCGCAAAGGAAATCCCAAGGGCATCAAAGATTGGGATGATCTCGTGAAGTCCGATGTGAAGATCATTCCGGCAAATCCGAAAACTTCCGGGGCGGCGCGGTGGACATATCTCGCGGCGTGGGGTTACGCGCTGAAGAAGAACGGTGGCGATGAAGCGAAGGCGAAAGAGTTTGTCGCGAAGTTCTACAAGAATGTTCCGGTGCTCGACACTGGCGCGCGTGGTGCGACGACTACCTTCGTGCAACGCGGCATCGGTGACGTGCTCGTGGGTTGGGAGAATGAGGCGATCCTCTCGCTCGCCGAATCTGGCAAGGGTGAATTTGAAATTATCTGGCCGTCCATCAGCATTCTGGCCGAGCCGCCGGTGACAGTCGTGGACAAGAATGCAAAACGGCGTGGCAACGAAGCCGTCGCCAAAGCGTATCTGGAATATCTCTACACGCCGGAGGGGCAGGAGATCGCGGCCAAGCGTCACTACCGCCCGCGCAACGCCGAGATCGCCGCGAAGTATGCGGCAGAGTTTCCCAAGCTGGAACTCTTCACGATTGATGAGGTGTTCGGCGGCTGGCAGAAGGCGCAAAAGGCGCACTTCGGCGAGGGCGGCTCGTTCGATAAAATCCAAACCAGCCAACGCTGAGTCAAAGATGCGTTTGCGCTCAATCAGTCAACTCCGCTAGTCTGCACCAGCTTTCCAGCGCACATGGCAGAGAAAAAATTCAACGCATTGCCCGGCTTCGGGCTGACGATGGGCTTCACGCTCTTTTATCTGAGCGCGATCGTCATGATTCCCATCGGCGCGTTGATCGTGAAGACGCTGGGGATTCCGTGGAGCGAATTCTGGCGGCTCGCCACCACGGAACGCGCCCTGGCGGCGTATAAACTCACGTTTGGCGCATCGCTCATCGCCGCGCTGGCGAACGCGATCTTCGGCACGCTGCTCGCGTGGGTGCTGACGAGGTATGAATTTCCCGGACGGCGATTGGTGGATGCGCTGGTGGATTTTCCGTTCGCGTTGCCGACGGCGGTGGCGGGTTTGACGCTCGCCAATCTGTTCGCGGCGAATGGCTGGCTCGGACAATATCTCGTACCGTTCGGAATCAAAGGCGCGTTCACACCGCTCGGCGTGGTGATCGCGCTGACGTTTGTGGGAATGCCATTTGTCGTGCGGACACTGCAACCAGTGTTGGAAAATTTCGAGCGCGAGGTTGAGGAAGCCTCGGCCACGCTGGGTGCGGGACGATGGCGCACCTTCATCAGTGTGATCGCGCCGTCGTTGTTGCCCTCGATCATCACGGGATTTGCGCTGGCATTCGCGCGAGCCATCGGCGAGTACGGCTCGATTGTTTTCATCTCCGGCAATCTGCCGTTCAAGACGGAGATCGCGCCGTATCTGATCGTGATGCGGTTGGAGGAATATGATTACGCGGGCGCGATGACGATGGCGGTGGTGCTGCTGGTGTTTTCATTCGCGATGCTGGCGGTGATCAATCTTATTGAACAGTGGGCGAACAAATTCGCGAAGTGATAACGAGATGCGGACGAACCAATACAATTATAGTTTTGACGCTCGCCCTCACCCCGGCCCTCTCCCCCGGGGAGAGGGGGCGGACGTTTATCTTTTCCACTCAAATTAAATGGCAGGCATCACCAAAAGACAATTCACCGCCGGTCGCGCCAAATCCCAGCGCGGAACGGAGGAATCGCCGTTGGCCAAGTGGACGCTCATCAGCATCGCGATGATTTTCTGCGTCGTGTTTCTGTTGTTGCCGCTCGTGAATGTGTTCGCGCAAGCATTCAGCAAAGGCTGGGATGTTTACTGGCAAGCGCTCACACATCCTGATGCGTGGGCGGCGATCAAACTCACCTTGCTCGTCGCGGCGTTTTGCGTGCCTCTGAATGTCATCTTCGGTCTCGCGGCGGCGTGGGCCATCGCCAAGTTCGAGTTCCGGGGCAAGACGCTGCTCATCACGCTGATTGATCTGCCGTTCTCGGTTTCGCCCATCGTCGCGGGATTGATGTTCATCGTGCTGTTCGGTCTGCAAGGTTTCTTCGGCGAATGGCTGCGCAATCACGATCTGAAAATCATCTTCGCCGTGCCGGGAATCATTTTGGCGACGGTGTTCATCACGTTTCCGTTCGTGGCGCGTGAGCTGATTCCCGTGATGCAGGCGACGGGCACGGATCAGGAACAAGCCGCGCTCACGCTCGGTGCGAACGGCTGGCAAACTTTCTGGCACGTCACGCTGCCGAGTGTGAAGTGGGGACTGGTTTATGGCGTCATCCTGTGCAATGCCCGCGCGATGGGCGAATATGGCGCAGTGCGCGTGGTGAGCGGCAACATCGCAGGCAAGACGCAGACGATGCCGCTGCGCGTGGAGAGTTTGAATGACGAGTTCCAAGGTCCGGCGGCATTTGCGGTGGCGAGTTTGCTGGCGTTGCTGGCATTGGTGACGCTGGCATTCAAGACGTTTCTCGAATGGCGGCAGCATCGGGAGTTTGAACTGGCGCAAAAAGCGAGCGTCTCCGAATCCGGGGACACAACATTTATCGCGAAGGGCAAAAGCGAATGAGTATTGAGTTGAAGAACATTTCAAAGAAATTTGGCGAAGTCACGGCCGTGAACCGGGTGAACTTCACCGTCAACGACGGCGAACTTGTCGGCTTGCTCGGACCCAGCGGCGGCGGCAAGACGACGGTGTTGCGGATGATTGCCGGTCTGGAGTTGCCGACCGAAGGCGACATCTTCATTCGGGGACAGCGTGTCAACGATGTTCCGGTGCAGCAGCGCAACATCGGTTTTGTTTTCCAGAGCTACGCGTTGTTCAAGAACATGAGCGTATTCAAGAACATCGCCTTTGGGCTGAAGATCAAGAAGTGGAAGAAGGCTGATGCTGAAGCGCGCGTGGCGGAACTGATCGAGTTGTTCGGCTTGAGTGGGCTGGAGAAACGCTTTCCGCATCAGCTCTCTGGCGGTCAACGTCAGCGCGTCGCTATTGCCCGTGCGCTCGCGCCGAAGCCAAGCGTGTTGTTGCTGGATGAACCGTTTGGTGCGGTGGACGCAAAAATCCGGCAGGAGTTGCGCGAGTGGCTGGTGACCTTGCATCACGACTTGAACGTAACAACGATTTTCGTCACACACGATCAGGAGGAAGCGATGGAGGTTTCCAATCGCATCGTGATTTTCTCGAAGGGAAATCTCGAACAGATTGGCACGCCGCGCGAAGTCTATGAGCAGCCCGCGAATGAATTCGTCGCGCGCTTTGTCGGGGTGATGAATGTGCTCGATACCGAAGTGCTGGGCGGCGTGGCGCGCATCAACGAAGTCCAGTTTCCCGCAGTCGGTCATGCTGATGGTTCACGCCTGCGCATCGGTTTTCGTCCGTATGCGGTGCAGGTTTCCACCGATCTCTCGCTGCTGCCGTATCGTGCGGTACTGCGTCACACGTTTTTCCTCGGCATTTTGCTGCGATTAGAACTGGAGTTGCCTTCAGGTCTCATCCTTCGCAGTCGTATGACGAAGGAAGAGTACGCGCAACTTGGTCTGGAAGACGGGCGGGAGGTTTCGTTCCAGATCAAAAATTACCGTGTCTTGGCGAGCGAAGGAGCGCAATTGGCACCAGAGTTGGAGTCACGTTACCAGTCGCCGCCGAGCATTGGTGAAAATATCTGATGGAAAAGTGACTGGCTGGGATTTGTTTGGACACATGGCGTCTGTGCTGATAATCGTTGCATAATTCAGCTAGAGGGATATGGCCAGATTGCTAAACAAAAATGGTGCGGGCGAGCCAGAGGTGATTGAGTTAAACCTTGGCGTGAACCATTTCGGTCGTGATCCTGAGTGCCACTTTCCGATCAAACATTCCACGGTTTCAACGAATCACTGCGACATCATTCTTACGGCTGACGGAATTCTTCTGCATGATCTCGATTCCACAAACGGCACGTTCGTGGATGGTGAGCGTGTGAAGCAGGCGGTGTTGCAACCCGGCCAGACTGTGCGGCTGGGTGATGTGGAATTGATGGTCGAATCTACTGACGTAAAAATCTCGATCCCTGAGATCGAACGGCCAGCGCCTCCCGCGCCGCCGGTGGTTTTGCCTGGCGGCGAAATGCTTTGCCCGCGGCATGCTCAGTCGAAGGTCACGCATCGTTGCACGTACTGTCATTCAGTCCAGTGCGACTCCTGCGTGAAACGACTTCGGCGCAAAGGCGGCAAAACGCTCAAACTGTGCGTGCTTTGCAGTCATCCCGTCGAACTTCTTGATGGGAGTAAACCGAAGAAGAAAAACTTCCTGAGTTTTGTCACCGAACGGATCAAGCTGCCTTTCCTTGGGGGTAAGAAGCCGTCGGCGGATTAGCTGCCGGCCAACTTGGCTTCCAGATCCGCCGCTGCTTCACGAAAAGTCGGGAAGCGAAATTCAAATCCGCTCTGCAATAATTTTCCAGGCACTACTCGGCGGCTCTTGAAGATCAACTCTGTTTCCGTTCGCAGAAAGAACGCACCGATTTCCAGCATCCATTCGATGGCGGGTAAGCCGATGGGCATCCCGCAGACTTCACGGAACAACTTCATCATCTCCGCGTTCGGCAAAGGATTTGGCGCGCACTGGTTGATTGGGCCGGAAAGTTCTTGATGCGCGATGATCCATTCGATGGCGCGGCAGAAATCTTCCGCGTGAATCCACGAGACGAATTGCTTGCCGCTGCCTTGACGTCCGCCGAGACCAAACTTCGTCAACCGTCGCAGCACGGGGAAGACGCTGTTGCGTCCAAGGCCGAGAACCATGGAAGTGCGAAGCGCAACTCTCCTCGTTTCAGACGACGACTTGCGGAATCGTCCCTCCATCTCATCAAACAGCGCGCGTTCCCAAGCCTGCGCGACCTCCACAGAGAAAGCGTCCTTCGCATCCGTGGCCGAATCCATCTCGTGACTCGATTCATCGTGTGGCCTACCGAATGTGTGCTGATACACCGTGGCCGTGCTGGAATTGAGCCACACGCGCGGCGGCGTTTTGCATCGAACGATGGCTTCACCAACCACGCGCGTCGAGTTCACGCGTGAGTCCATGATCTCCCGGCGGTTCTTGGCGTTGTAACGGCAATCCACCGAACGTCCCGTGAGATTTACCACGGCGGTAGCGCCTTCGAGTTCGTTCACCCAATTGCCGAGTGATTTGGTGTCCCACGCGAATTCGCGTGCCCCGTCCGTCCGCGTCTTCGGCGAACGAGTAAGAACGACGACTTCCCAGCCGAGCGCGGAAAAATATTTCGCCAGTTCGCCGCCAAGAAACCCCGAGCCACCTGCGAGAATAATGCGTTGTTTGTTCATGGCATCTCAAAGAAAGCGGTGGTGCGATGCGAGTGGCGTTTAGTTTTTGGCGCGGCGGGTTTCACAGTCGTGATCTGCGGATTGGCTTTGCCCAGCGTGAAGAACAGCTTCAATCGCAGCCAGAAGTTTCCGCGTCCGTGTTGGATGGCGATCATGGCGTTTTTCCTTTGTTGATGGCGCAGCTGGCGGTCGAGCAATAGCGGTTGCGCGCGATAAGGCGATAGCACGCGCGGATGATTGGCATCGTGCCAGGGATTTGACTGGCCAACCAGAGTGGCCAAAGCCACCAGATGTGTCGCGCCAGAATCACCCAAGCATTCGCACCGCCGATGACTTGTTGATCGGGCAACAGCAACTTCATCTCTTCGAGCAAAGCGACTTCCGCAAGGCACAGGCGATTTTTGACCCACTGAGTCTGCAACGGCACAAAACCGAAGCCGCGCAACTGCAACGGCGGTTCAATACGTCGTATCCAACGCAGGCAGAACGCACACTCACCGTCGTAGCAAATCCAACCAGCGGCGGGCTGCTTGGCGTTATTATCTGTCGTTTCCGTATTCACAGAAGTTGTTCTCCAAATAAAAAGGCGGGGACTACCAGCCGATGCCCAACAGTTTCCTGATCTTGTCTCCGGCTTTCACGAACTTGGTCAAGGCGCCTGTAGGCCATTGACGGATTTGCCCATACCAAGCCGTCGTTACCTCAAAGAAGTCTGCGAGTTCCTTGAGCTTCTGTTCCGTGTATTCATCGGTTTCCTTGTCCTTGTGTGCTTCGGCCACGCAATCGCGGAGCAGGGCGACTGTGGGATCAATCTCGCGCTTCTTCCGCTCGTCCAGCACGACGCGGAACATTTCCCAGACATCCTTCATGCTCTCGAAATGGTCGCGCGAATCGCCGAGGACATGGACGCGCTTCACGATGCCCCAGCCCTGAAGTTCCTTGAGGCTGTTGCTGACGTTCGAGCGTGCGACGGCGAGCGTGTCGGCGATTTCCTCCGCGTTTAGCGGCTTGGGTGAAATGAAGAGCAGCGCGTGCATCTGCGCCACCGTGCGATTGATGCCCCAACGAATTCCCATCTCGCCCCAGTGGAGGATGAACTTCTGCTGAACTGTTGAGAGCTTTGGCATATTTCAATTATTTCTGTCTGGACAGAAATTAACGACGCGACGTGAATCTGTCAAAATATATTTCCTGCGGCTGGATATTGCCTTGAGTCAGCGGGGGCAAAACCGCATTGATTTTGCCATGAGCAAGAAGAGCGGAAAGATCGCGGAACGGATTGCGGCATTTCAGGGCAGGGAACTGAGTGCGTACTATCTTGGTTACTTTGATTGCTTCAACCGGCAGGAGTTTTACGAGGCGCACGATGTTCTTGAGGAACTTTGGCTGGCAGACCGGCGCGGGCCGGATGGAGATTTCTTCAAGGGACTCATCCAGTTGGCGGGCGCGTTTGTGCATCTGCAAAAGGAGCGGCTGCGTCCGTCCGCTGCGCTGTTCAAGCTGGCGCGCACCAACCTCACCAAGTATCCCGCCACGCACTGGCATCTTGATCTGGCCGTGGTGTTGAAGTTGATCGAGACGTGGCTGGCGTGGTTGGAAGGCCGCAACTTCGATCACAACCCGCTTCGCATCCAGCCGCCGCCGTTGATGGAGTTGGTGAGGTGATGTCTCTTGGAACTCAAGTTTCGTGGTTCGAAAAGATGTTTCGCCTAAAATCTCTTGTCGGATTCTGCCGTCCGGCGGCGATATGTTTTTGAGAATGAGCGAAAATGCAACCGCCAGCGACTTGGAATTGTTGAAGCGCTACACCTGCGACCGGGCTGAAGATGCCTTCGCAGAAATCGTCCGGCGTCATGTGAACCTAGTGCATTCCGCCGCGCTCCGGCAGGTCCGCTCCACACAACTAGCAGAAGAAGTTGCCCAATCCACTTTTACCGATCTCGCCCGGAACGCCGCGAGACTGAAGCCTGACACTGTCCTAACTGCTTGGCTCTATCAAGTCACCCGCCGCACCGCCATTGATGTCGTCCGCCGTGAAGCGCGACGGCAGTTGCGTGAACAAATCGCCACCGAGATGAATGCCATGAACGCCACCAATGCAGAATGGACGCACATCGAGCCGCTCCTCGACGAAGCCATGTCCGCGCTCGACGACACTGATCGGGCCGCTGTTTTGCTCCGTTACTTCGATAACAAATCCCTGCGCGAAGTTGGCGCAACCCTCGGCACGTCCGACGATGCCGCGCAAAAACGAGTGAGCCGTGCGGTGGAACGCTTGCGCGAATTCTTTGCCAAGCGCGGCGTCACTGTCGGTGCGAGCGGACTCGCCGTTGTTATCTCCGCCAACGCCGTGCAGGCTGCGCCGGTTGGATTGGCCTTCACTATTTCCACCAGTGCCGCACTGATCGGAACAACCCTCGCTACCACTGCAACCATCACTGCTGCCAAAGCCATCACCATGACCACGCTGCAAAAAACAATTATCGGCGCGACACTCGTTGCCGCCATCGGCACGGGAATTTATCAAACTCATCAGGTCTCCGACTTGCGTGAACAAGTCCGATCACTCCAATCGCAACAAGCATTACAGATTCAGCAGGTGCGCGATGAGGCGTCCACCAATCTTGCGACATTGCGCTTTGAAAACGAGCAGTTGAAGAGCAATGCGGAACTCATAAAACTGCGAGGGGAAGTCGCACGTTTGCGGACACAAACACAGACTGCTTTAATTGCCGATAAGTCCCCGTCACCGGACACCTCTACTGCGACCGATCTCAAACCGAAGGAGGAACAATTACCCAAAGAATCCTGGGCAGACATCGGATTCGCCACGCCGCAATCAGCATTGCAGACTCGTGGTTGGGCGGTGGTGAATGGTAATCGGGAGCGGTTCAAAGAATCAGTCCACATCACCGCTGCTGCGCGAAAGATTCTCGAAGATATGTTTGTGCAGATGGCCAGCGCCTCGAAAGACCCAAACAAGGAGCGTTACCTTCAGGATATTTTGGATCACAAGCTCGATGTGGAAGACGCAATCCTGATGCCCATGATGGCGGAAAATCAGAATAAAGGTTACTCCGGCTATCGCATTCTCTCGCAGCAGTCGTCGTCTCCAGAAGAATTAATTTTGCAATTACAGACGGACATGACTTATTCGCCCGCAAAGATAGAAACGCTGAAACTTCAACGCTTCAACAATGACTGGAAAGTGGTGATAGACGAAGAGTTCATCAAATCCCAGCGTTGAAGAAGCAAATCGCCCGGCACTTGGCCTCTAATCCCGGAAATTCTGGAACTGCACGGACACCGGGAAATCATGCGTACGCACCGCGCCGATCACTTCCTGCAATACATCGCGATCCTTGCCCGTGACGCGTACCTGACTGTCTTGTATCTGCGTGGTGACTTTGAATTTTCCGTCACGGATGAATCCTGTGATCTGCTTGGCGATGTCCGTGGCGATGCCTTGCTTGATCTTGATGACCTGCCGCGCGTGGCCGAGCGGCGAAACATCCGGGTCGCCCTGCTCGATGTTCTTCATGCTGATGTTGCGCTTGGCAAGTTTGCCCAGAACAATCTCGACGAGCGCGGTGATCTTGAACTGATCTTCGGCGGAGAGTTTGATCTCGTTTTTCTCCAGCTTGATCTCGGCTTTGCTGGCCTTGAAATCAAACCGGTTGGCGAGTTCCTTCTTGGCGATGTTCACCGCGTTCTCGATCTCCATCGAGTTCACTTCACTGACGATATCAAATGATGGCATGACGGGATTTTAGTCATGTGTCGCCGGATGGGAAGAAATTTGAAACAGATTTCAAGTTGAGCCGCGCGCCAGATTTGGCTAACCCTGTGCCCGCGCATGTCCGCCCAACGCACATCATGATCGAATATATCGGCAAATTTCATCCGCTGTTCGTGCATCTGCCCATCGGCTTCTTCACGCTGCTCGCCGTCCTCGAACTACTCGCGCTGCGTCCCAACTGGAAGGAACTCGCCACGGCGAATCGCGTCATCCTGCTGCTGACGATTCCCGCATCGCTTTCCAGCGTCGTCTGCGGATGGTTGCTCGCGCGCGGACAGGAAGAATCCATTACGCTCGCGTGGCATCGCTGGCTCGGCACAGGCGTGGCGGCGGCGGCGATCATTCTCTGGATCGTGCGCCAACGCGGCTGGCTGAAGGCTTATCGGCGTTGTCTTTGCGGAACACTTGTCCTGCTCATAATCGCCAGTCACTACGGCGGCTCGATCACACATGGAGACAGCTACCTTTCGTGGCCGAAGACATCTGTTCCTGTAAAAACTTTTTCCGCAGAAGAATTGCTCGCTCAACCCGCCTACGCCGCCGTCATCCAACCGATCTTCGACAATCGTTGCGTCAGTTGCCATGGCGAGAAGAAATCCAAAGGCAAACTTCGCATGGACAAACTCGAGCTGTTTCTCAAAGGCGGCGATTCCGGCTCATTGCTTGAACCAGCAAACTGGACAGACAGCTTGCTCGGCACACGCATCAACTTGCCGATTGATGACGACGATCACATGCCGCCGGACGGCAAACCACAGTTGTCCGAATCCCAACTCGCCGTGCTGCGTTGGTGGTTGGATGCCGGTGCGCCGACGAACAAGACGCTGGGTGAGTTGAAGCCGACAACGGAAATATTGACCTCAATCAAAACATCCCTCGACACTCCGGCTCCCAAAGGTGAAGACGTCCAGTGAATCGCCTTCTGACAAATTGTAGGAGTCGTGGTAACGAGTCTGAGTCAGAAGACATGCGCCTCCTCACGTCGTCGCCTACAACAACATTTTATGCTCCACTCTGAATTGATTCCCGCCACCGAACCTGGTTCAAAGCATCTCTGCGTCATGCTCCACGGCCTCGGCGACAGCATCGAAGGTTTCCGCTGGTTTCCGCAAGCCATGCAATTGCCGTGGATGAACTACCTGCTCGTCAATGCGCCAGACGATTACTACGGCGGCTTCTCGTGGTTCGACATCTACGCCGACATCATCCCCGGAGTGCATCGCAGTCGTGCGGCGTTGTTCGAATTGCTCGACGCTCAACGCGCCAAAGGTTTTCCCACAGAGCAGACCACGCTCGGCGGATTCTCGCAGGGTTGTCTCATGACGATGGATGTAGGACTCCACTATCCGCATCGCTTCGCGGGCTTGGTCGGCATCAGCGGTTGGGTTTGCGACGCAGAAGCTGTTCTCAAATCACTTTCAGCCACCGCCAAACAACAACGCTTTCTCGTCACTCACGGCACTCATGATCCTGTCGTGCCGTTCGAGCGGACGCGGCAACAAGTCGAGTGGTGCAAAGGCGCGGGACTGAACATCGAGTGGCATGAGTTCGCCAAACCGCACACGATCGCGGGCGAGGAGGAGTTGCGCGTCATCCGGGAGTTTGTGCGCGCAGGTCGTCCGTGATGATGCGCTCAAATTGCTATTCAGCCTGAAGTCTGGAGTGGTCGAGCGTGGGTATTGCTCGCGGTCTCAATCCATCGCGGTGTTGGTGACGAATGCGATGCGCCGGCTGTCAGGCGACCACGAGGGAACATTGATCGTACCTTGGCCACCGTAAATATAGGCGATGACACGCGCCGCGCCGCCCTCAATGGGCATCAGTCGCAGGTAGCAATGTTTGTAGTAAGGATGGTCGTTTGGGGCGATGTCCGATGGGAAGCTGATGAAGGCGATCCATTTTCCGTCGGGCGAGATGTGTGGAAACCAGTTGTTGAATTCGTCGTTGGTGACTTGTTCCTGATTTTTTCCATCAGGCGTCATTCGCCAGAGCTGCATTTTCCCGGTGCGACTTGAGTTGTAGTAGATGTGCTTTCCGTCGGGCGTGAACTCCGGCCCGTCGCTCAATCCCTCCGCATCGGTCAAGCGGATCTCTGCGCCGCTACCGTCGGATGCGATCTTGTAGATGTCATACTTGTTGGTGCGTCCGCCGGTATAGACGAGCCACTTTGCGTCTGGCGACCATCCGTGCAGATACGATGGCGTCAAAGGCGTGATGCGTTTCGGCGTGCCGCCACTGACCGGCAGCGTATAAATCGTGGATTGTCCGGCGCCCTGGCTTTGGTCGCTGATGCCGAGCATCGTTCCGTCGAACGAGAGGACGTGGTCGTTGTTGTTCTTGATAGCGAACTCTGTATTGATCGGCGTGATTTTTCCCGTTGTGAGATCAAGGCGCGCTAGTCGTCCCCAGCCCTCCGAGCGTCCACTGATGTTGTAGATCAAACCCGCGCCATCCTTCGTCCAGTTCGGTGCTTCAATCGGCTGTTTGGAGCTGAAAATCGTTTCCAGTTTGCCGCTGTGAACTTCCAGAACCTCCAGCACACTGCCGATGTAGTCGCGATACGGCGTGAAGCCTTGCTTGACCGGGCGAACGATCCGGACATCGCGAAAGACTGCCTTCTCCACGACATCCCCGTTATGCGAGCACAGGAACAATCCGGCGAAGACATCATCACCCAGATTGAAATTGGTCAACTCCCGGCTGACGAATGTCTCCCCGAAACGCGCTGCGGAAAAGATGTAAGAGTTCCCGCGCCGTTCGAACTGGAGCACGTTGGCGTTGGTGATCGGCAACGTGATCTGTTCGGTGTTCGCTCCTTTGGCCCTCCGGAATTGGATCGAGGTCAATCCATCGCCATGCTCCGCGCAATCGGCGTACGTCGCGTCTGCATCCAGACTCGTACGCACCATCCAGCCGGCCTTGCGATGTGCATCTGCGCCTTTGCCGATGAACTCCACCTTTGTCCGCAAGATGAAATCGCCCGTCATCCGCTTCGATGTGAAATGAAACTGATCTCGTCCGAACCACATGTTCGTTCCGGCACTCGATAGCGTGTATTCCTGTTTTACTGCGTCATAGCGGGTCGAACCCGCCAGTTTCGGCGCGCCCACATCGGCGTGCGCGTCGAATTGGCCGAGGGATTTTTCCTGCGCACTTGCCGGGTTCATGCCTAACGGTAGCAAGGGGGACATGGCGAAGAGCGCGAGCAGGTGTGATAAAGCGTAGGATTTCATTTCGTGCCGGAGACGTGCGCTTCAATCGCGCACGCGGTCGCTTACGAGCCGGGAAGGATTTCGATGCCGTTGATCTCAGGGTTCTCCACGTTGCTTGTGAACGCGATGTCGAGCTTGCCGTCCTTGACTTCCACGTTGACGGTTTCCACATGAGCACGCAGGGCAGCGCCAGCCTTGGCGAACACATCAAAGTCTTTGACCTCGTGACCTTCCACGTTGAACGAGAACACGCGTTGGCCGACGCCGGTGATGCCTTCAAATGTTTCTGCGAAGTGCAGCTTCACCGTGTATTTGCCGTTCGGAAGCGGTTGGGAGAATGCTGACATGCCGTAACGCTCCGAGCGATAGACGGCCTGATCTTTGGTGTTCGCAATCGTCAGGTCGGAGCGATCCACCGTCTCGCCGTCCACGAAACCTTGCGCGCCGAGCCAGACATTGCCGCTGGAATCGGTGATGTTCGCAGTGCTGCCAGCGAGGATGCGGATGGTCGGCAGCGTTTGTTTGGCTGCGGGCGCGGCAGCCGCAGGTGCGGCGGTGGTGGCTGCGGCTGTTGCGGGCTTGAGGCAACATGCGGTATTGGAGCTTTGACAACCAGTGAAGGTGAGTGCGGCTGTGGCCAGGACGAGTGTGCTGAAAAGTGTTTGGGTCAATCGTGTTTTAGTTTTCATGTTTTTGGCTTTGGTGGCATTCAAAGTAGCAATCATGCCGAACAGCGCATGTCATCTAACTTGATGATGCGAGCATCGGAGATTCGGTCATACTTTGAAATTTCTTTCTCGTTGCTCCAGTGCGTCACCAGCCCCATTGCGAGCCGGAAGAAGATTCCCAGCCCATACATCGCGGCGGTGACATAGAAGACGAGACTCCAGTTGCCGTGCTTTGCATGATGCAGCCGCAGACAATCGGTGAGAGGAATCCGCCCACGTTGCCCACCCTGTTCATCGTGCGTGAAAATTATTTCTCACGACAAAGTTCACCTGCTGACATAATTGACCATCCAGTAGCCAGTGTTACACTCATTGCGACAGACCCGGAATAGAACCTGAATGAGATTACTCCGTAACGCCAGCCTTGCTTTCGCCACCTTCATCTTGGCACTGGCTTCGCTTTCCGCCGCGCCGCAAACCGTCTGGCGTATCGGTGTGGATGAAGACCCGTTCGCGGCGGGCTACAACCCCACAGATGAATTCTCGTCCGAGAATTATATCAACGACGTGAAGCCGGGCACGGTTTATACGACGAATAATCCCTTGGTGGATGATGACTTTTATTTCACTGGAACTTATCTCAACGGCTTCAACGGGCTTACATCAAATCGCGTCGTTGCGGTGTCCGAACCCGATCTGGGATGGGAACGCGCACTGACGGACGGTGACCGCACAAATCGCATTCACTTCAATCTGAGCGGCGTCCAGGCGAGCACACAATCGCGGCTGCGTCTTTCGTTTGAACTCGTGTGGGGCGGTGTGTGGTTGAGTTTATCAAACATGAGCGGTGAAGGCTCCGGTCAGCACGACATCACGGCGCGGTTCAGGAACAGCGCCGGCACAACCACGCTGCTTTACTCCAACCGTTTGGATCGTGACACGCGCATCATCGTGGACTTTCCCGCGACGAGCGTTAGTGCAAGTGCTGGAGCGAACACCATCGAGATTAGTCGCCTCGGCCCCATAAATTCCAACACCGGCTACTGGATTCAATTCGACTACGCGCAACTCGAAGCCAACACCAACGCTCTCGCTGATGCCGATGGCGACGGCATGGCGCGCTGGTGGGAAGAGGATAACAACCTCAGCGACTCGAACGCCGCTGATGCCGCGAGCGATGAAGATGCTGATGGCCGCACTGCCTTGCAGGAATACAACGCCGGAAATAATTCCTCCAATCCCAATCGTGCGGACACGGATGGCGATGGTTTGAATGACGGCGCGGAATTCACGGCGGGATCGAACCCAAACAAGACGGATACGGATGGCGATTCCATTTCCGACGGTGACGAAGTGAACATCTCGCCTGTATCGAATCCGTTACTCGTGGATTCTGATGGCGACGGGGCGTCGGATTCGTTGGAGCGTCGCGTCGGCACGAATCCAATGAGCGCAGCCAGCACGCCGGCTATTTTTCGTGGCGGCATCGGGATTCATTTTGTTTCGCTGAACGACATGAACGGCACGCTCGGCACGAACGAAACCGCCGGCATCATTCCGCAGACGCGTTGGAACGACACGTTGGCGATGGCTTGGAGTCGCACCGGCGGCAGCAAGTCGGACATCCTCACGCCGTTCACAAACCAGATCGTCCGCAGTGATGGAACGATTCTGAGCAACTTCACTTTCAGTTGGACGGGCAATGCTGTTGACGCGAGCCGCAACGCTGGTTCATCCGACCGCAAGTTGATGAGTGGTTACATCCGCGCCTACACCACGAATCAAGCTTCGCTCACGTTGAGCAACATTCCGTTCACAAACTACGATCTCTGCGTCATCATCGGCGGAACTTATGATGGGCAGAAAGGCCGTATCCGGCTCGGCGCGGACACTGTCACCGATCGTTTCTTCCGCACTCTGACCACGCCGCCGCAGACTGCGTTCGTCGAGAGCGTCGTGGGCGTCACCAATTTCCCATACGCCAACTTTGTCATCTACACGAACCTCACCAGCACCAACGCCACGCTCAACGTCACGAACTATGAAGGCTGGTCGCTCGGCATCTGCGCGGTGCAGATCATTGATCGTAATCTTGATAGCGATGCGTCGGGCATTCCTGATTGGTATGAGATGCGGCACGCGCTCGAACCCGGCTCAATCGTGCTCGCCGCAGAGGACACCGACGGCGACGGCTTGAGCAACGCGCAGGAATTCACGCGCGGCAGCAATCCGCGTCTTGCCGACACGGACGGTGATGGACTGAACGACTCTGTTGAAACCGCCGCCAACGCGCTCAACCCCGACAGCGATGGGGATGGTTTGTCTGACGGCGCGGAAGTTAACGCGTTTATCCCGACCAATCCGAATCTCGCGGACAGCGACGGCGACGGCGTGAGTGACAAGACCGAAAAACTTCTCGGCACCGATCCGAATTACAACTCGACGAACAGCTCCACGTTCGTCGGCTATATTCCCTACTTCAAGAGTTCCGCTACGAACTGGGAGTGGAATCTGGAGAACGTGCAATTCGTCTGGGATCACGGCTCCGGCGCATTCGCACCGAATATCTGGAACGAAGACTTCCTCGTGGACTTCGCCGTCAAGAATACTGCGACGACCGAATGGCGCACGCTCGGCATGGCCTTGCGTTATTACAACGGTGGACTGACGCACCTGTTCCATTCCGATGCGAACGGCGGTTTCAGTGCGTCAGGCCAACCGACGGCGGGTATCTGGGATACGGACTACGGCAATCCTCCTGCCGACTTGAAATCAAAACTCGGCTTCAGCGGCTACGGCCCGGCGGACCTTTCGGACCGGTTGCGCTTCCGGCTCTTTGCGCAGCGTCTCGCCAACAACAACAATTCGTGGACGGTCACGTTCGAAATCCGCAATCT
>JANPGI010000576.1:0-8032 GCA_031423875.1 Verrucomicrobiota bacterium | reverse complement strand
TTATGGCGGCACCACCTATGACAAACAAATTGCCGGCTTGAAACAAGGCGTGGAGTTTTATGCGGGCGATCCCCGGCATGAAAACATCCAACCCATCACCACGCCTCGCGAGGCCGATCTCGAACAGGAAAAAGACACGATCGCGATATTCCAGGTGGCTGACGACCTTTACACGCACGAACGCTACCGGATTGATTCGCCGATCAACAACACCCCGACAAAATAAAGAACGCGCAACCAATCACCGCGCCGCGTGTTCAATGACTGGAGAACCCAACATGAAAACAAACAACCAAGCACGCCAGTTGAACCACCACAAAAAACTCATCTCGCTGTTCGCGGGCATCGTGATCGTCGCCAGCCTCATCGCAGGCTGCGTCGTCACCTCGGTCTATCCCTACTACCATGCGAAAGATGTGAGCTTTGATGACGCATTGCTCGGTAAGTGGATTCCGGCGGATGCGACTAACGCCAGCACTGCGGAAGAATTCTGGACGTTCGAGAAGATCAACGACCACACCTACAAACTCACGACGGTTGAGAATAAAACCAATCTCTACGATGTTGTCCGCTTCAAGCTAGGTGGGGCGACGTTTTTGGATTGTCTGACGCGTGAACGCAGTGAAATACAAACACCCAGCCACATTCTGTTACGGGCAGAAATCGTCCAATCGCAGCTCAAGATGGAGTTGCTCGACCACAAGTGGCTGAACGACTTGATCGATAACAACCCGCGAGCCATCCGCCACGTCATCGTTCCAAATGAGGCTCAAGCCGAAGAAGGGAGCGGAGGTGGATTAGTTCTCACCGCCGACACCGCCGAGCTTCAGAAGTTCATCCTCAAGCATCTCAAAACGAAAGACGCGTGGGACGAGACCCTGGTCATGAAGCACTGATTTAGAATGACGCAGGCGAAGACGCTGGCGCATGGTTCGGCGCTCTTATCCATCACTTCGGCTTGGTCTGTGTGCCTTCAGCCACCCGCTACGATCTTCACGATTTCCAGTGTGTCGCCGGCCTTGATCGGGCGTTTGGAAAACTCGGACGGGGCTACTGCTTCGCCATTGTGTTCTACCACGACACTGCGCGGCAGCAGGTTTTGCGCGATGAGAAAATCCTCGATGGTGCTGGGTGATGCGACCGGAACCGGCTGGCCGTTGGCAATGATGGTTTCCATGCTGGGATGAAGTTCGTGGTATCGGTCGCACGCTGGCAAGCGCGAAGTGCATCGCCGCCTGACGTAAGCTTTCGTGAGACTCGGAAATGGGTGTGACCCGAAAAGGCAGTCGCGACTGTGACGCGCCCAACCAATTCAGTCAGATGATTGCCCTCACCCGTCTTTAGGCGGCAGAGTGAGCGACCAACCACGCGCTGCCGCCTGAAGGCGGCGTTCCTGGATCTCTACTGTCCATTCCATCCTCACCCGGTTGTAATCACACCTGAATCTTATCCCTCGGGAATGCCGCAGTTGCATTGAAGCCGCGTCTGCGTAACATCGCGGCCATCGAAGTAATCGCTCGGAAATAATCACCATGGATGACAAGGCAAAGAGGCTGGCGCGGCGTACAAGTCTGACCTACGGGCTGTTGGCGGGGTTTTGGATTTTCTCCTCCGACCAGATCGTGGCAAGGCTGGCTCCGAAGACTGAGCAGATCAGTCATTTTCAGACGTATAAGGGGCTAGCATTTGTCGGGCTGACAGCGTGGCTCCTGTATTTATGGTTGGTGAGATCGTTCAACAGGCATGAACAGGAGCGGGAGCGCTGCGAAGTCAGCAACAAGCAACTCCTCGCCAACGAGAAGAGGTATCGCATCCTCACAGATCATGCGGCGGACACATTCATCGTGCATGACCGGGAGGGAAAGTTGATCGAAGTGAACCGGCGCGCGTGTGAACAACTGGGTTATACACGGGAGGAGCTATTGGGGATGCGCGTCACGGATGTGGAGAAAGACTTGGACGCACGAGCGTTGGAGGAAGTGTTGCGGCAGGTGCGACCCGGCCAGGTGAAAACCATCATCGGCCAACATCAGCGCAAGGACGGAACGCGATTTCCGGTGGAGGTGCGGATCGGCGCGTTCGAGTCTGAAGGCCAGACGTTATTCAACATCCTGAGCCGCGACATCACAGAACGCAAACGCGCTGCCGACGCGCTGGAGATGTTCCGCACGCTGGTGGATCGCGTGAATGATTCCATCGAGGTGATTGATCCGGAGACGGGACGGTTTCTGGACATCAATGAGAAAGCCTGCACCGATCTCGGCTACACGCGGGAAGAGATGCTTTCGCTACGCGTCGTGGATATTGATCCCACTCAGGACAAGGAGAGCTTCAAGGCCAGAAAGGAAAAACTCTGGGACACGGGCGCATTGATGGTGGAATCCACGAACCGGCGCAAGGACGGGACAACCTTCCCCGTGGAGGCCAACATGAAGTGGGTGTGGCTGGATCGGGATTACATCGTCGCTGTGGTGCGAGACATCACGGAGCGTAAAAAAACCGAAGAGTCGCTTCAAATGATGCGATTCAGTGTGGACCGCGCGGGTGACAGCGTGTTCTGGATCAGCCGCGCGGGGCGCATTCTCTATGCGAATGACTCAGCCTGCGCGAGCCGTGGCTATGCCCTAGAGGAGCTGCTCGGCATGGCGATTTTCGATTTGGATCCGGATTATCAACCCGGCGTCTGGGATCCGCACTTTGAAGACCTAAAGCAGCGAGGCTCAATGACGCTGGAAACCCGGCATTGCGCGAAGGACGGCCGCATATTTCCCGTCGAGGTGAACGCCAACTACGTCCACCTTGGAGGAGAGGAATTTAATTTCTGCTTTTTGCGCGACATCACGGAACGCAAGAAGACGGAAGCGGCGTTGCGCGAGTCCGAGTTTCAGTTCGCCGATCTGGTCAACAATATTGACGGCATCGTCTGGGAGGCGGACGCACAGACCTTCAAGATGAACTTTGTGAGTTTTCAAGCGCAACGCATCCTCGGCTATCCGGCAAGCGATTGGACCAGTAGCGTGACGTTCTGGCAGGATCACCTGCATCCGGCAGACCGTGACACAGCGATTAAATACTGCGCCTCGTGTGTTCAGCGGGGTGAAACTCACGACTTTGAATACCGCATGATCGCCGCAGATGGTCGCGAGGTCTGGGTTCACGACTTTGTCTCTGTGGTGATGGAGAACGGAATACCTGTGACGCTGCGCGGTGTGATTGTGGACGTGACGGATCGCAAGAATGCCGAGGCTGAACTCCGCAAACGCGAGGATCGCTTCCGGCTGCTGATCGAAAACGCGTCAGACATCGTCACGGTCATCAACACCGAGGGCATCATCCGTTTCCAAAGTCCTTCCGTGACGCGCATCCTCGGCTACCAGCCTGAAGAAATGGTCAATCGCAGCGCGTTTGATTTCCTGCATCCGGACGATCTGTCCCGCGTTACGAGTGCTTTGAAAAACGCGTTCGCCAATCCCGGCCTGCCAGTCTCTGTCGAATACCGCAAGCACCACAGTGACGGGACATGGCGTTACTTGCAATCCGTCGGACGCAGCATCGCCGGCGAGTCGCCGGAGGGATTTCTCATCCTCAACTCGCGCGACATCTCGGAGACGCGCAAGCTGGAGGAGCAATTCCGCCAATCGCAAAAAATGGAAGCCATCGGCCAACTTGCCGGAGGCGTGGCGCATGATCTCAACAACATCCTCACCGTGGTCCACATGCAATTGGACATGCTCAAACATGGTGACCCACTCACTCCGATCCAGGCTGATTCCGTGTTGGACATCGAGAAAGCCAGCCGCCGCGCCGCCGATCTCACGCGGCAGTTGCTCATGTTCAGCCGCCGTCAGGCCGCGATGAAGCACGATCTCGATCTCAATGCTGTGGTGACGAACATCACAAAGATGTTGCAACGCATCCTAGGCGAAGACGTGGCCATGCACATCAGCTACGCGCCGCAGCCGCTCCCGGTTCACGCAGACTCTGGGATGTTGGATCAAATCCTCCTCAACCTCGCCGTCAACTCGCGCGATGCGATGCCCGTAGGCGGAAAGATCGTCATCGAAACATCCGTGGCCGAGTTCGATGAATTTGCTGCCACGCAAAAACAGTACGCGCGCATCGGACGCTTTGCCTGCCTCAGTGTAAGTGACACCGGCAAGGGGATTCCGCCGGAGATTTTGCCGCGCATCTTCGAACCGTTCTTCACCACCAAGGACATTGGCAAAGGCACCGGACTCGGACTTGCCACCGTGTTCGGCATCGTCCAGCAACACAACGGCTGGATCAACGCCTATAGCGAAGTCGGCAAAGGCACGACGTTCCGCATGTATCTGCCATTACAAAAGGAGGCGGAAGAAGTCGTCGCGGAAACCACCTTCGTGGCAAAGGGCGGAGATGAAACCATCCTGCTCGTCGAGGATGAACAATCCCTCCGCGTGCTCGTCCGCAACGTGCTGACGCGTCTCGGCTATCGCGTGCTGGAGGCGACGACGGGGTTGACGGCGGTGGAAGTCTGGAAGGAACATCGCGATGACATCAAGTTGCTGCTCACCGACCTCGTGATGCCCGACGGCATGACGGGCAAACAACTGGCCGAAGTGCTCGTTCAGGAAAATCCGGATCTGAAAGTCATCTACACAAGCGGATACAGCCGGGACATCGCGGGCCAGGGATTTATTCTCCAAGATGGCGTGAACTTTCTCAGCAAACCGTTCCAAGCGGCAAAGCTGGCGCAAGCCGTTCGCAATAGCTTGGACGCAACGCAGGCTTGAGCGCCTGTTATCGCTTGAACTTCATCTCAAACGTTCCTGCGTCATCGAGGACATTCTTAAAATCATTCGTCAACCACGCCTTCGCTTTTGAGTTGTTCCGCAGGTAAGCGTCCCAAAACGCCGTGGAACTTTGCTGGATCAATTTCTGGAATATCTCATCGCTCGGCACGCTCCGTGAAGTGCGACTTGAAAATATCATGTGGTCGCCGTCCTTGAAGGTGATCAGAAATTGGTCCGAGTTCTTGCAATGATCGAACGGCAGCCGCCGCTCCTCCGCAGTTGTGTCGCCGATAGGACTCGAATCTTTCGTTCCCGTCATGTGCAGACAAGGGACTTTCACGCCGGCGTAAACGTCGTCGAGACGGTTTTTTTTCTTGGGAGTGGGCGCGCTCATAGGGATGGCGGCTTTGATGCGGGGATCAGCCAGCGAACCCTCTTTCGCAGTACCCGGCAGAAAAACCTGCCCCGCGCTCGCCAGCGCGGTGAACGCGCCGAATGAATGTCCCGCCACGCCGATGCGCTCTAGATCGAGCCGATGTTGCCACGGTGATGCGTCGCGGTTCAGGCGTTCGAGTTCATCAATGGCGAACGAGACATCACGCGGGCGATTGATGGCGTTCTGCGGATCAGCGGCAGACTTCCGCATCGCCTGCATTCGGCTCAACTTACTAGTGTCGCGCCAGACGGCGTCATCGCTGCCGTGATGTTGGAGATGCACGGAAACGTAGCCGTGCGCGCCCCAATACTCACCGAGATATTCATAGCCCTCACAAGTGCCACCCAGCCCATGCGAAAAGAGAACCACAGGGAATGGCCCGCTGCCTGATCTGGGCGAATAGATTTTCACAGGCACATCGCGATCACGCTTGGAGTCATGCCAGACGGCGCGTTGGGTTTCGACGGAATGGGTCTGCGCGCACACCTGCCCGCACAGCAAGACGAGCAAAGAGATGGACTGGAGACATCTATTCATCGCCAACCAGACGCCGGGTTGATGTGATTTGTTACGCAAATTATTTCAGCCAGGGCAGGCGGATATTGAGCGCCACCACATCCGCGATTGTCAAAGCGGCGAAGTTCACGAACAATCCCATCACATTTGATGAAACCTGCGCCTGCAAGATTCCTTGGTTCGTTCCTCGTCGCCCTCGCTGCTGTGGCCGGGATTGTTGGCCTCACACAAATCCGTCAGACACAGAGAGCGCATCGCGCCACGGCCATCGTGCATGTCTTGCCCGGAATCGAAACGGGAATGCCCGTAGGAACCGAGGTGCAATCTGTCCTCCAAACGGAGGCGGACATTATCCGCTCGGAGTTCATCCTCAAGACGGTCATCGAGAAACTTGATCTGAACACCGCGTGGGGCAAGCGATACAACGCCGACCAGAAACTCGAAACGCCCGAGTCGTGCGAGATCGCAAAAAAGAGTCTCAAGGTCTCATCCCTGCCCAACTCCGCACTCATCCAGATCGAGATCACGCTGGAAAATGCGGATGAAACGGTGAAGATCGCCAACGCGGTAGCCGAAGCTTATTGCGATTATCGCGTGGATCGGCGGCGGCGCATCGCCGAAACCACGGCAAGCAACCTCGTTGAACTCTGCAAAGAGCCGCTCGAAAACCTCACGGCAGCGCGGGTGAAGCTTGAAGCCGCTCAGAACGCTCTCGGGGCTGACATTCGCGCGAATCCGCCACAACCGCCGACCGGCGACAATAGAACGCTCCGCGCCGCTCAAGCGCGCTACTATCAGGCGACCGCCCAGATCATGTCACGTTCAAACCAATTGGCGAGTGCCACAAGGAGCGCTTCTCCGGACACAAACCAAATCGCGCGCATCACGGATGATCTCGCCCGGTTTCAAGCCGAGCTTGTCTCCGCCGCAAACGATGTGACTGCGGAATCACAGAAGGTCGAAGCGTTGAAGGAGTATTGGCGGGCGAGAGAAAACTTCGAGAGCGCAGAGAGGGCGTTTGCGCCGTTCAAAAAAGCGTCCGATGAAGCGAAGGCGGCAGAACTGTCCTCCAACAAGTCGCCCGCAGTGATCGAGAATCGCGCAGAAAGTGCGGCACTGGTTGAAGCACACGACATCTCACGCGGCGCGATCAGCTTTGGCATCGCCGTCGTGCTGCTGCTCGCGGGTGCTGGGCTGCTGTTGTCCAGCCGCGTTTCCTCTAACGCCGACGATCAGAAGGTCGCGTGAGTGAAGACCGAAATCTTATCCACTCACACGCCGGAATTATTTTCCGTCGCTGTCCACCGCGCTGTTGAGTTACTCCGTGCGGGCGAAGTGGTGGCGTTGCCCACTGAGACCGTCTATGGCCTCGCAGCGAATGCGCTCAACGCACAGGCCGTGGCGAAGATTTATTCCATCAAAGGTCGGCCATCGCACAATCCCATCATCGTTCATATCGCGAATCTCCAGATGGCGAAACGCTGTGTCGCTGCTTGGTCTGCGAATGCGGAGAAGCTTGCGAATAGTTTCTGGCCGGGGCCGCTCACGATGGTGTTGCCGCGTTCGAAAAACATTCCCGACATCGTCACCGCTGGCGGCGAGACCGTGGGCGTGCGCTGGCCGGCGCATCCATTCATCCAAGCGGTGATCCGCGAGTGTGGATTCCCGCTGGCGGCGCCCAGCGCAAATCTTTCCAACGCCATCTCGCCCACCAGCGCTGCGCATGTAAGCAAACAGCTCGAAGGAAGGCTTCAGTTCATCGTGGACGGAGGCGCGTCGCACGTCGGCATTGAGAGCACGGTGATAGATATCTCGAAGCCGCAACCGCGAGTGCTCAGGCCGGGAATGATCCACGCAGAATCGCTTGCCGCCGCGATCGGAGCGGGAGTTTTGAGCGCGGGCACAGGAGAAGAATCCTCGACGCTCCGAAGTCCCGGCATGTTGCGGAAGCATTATTCACCAAAGGCAAAGCTGCGCGTGCTGGAATGGAACAGCGACGAGGAATTAAAATCAGCTACCCCGGACCACGCAGCAAGCACACATGTCATCGCACACACACGCATCCCGTCCAGTGACGGTTTCGCCGGCGTGAGCGTGATACCGCGCGATGCGGCTGCGTTTGCCCGCGCTATTTACGCGGAACTGCATCGCTGTGATGAGCTGGGAGCGAGAGTCATCGTCGTAGAGAAATTGCCGACCCAACCTGAATGGCGGGGCATCACCGACCGGCTGACACGGGCGGCGGCTGAGTGATTGAAGTGTTTCGCGCGCAGCAGTTCAGTCGCTTTCTACTCTCTATCCAAGCTCG
>JANPGI010000575.1:0-2054 GCA_031423875.1 Verrucomicrobiota bacterium | reverse complement strand
TGAAGCCGCCAAACGCCTCGGCATCGGACGCCAGACGCTCTACAACAAGATCAAGGCTTACGGTATCGAGGTTTGAGAGTGGGTTTTCACAAAGTTTCAAAAGTAACAGCCGACGTGAGTCGGCTGTTGCTTTTTTTACGCTGGCACAAGACGGACAGAATTGAGCCGACTAACGTCGGCTGCTACGCGCTAGATGACTGACGCTACGGTTTCTTTTTCGGCTGGGATGGTTTCTTGATTTCCGCATTGAACGTCCCGGCCACGTAGCTGTGTTCGTCGTCCGGTGTGGCGATGAAGATTTTCCCCGGCAACCACTTTTCATTCACTTGCCCGAACTCCAATCGCGCTGCATAACCGGATTTGAATTCCTTGTTGACCGCTTTGCCTCGTTCGTCTTTCCAGCGCAGGATGACCTTGGGCGCGTTGGTGCGCGTTGATTCGAGGATCACGGTCCTTCCAGCAATGTCCTCGATCCGCTTTGCGAACAGATGGATGGACACACCGACATCGGGCGGCCACTTCGTGCCTTGTCGCAGATCAAGCCTGCCTTCCTGAATCGTCGAGCGTTCCAGACTGAAACCGAATCCGCGTACGGCACCGCTTGCAGGCGCGTTAGGAATGACTGCGTCATCCAGATTGAGCGTCCAGTTGGTCGCATCGGCTGAGGGCGGTGGCAGTATGAAAGCAGGTTGTTCGTTGGTCGGAGCGAGCGTTGCGGCCAACGCGTTTGTCTCACCGATTTCTTTTCCGACGCCCGGGGTGTTTTTAGGTTTGGCGAAATAAACTATTGAGCCGACAGCAGCGCCGCATATCAAAACTCCGATGACGATGGCGGCGACTGGAAGTTTTTTTGATTCGGCGATGACGGGGGCGGCGGCATGGCCGGGCAGGGGAATGGTGCGTGTTTGGACTTCAGACGCCGTGAGCACAAAGTTTGAACTCCCCGGCGCGTGTGCTTGCGGGACGACGAGTTTGCGGAAGCAGGTGGGGCAATCCATTTGCGAACCGCTGCTGCCAGAGTCACATGTGATGTGCTGGCCACAGACGGGACATGCAAATTTGAAATCGCTCATGTTCGAGTTATGTCGGGTGATTCGTGCGCTGAAAATGACATCGTTTGAATGACACCGCAACCCGGTAGTTTTCATGACAGTAAGCGTCGGGTGTGAATAAAATCGGGTGAGGATAAACCGAGTGGTGTTCCTTATGTCCACGCTTGGTTTTGTGGCGTTGCTCAATAAACTTTCACCATCATGTCATCTCGAACCACTCTATTCTCCACGGCCAAACCCGTCATCGCCATGATCCATATTAGCGCGTTGCCCGGCACACCGGCGAACGGGCTTTCACTCACGCAGATCGAGAAACAAGCGTTGCACGAGGCGAAGATTTTTCGCGCTGCCGGAGTCCACGGCGTGATGTTGGAGAACATGCACGACACGCCGTATCTACGCGGACGCGTCGGGCCGGAGATCGTCGCGAGCATGGCGATCATCGCGCGTGCCGTGAAGCAGGCAAGCGGTTTGCCGTGCGGTGTGCAAGTATTGGCGGGTGCAAATCTTGACGCGATGGCTGTGGCGCACGCGGCTGGGTTGGATTTCATCCGCGCAGAAGGTTTTGCGTTCGCGCATGTGGCGGACGAAGGCATCATCGAATCTTCCGCTGCTGAACTGTTACGTTATCGTCGCAATATCGGCGCGGAAGCCGTTCGAGTCTGGACGGACATAAAAAAGAAACACAGTTCCCACGCCATCACTGCGGACGTGGACATCGGTGAGACGGCTCATGCAGTGGAATTCATGCGCGGCGATGCCGTGATCGTGACCGGTTTGGTGACGGGCGATGCTCCACAAAGCTCCGACGTCTCGGTGGTGAAAAAGAAAACGCACCTGCCAGTCTATCTCGGATCAGGCGTGACGGTGGCGAATCTGAAATCGTTCTTTGCTGCTGCGGATGGATTTATCGTCGGCTCGGAATTCAAGCAGGGCGGTCATTGGTCGCGTGAAGTTGATCCGGCGCGGGTGAAACGATTCATGGCTGCGTATCGGCATTTG
>JANPGI010000574.1:0-18038 GCA_031423875.1 Verrucomicrobiota bacterium | reverse complement strand
CAACAGAAGAACTGGTTTGACCCGCCACTACCACCTCGGACGCATCCTTGATTCCATCAGTTCCGCTCGGCTCGCTACGCTCGCCTTCGCTTCACTGATGGAATCAAGGATGGAATTTACAGAAGCAACGCTACAGGACCCAACTGACGCCTATGATTTGTTTTACCATGCTGACTCCCCCCACTTCCGGAGATTTTTATTTTTTTGAAATTGGCTGGGTTAGACAAGAATCAGGCCGTTTTCATAGGAAGACGGCCTTGTTTTTAGTCTGATTGGATTGGTGAGAATGACACGCCGACGATGTTACCTGCGAATCGATGACCCAAAACGTCCCAATCTTCATCAAGACGCGATGAGGCGAACCTTACCGTATCAAAGTGTGCGTATGATCAGCCCCTACCCCGGGTCTGTGAAAAAGCGACCTTGAGTTATAAATAGCGTCCCCCCTTCGGGCGCCCCCCATGTTTGTGCTGCCCTTGTGCTTCTGGCGTGGCGTGGTGAATGGTCATCGCGACTGGCTTGGGGCAAAGTGAGCATTGGTGAAATGAATCAAGGCGACGGGAAAATGTGCACGATCACCGGCGGGACGGCATGCGTATCTGCGTATCTAGGACAAAATGGTCGCAATCCCAATTATGCCACCAGCAGATCGCCATAATCTGAAGAAACTAAGCATTCAGCGCATCGTAGGTGAATTCCGTCAGAAACCGATATTGCGGATTCCGCAGCAATCGCAGAGCTGCCAGCATATTTCGAGTTCACTTCTCACGCTTGGACATCATTTTACGAAGCGCGAGAACCGAATCTGACGTGGAAAGGATTCCACGATTTAAGCCGCCAAAAAACCAGCTATGCAGAACCTGCTCAGTTTGAGTTCGAGGGAGTGCCACCCCCTACGATGGGTAGATGGCATAGCAGGTCGATCACTCTCCTGTCGGCCAAGGATGTAACGATCTGCGCACGGTGATCGGGAGTCAGGCCACGAAAAATTGATTTAATCTGCTCCATCTGAGACTCGAATTCTTCATCGTTACCAAGGATTTCGATGCGCAAGCTGGTCATGTGGTTTCCGACTGTTTCCCTGATCCATTGGGCGATAAGCTCGATTAATTCAGACTCGGACTTGCATATTAGCCTTCCCACTTTGTCGACCACATCAAAGCTGACTTCGCCCGTGCGTTCCAACTTATAGATACAAGAAGAGCTTAACCCGGTAATTGTGACTAAATCTGCCACATCCACTTTGTTCTGCTTGCGAAACCTGCGACATATTTTGCCCAAACTTATTTTCCCAAAACTTCTGTACGAGCGCGACATCACCGCTGGTCGAGGCGCGGGGGCTGGCGGATCAACGGACTCTGGAGTGGATTTCGTTACGGCGTTCTGTTGGGTAATCGGCTTGGATTCCGTTCGTTTCGGGCGAGCTGCATTCATCACCTTCCAGTTCGGATTCTTGCGCAGGAAGTTTCTTATTTCGGAAGCAAAGACAGTACGACGAGTGATACCAAGAGCGCGTTTGATAGCGAGAATGGTGTTGACGGTTAAACCCAGATGATTGGCAGCGGCACGGGTGGTTAGTGGATTATCGCGGGGGGATGGTTTCATGGATTGATTTGATTTCAGCTCACACACAATGTGTGATTGCCACACAAGTATGACTATAGTCATGTTTCAAGTCAAATACTTTTCACTTAAAATGTATTTGTGCCTAAAGATTATATATACAAACGTATCGTCGAGCGGGTTGTCGACGCATTGCGTATGGAACGCGAGCGCCTTGGAATATCCATGAGCACTGTGGCAAAAAAGGCCGGAATGTCGCAGTCCATGATGAGTCTTGTGGAAAGAAATCTACGCAGCCCTACCCTAGATACACTCTTGAGAATTGCAATCACCTTGGAGTTTGATCTCGGCAAGGCAATATCAAAGGCAATGCTTGATAAAAAGTAAGTCGTTGCGGTAAACGAAGGGATTCTTGCTCGACAGCATGCGCCTTACGCGACCTTCAAACTTTTCTTGAACATTTTCGCCCCGATCCAGTCTGTTCTTGCAAGCAGTTCATTCCGCTAAGCGAGCTTCCCGGAGTAGCTGATGGATCTTTGAAGATTCCCGGATCGAACATCAGACCATCGCGGTCACGGACTATGAGTTGATCGCGATCGCGCGTTGTCTGGGCGTGACCGTGGATTCGCTCTGCACATGGGTGACAGCACTTCCGAAAGCTTCGGAAATTGTAGCATCGCCATTTTTGCTCGCGCGTTGAACTTCCTCCTGAACCACCGCCTCCACGCTCTGCGGCGTGAATACGTTCGTTCGTTCGGATCAAAACTCACAGGTCGGGTTCACAACTCCTTTGCGGCATGATAAAATGGGATTGCCAGCCGCACGCATGATGCGTTCGTAGCGGTTTTGGATGGTGACGGTGATGAAGCCGTTCATCTTCAAGTTGGCGATATAGGTTTGAATCTGGCGTTCACTGATTCCGAAGAATTTTGATTGGTTCAACGTAAGATAATGAGGGAGCGCATGGACAAGACTTAAACCACGGTCCGGCCCGAAATTGTTTTTAGCCTGATCCAGCCTCACTCCCTGCCGGGTCACGCAGCGGGCAACATTGGCCTGCGATAGCGGAGGGGGTTTACTCAGTCTCGCCACCCGAATCCTGACACCCGTCACGTTCTTGTGCTTCGACTTTTTCAAGCAGGGGCGATTAGAGCAAAACAACTTCGTGACAATGCTGAAACAACATCCGATTGGTGTTGATCAAGCCTAGTAGTCACTCTACAAAAGGCGCAATCCAAAGAAGTTGCAACCTTTCGTGTGAGCGGCTGCATGTCCAGAAAAGCAGATTAACACTGTGACTGGTTAAAAAGGAGTGCCAGTGCATAATCAGATTTTACCCCCTGTTTGGGGGTATTGTGCGTCGGATGCTCGCGGCGACATCCTCCCGGTCAAACTCTCCATTCCATACACGGGTGGAGGATTTATATGAATGTTCCCAACCAGCCCGTCGCCCTCGTCACTGGTTCTTCCAGTGGCATTGGCGCAGCCATTGCCGAACGTCTCGCGGCGGAGGGCTTCCTCGCGCTCATCAATGCGCGCTCCGAGAACGACGGCGCTCGGCGCACTCGTGATGCCATCCGCGCCGCCGGACATCAGGCGGAGTTCGCCATTGGCGACGTTTCGGATGTGACGGAGATTCGCCGGCTGTTTACAGGGATTTACGAACGCTACGGGCGCATTGATGTTCTGGTGAATAACGCCGGTATCTGTCCCTTTCACGAATGGCACGCGGTCACGGAGGAAATCTGGAATCGCACACATGAAACGAATTTGCGTGCGGGATTTTTCTGCACACAGGAAGCCGCGAGGCTGATGATCGAAAAGAAAATCGCTGGGCGCATCATAGCTATCAGTTCCATTTCTGCGATAAAAGGCGGGACAGTGCAGTCGCATTATTGTCCGACCAAGGGCGGGCAGATTTCTATGATGAACGCCTTCGCCGTCTGCCTCGGGCAGCACGGCATTACCTGTAACTCCATTCTTCCCGGAACAATCGAGACGCCCATCAACGCTGACTACCTCGCCACCGGAACGAACCGCGCCAATCTGGAGCGGCAGACGTGTGTGGGTTACATCGGAATGCCGCGCGATGTTGCGGGGCTGGTGGCGTTCCTCGCCCGCCCGGAGGCGCGATACATCACGGGTGCTTCAATCCTTGTGGACGGCGGCGAGCTGGTAAAACACCTCTGACAAGCACGAAAGCCAAACAATTATGTTCACGATTCAAATGTTGCGGACGGCGGAAATTGATGTGCCATGTCCGGAAGTCTATTGGATGGAACGGTTCGCCGACTGGACCACGCTCCAATTTCAGATGGCCGTGATTCGCGGCGGCGGCAAAACCATTCTCGTCAACACCGGATTCCCCGACGACGTGGCGGCACTCACGAAAGCCTGGAGCGATTTCCTCGGTCCGCGCGGCACACTCAAGCGACCCAACGAATGGCGCACGGAACGATTGCTGGCGGGCATGAGCGTTGACCCGAAAGAAATCACGCACGTCGTCATCACGCCGATTCAACTCTACGCCACCGGCTGTCTGCGCTTGTTTCCCAACGCAAAATTCTGTTTCTCGCGGCGCGGTTGGATGGAGGACATTCTCTCGCCGACGTATCCGCATCATGTGCCGCGTCAGGGCTGCATCAGCGACGAACACCTGCGCTGGCTGCTGTTTGAAAACAACGCCAACCTCCACCTACTCGAAGACGTCGAAGAAGTATTGCCCGGCCTGACGTGTCGTTGGGTCGGCGGGCATCATCGTTCCTCGATGCTCGTGGAAGCGCAAACGGCGCGCGGCCTGGTGATGTTGAGCGACTGCGCATTTCACTACGCGAACGTCGAGGAAGGGAAACCACTTGGTATCGCGGAAAGCATCATCGAAGCGCACGCGGCTTACGCAGACATCAAGAAGCGCGCGGATATCTTCGTTCCGCTTTACGACCCACTCGTTCAGACACGCTTCCCCAATGGACTCATCGCATGACCAACGACCTCATCAAAGACGTCCGCACCACCGACCTAAAATTCTCGCGCGTACCGGACACGCTCAAACGAAATCTCTGTACGCCTACCAGCCGTTTCAAGGATGACGCCCGTTCCCGAGACGCTCAGTGGTTCGGCCCGGTGGCCTTGACGCTTGTGGAAGTTGAAACGACCGGCGGGCAAATCGGCTACGGCACGATTGGTGGTTTCACGGCGGCGGGAACGGACATCGTCGAGACGTATCTCAAGCCGCTCGCGCTGGGTCACAGCGTTTTTGAAACCGAATTGCTGTGGGACAAATTGTATCGCGCCACGGTGCGCTACGGTCGGCGTGGCGTGGCGGTGTCCGCCTTGAGCGCCATTGACATCGCGTGCTGGGATTTGAAAGGCAAGCTGCTGAACCAGCCCGTCTATAATCTGCTCGGTGGCAAAACGCGCGACCGCGTCCCAGCCTATTGCAGCCGGTTGTATGCGCTGGAAGATTTGGACGCGCTCGCCGAGGAAGCGCGCGGTTACGTGAAGCAAGGTTTTCGTGTGTTAAAGCAACGCTTCGGTTTTTCGCCCGTGGATGGCGTGGAAGGCATGAACCGCAACGTCGCGCTCGTTCGCGCGGTTCGCGAAGCGGTGGGCGATGACATTGAAATAGCCGCCGATGCTTACATGGGCTGGGATTACGGTTACGCCGTGGAGATGGAGCGTCGCCTGCGTCCCTATCGGCTCGCGTGGATTGAAGAACCGTTTCTGCCGGATGACTTCGCCAGCTACGTCAAATTGCGCGCGAAGAGCCAGACGCTGATATCCTGCGGCGAACACGAATACACCAAGCAAGGCTTCCAACATCTGATCGAAATTGGCGCGGCGGATATTTTACAGCCGGACGCCAATCGCGTGGGCGGGATCACGGAGATGAAAAAGATTTGCGCGCTGGCCGAGGCTGCAGGCTTGCCGATTTATCCGCACTCAAACGAGGCGCATAACTTCCATGTGATCCTCTCGCAGACAAATTGCCCGCTCGTCGAATATTTTCCTAACGTCGAACCCGACACCGGCAACGAACTCTTTTGGAAAGTTTTCACTGGTGAACCCACGGCGGTGGACGGTCACCTCGCACCCAGCACCAAGCCGGGACTCGGCATCGAACTCAATCGTGCCGCCATCGAGCAATTGAGGTGGGCGAAGTGAGCAACGTGATTCCTGATTGGCTGACTGGCGTCTTGCCGGTGCTGCCCACTCCGTTCACGCCAGAAGATGAGGTGGATTATGCCGCCATTCCCTACCTTGTCGAATTTGCCAAACAATGCGGCGTGCGCACTGTGGTCACGCCTGCGTTCGGCAGCGAGTTTTACAAACTGGACGGCGGCGAACGCCAGCGCGTGATTGAAACCTCCGTGACCGCTGCGCAACTACATGACCTTCGCGTGGTGGTCCAATGCAATCACACTACCCCCCGTTTGGCTGCGCGACTCGCGGGCGAGGCAAAAGGTCTGGGCGCGGCGGCTGTCTCAACCGCCTTGCCACGCGCCTTTGCCGCAAGCGAAAATCAGTTGCTCGACTACGCGCGACGTGTTTGTGATGCGACCAACCTCCCGGTGATCGTGCAGGATTGGAATCCCGCTGGGCGCACGGCGGACGCGGAATTTTTTATCAGGTTGCATAAACACTGCGTGAATTTCCGGCTGGCAAAATTGGAAGAGCCGAACATCGGCGCAGTCGTCCGCCGCATCGTCAGCGACACCAGCGGGCACGTAGGCGTTTTAAGTGGATGGGGAGGCTGCTATGCGGTGCAACTTCACAACGCGGGAATTTGTGGACTGATGCCCGGCCTTTCGCTCGCCGATGTTTTCGTTCGTATTTGGTCTCAACTCAAGAGTGGCAACGCACAACGGGCTTTGAATGATTTTACTCAGATCGCGCCTTACATCCAATTTTCACTGCAAACCTTCGAGCAGTTTCATCATGCAGAGAAACACGTCCTGTGGAAACGCGGCGCGTTGGCGAATCCGTTCGTTCGTCCCGTCACTGTTGATCTGGACGCAGGCTCTCAGCGTTATCTGGATCTGCTGACCAAACAACTCTTCGTGTTTACAGCCGAGATCGCGGGTGAAAAGCGATTTAATGCCCCTTACTCAACCGAAAAATAATCTATGGACAATCCCTTCATCGGAGTCGGCCTGCACGCGGCGGGCGGCGTGGCGCACGGATCGTTTTATGCGCCGCTGAAACGCGTCCGCGCGTGGTCTTGGGAATCTGCATGGCTGATGCAAGGACTCGCAGCATGGATGGTCATGCCGTGGGTAGTCGCCGCGCTGACGGGATCGCATCCGTTGCAATCTTTGAGTCAGGCGGAAGGACGAACTCTGCTTTTCACGTTTCTGTTTGGTGCGATGTGGGGTTGCGGCAGTCTGACCTTCGGTTTGAGCATGCGATATCTCGGCATGTCGCTCGGGCAGGCCGTGGCACTGGGTTACACGGTTTCACTCGGCACCCTAGTGCCGCCGATGTTTGCGGGTCAATTCAGCAGTCTTATCGCCAACACTGGGGGGAAAATTGTCCTTCTCGGGATACTTACATGCTTGGGCGGCATAGCGCTTTGCGGTTTGGCGGGACTGCGCCGCGAGCGTGAACGCGCGACCGAACGCGCTGCCAATGGCCAAGGCTCAAAACTGATGATGGGCTTCGCTGTCGCCACATTCTCTGGAATCATGAGCGCGGGGTTTGCATTCGGCATTCAAGCGGGGCAACCCATCGCGGAACTGGCGTTCAAGAACGGCGCACCCGCCATGTTCAAAAACGGTCCGGTGTTCGTCGTCGTAATGGCAGGCGGCTTCATGGTGAATTTTTTGTGGTGCGCTTATCTCGGCCTGCGCAATCGAACCTTCGGCGATTTTTTAGGGCGCAGTACCGGCGCGAACAGTGATTGGAACGGAGCGCCATCCGAGACTGCTGCTACCGAGGTAAAGTTGGGACGCAATTATCTTTGGGCAACCATCGCCGGCGCGACATGGTATGTAGGATTCATGCTTTACGGAATGGGATCCACCTTCATGGGGCGATACGACTTTACGAGTTGGTCCATCCATCTGGCGTTTGTGATCGTGTTCAGCACGCTGTGCGGAATTTGGGCCAAGGAATGGAACGGCGTCACCCGCCGCACCGGACAGTTGGTGGGGTTGTCCATGTTCATTCTTGTGGCTTCCACCTTTGTCATCGCCATCGGCAACCGCAAGGCCGCCAGTGATGCGGACGCAAAACCGGCGTCCGAACTCGTCACGCCAGCCCAACACTGATAACGCGAGCCCCGCCATTTTTAATGAAGATCACTGACATCAAACTCTACACGATCAAATCCGGCGACACCGGCGCGCGGGGCGCGGCGATGGGCGAATCGCAATACTGGGGCGGCGGTTGGCAGGCGCAGACGCTCATCTCAAATCCCATGTCGGTTCATCCCAAGTATTCGCGCATCCGTTCGCTCTGGATGGGTGGCGGGCAAGACCCATTCGTGATTGAAATCTTTACGGACGATGGCGTCAGCGGCTTTTGCGCGAACTACGGTGGCGGCGAATTTGCCTGCGCGGTGATCGAGAAACACTTCAAACGTTTCCTCATCGGCCAAGACCCTTTCAACATCGAACTCATCTGGGATCAAATGAACCGTTCCACCATGCCGTACGGACTCGGCGGGGTGACGAGCATGGCGATGGCTGGCGTGGACATCGCGCTCTATGACCTAGTCGCTAAAGCGCAGAAACTCCCCGTCTATAAAATGCTCGGCGGGCAGACGAAAGAAAACATCCCGTGCTACGTCACGATCCATCCTGACTTCGTGGACTCATGGCGCGACCGGGGCTTTCTCGGCGTAAAAATCGCGGCGCCGTGGGGAGTTGAGAGTGGACGCGAGGGAATCAAGAAGATGGAAAAGCTCGTCGGCACACTTCGAAAACATCTTGGCGACGAGATGGAGATCATGATTGATTGCTACCTATCCTGGGACATCGAGTTCGCCACGCGCGTGGCCGAACGCGTCAGGGATTTCGACGTGAAATGGTTTGAAGACCCGTTGCAAAACGGCTGGGCCACCGAGAGCAACCGCATTTTGCGCGACCGCATCTCGCCAATTTTGCTCGCGACCGGCAACCTTGAATATCACCCCAAAGCGTTCCACGACATCATCCACAACCACGCCACGGACATCATTCAGCCGGAGTTGCAATGGATGGGCGGCATCACGCCGGGCCGTTGCGTGGCGGCGATGGCCAAGCCCTACGACATGCCCGTCATCCCTCACGGCGCCAGCGTCTATAATTACCACTTCGTCATGTCTAACACGAACTCGCCTTACGCGGAATATCTCTCCGTCGGCAAGGGCGATGCCATCCAGCCCATCTTCGCCGTGCTCGCGGGCGAACCACTGCCGGTCAATGGCAAGGTAACTCTCGATCCCCATAAGCCGGGCTTCGGCGTGGAACTTAAGCGCGAGTTACTGGCACCGTTCAAGAGCTGAACATGAAACGCGTGCGCATCGGTGTGATTGGCGCGGGATGGTGGGCCACCACCGCTCACATTCCCGCAATCAAATCTCGCGCCGATGTCGAGCTCGTAGCGATACAAAGTCGCGAGCCAGGCAAATCCGAACGCATCGCCCGTGACTTTGGAGCGAAGCGTTTCTGCACCACTCCAGAGGAACTGCTCGCACTTCCGGACATTGACGCGGTCATCATCGCTTCGACGCCAAACGTTCACTACGCGCAAGCCAAAGCTGCGCTCGAAAGCAGACGCCATGTCCTGCTGGAAAAGCCCATGACCTTCACCGCTGCTGAGGCGCGGGAACTCGTCGAGATTGCCGCCCGCAAACGATTGCAATTTGTTATCAGTTGCCCGTGGCACTACACGCGCCACGGCATCGAATCGCGTCGCCTTATCCAATCCGGCGCGCTCGGGGTGGTAAAAATGATTTCGGTGTTGATGACCAATCCCGTGGACAAATTGCTCAAAGGCATCAACACCTCGCCCACGCACGGAATGGCAAACGTCTATGTGGAGCCGCGCCCCGGCTCATACAGCGATCCCGCCATTGCTGGTGGTGGACAGATTTTCTGCCAGGTCGCCCACGCGGCGGCTTATCTCACGTTTTTGACCGGCAATCGCCCAGCCCAAGTGTTCGCGCACTTCGACAACGACGGTTCGGCCAATGACATTTACGACGCATTGAACGTGAAGCTTGAAAACGGCGCGCTCGTCACGCTCGCCAGCACCGCCGCGACGCCGCGATCCGAACGCAATTACGAAGTGCGCGTCTTCGGCAGCAAAGCAATTTTGCAACTCGAACTGTGGCGCGGGACGATGTCGCTGACCGATTTCGCGGACAAACGCACGGACTTTCCTCCGCTCGCAGCAAATGAAATCTATCCGGCACAATCACCCGCCCTGAATTTTTTGGACGCCATACTTGGACGCGCCACCAATGGTTCACCAAGCGAACTAGGGCTCGCCTCCATGGAAATCATCGAAGCCGCGTGTCAGTCTGCCAGCACTGGGCAGAATATTGTTCTTCGTCCTGTCACATGAGCCAAACCATACAACTCAACGGCATCGCGTGGGATCACAGCCGTGCGTTTCCTCCGCTCGTTGCAACCGCACAACGCTACGAAGAGACGCATCCGGGCGTCCGCATCCACTGGCAAAAACGCACCCTCGACGAATTTGGACACGCGCCGATCGATGATCTCGCCCGCAAATTTGATCTCATTGTGATTGACCATCCCTGGGCGGGATTTTGTTTCGAGAACAATCTAGTTCACGACCTGAAACAGATCACGCCCGCCTCGGTGTTGGAGGAACTGGAAAAAAACTCGATCGGCCAGACCTTCAACAGCTATGTCTGGCAGGACAGACTTCTCGCTCTGCCCATTGACGCCGCCACACCTGCGCCGAGCTGGCGACCTGATCTGCTGGCCCGCGCTGGAGTTGAACCGCCCACGACATGGAGCGAGGCGGTCGCACTAGCGAACCGAAAGCTCGCAGTCATTCCCGGTTTCAACGCCGATCTCTTTCTCCATCTCGTCATGCTGCTCAATGCGCTCGGTGGAAAACCATTTGTTACTCTCGACGAGATCGCGCCCCGCGAATCCCTACGACAAGCCGTGGAACTGTTGCGCGAAATTACCGGCCCGATGTCGCAAGACATATTTCGGATGAACCCCATCCAAGTCGCCGAGCGGATGACGACGACCGACGATTTCGCGTGGAACGCCTTCGCTTACACTTACAACAATTATGCGCGCCCCGCCTTCGCTGCAAAACAACTTCGCTTCGGCAATCTGATCTCACTTCAACCAGGCGCGCAGCGCTTGCGCAGTGTATTGGGTGGCACCGGCATCGCCATTTCCAAAGCTTGCAAACATCTGCCAGCGGCCATTGATTACGCGCTGTTCACCGCCAGCGCGAACACGCAGCGAACCCTTTACGTTCAGGCCGGAGGCCAGCCCTCACACCGCGCCGCGTGGGAAGATGCTTTTGCGGATCAGCTTTGCGGCGGATTTTTCACCGACACTCGCGCCACCCAAGAAGCAACCATTGTCCGTCCGCGTTACAGCGGCTATGTGGCACTGCAAACGGATGGCGGCAATGCGTTGCAGGAGCACTTGCGTGACGGACGAAGCCTTGAGCCAACACTGGAAGAACTGAATGCGCTTTACCGCGAATCGCGGACGCGCGGTGGCAAAGAGTTTCAAACCAACTGATGCCATGAAACTTAACCTCAGTTGCACCGATTTTTCATTTCCGCGCCTGACCCATGAACAGGCGCTGGGCATCATCGCATTGCTCGGATTCGGCGGCGTGGACATTGGATTGTTTGAAGGTCACGGTCATCTCAAACCGAGCAAAGAGTTGGTGAAACCCGGGCGCAGTGGTGCGGCGCTTAGACGCAGGCTGGATGACCACGGATTGAAAGCGTCTGACATCTTCCTGCAAATTCACGACGATTTTGTTGAATTCGCCGTAAACAATCCTGAAGTGAAACGTCGCGCGTTTGCGCGGGAACAATTGCTTCGCACACTTGATTATGCCACCGCGGCGGGAGCGAAGCACGTCACGGTTCTCCCTGGAGTCACCTTCGCCGGCGAGACGCGTTCGACCTCGCTCAAACGCAGTGCGGACGAACTGGCGTGGCGCGTTGCTCGGGCGAAAGCCGCAGGATTACAGCTCGCGGTCGAGCCGCACGTTGGTTCGTTGATTGACACGCCGGAGCGGGCGATGGGGTTGGTGAAATGCGTTCCAGGTCTGGGTGTCACGTTGGATTACGCGCACTTCACGCGCGCGGGAATCAGTGATGCACGCATTGAACCCTTGACGAGATTCGCCACACATCTACACGCGCGCGGTGCACGGCGCGGGCGGCTGCAGAGTTCGCTCAAGAGAAACACGATCAATTTTTCCCGCGCGCTTGCAGCACTGAACCAAGCCAGGTTCAAAGGCTGGATTGCAATCGAATACGTCTGCATAGAATGGGAACATTGCAACGAAGTGGACGTGCTGTCCGAGACCGTTTTACTGCGCGATCAACTGATGCGGGCGACTCAAAATATTTAACTCGTGAAAATCATCCGTTACCAAGACAACAATGGCGAGATCGCCTTTGCCGCACAACAACCTGATGGCTCACTTCTCGCCCTTGAAGGGGACATCTACGATTCGCCGCGCCTAACCAGCCGCCAGGTGTCACCGGTCAAATTACTAGCACCCATTGAGCCAAAAGCCATTCTGTGTATCGGCCTAAACTACAAACAGCATGCGGCTGAAAGCAATCTTCCCGCTCCGCAATATCCAGTCCTGTTCACCAAGGGTATCAACACGCTTCAGCATCCGGGTGATCCGATATTGATTCCTACGCACCTGCCAAGTGAAGAGGTGGACTACGAGTGCGAGTTGGCCGTGGTTATCGGCAAAGCTTGCAAAAACGTCAGTCGTGCAAACGCCTTGGACTATGTGCTTGGCTACACCTGCGCCAACGACGTGAGCGCGCGCGACTGGCAGATCAAACGCGGCGGCGGCCAGTGGTGTCGCGGCAAGTTCTTCGACACTTTTGCTCCACTCGGCCCCTGTCTCGTCACACGCGATGAGATTCCCAATCCGAACAATCTAAGAATCCGCACCGTGCTCAATGGTGTGACGATGCAGGATTGGAACACGAACGACATGATCTTTGATGTGCCTGCGTTGATTGAATTTTTGAGCGGCTCGACCACGCTGCTGCCCGGCACGGTCATCTTGACCGGTACGCCGCACGGCGTCGGCATGGCGCAGAAGCCGCCGCGCTGGCTGAGGCCGGGTGACATTGTGATGATAGATATTGAAAAGATCGGCACACTAACGAATCCCGTGTCTCTGGAAACCATTTGAGTTATGAACGAAGCGAAACGATTTCAAAATCAGGTGGCGATCATCACGGGCGGCGCGGATGGGTTGGGGTTTGCGCTCGCACAACGGCTCGTAAGCGAAGGCGCGTTTGTGGCCGTGTTCGATTTTGCCCAAGCGAAACTGGACCGCGCTCAAGCCACTTTGGGTGCGGCTTGTGTGAGCTTCAAAGTGGATGTGACTGATCCCGTTGCCGTAGGCGCAGCGGTGTCTCAGATCATCGCCCAAAAAGGGCGCGTGGATGTGCTGGTCAACTGCGCGGGCATCACCGGCAAAACCGGCATCAAGAGTCATGAGGCGACACTGGAAGATTTCGACCGCGTGATGAATGTAAATGTGCGCGGCCCATTCATTGTGTTTCAAGCAGTCATCGGACACATGCTGGCGCGCAACTACGGACGCATCCTTCACATCGCCTCGATCTCCGGCAAGGAAGGCAACGCTGGCATGGTCGCTTACTCCACCTCGAAGGCCGCAGTCGTTGCACTCGCCAAGGTTCAGGGAAAAGAGTACGCAGAAACCGGGGTGACCGTGAACGCACTCGCGCCTGCCGTCATCCGCACGGCTATGGTGGATGCACTGCCTGAAACCCAGGTGAAATACATGACGGATAAAATCCCGATGAAGCGGTGCGGCACGATGGATGAATTCGCGGCGATGGCGGCATTCATCGTGTCGCCGGAAAATAGTTTCACAACCGGCTTCACGTTTGATCTAACTGGCGGGCGGGCGACTTATTGAACACCGCTTTGCATCTCAACGGCTGCTCGCTGAGGCGCGGCTAGCGAGAGGTTGCAAGCCAAGTTCGGTTTGCATCCGCCGATGCCAGTTATTCAATGTGGCCTCCACGAAATAGACGATATTGGTCGCGTTCGCGGTCTGACCGGGCTTCACCTCGCCGAATCCCGTGCCGCAGTGGATGCAGGAGTATTCGCGGTTTTGAAACAGGAACAATCCCGGCTTGGAAACGGTGGCCACCATCTTCTTGTCATCGCGGGATCGGATCGCCATCCACGGTTCGATGACGACGTCTGGAGTTGTTTCAAAATCCGCGACAAAGGGAAGGTCTTTTCCAAGTGGCGCACCCTCGACGCTGTAAAGCTGGATGGCGGGACGCGCCCCGAAGACGCGGGGAATCTCACGCAGACGTTTGAATTCGCCGTCCACGCGCACCCAATGCCGGAGACAATCGTGGTCGCGAATGGAGGGAGCAGCGCCGCATTGGAAACAATTGAAGGCCATGCCTTGCTTCCAGGTGTTGCGTCCGTGGTTGGTGAGTTTGAAATTGGCTCGCACCGAATCAACGCTGGGCGTGACGGTCATTTCGTAGGAGAGTTCGCCGGGTTGTTCGCCACTGCTGACCAGGACGCCTTGCTCGCGTTCCTCCCACCGTGGTTTGATCGTGCCGAACCAGAACGGTTGGGCGACATCGCCGATGGCTTCGGGATACGCGATGGTGAACGATTCGCCGGGGAACGCGGGAATATCGGTCGCGTTGCAGGCCATGATGCCGGGTTGTCCCTTAAGTTTGATCTTCTTCATAGTTCAGGCTTCTTGGGCGCAACGAAATCCGATGTAGGCGAGTTGATTTCTGGAATTGCCGCTCATGCCACGCGCGGCCGCGCGTAAATTCAACGGCGTGGCCGTGAGCCAACATCCGCCTTTGGTGAATGCCGTGTCTTTTCCCGGACTGTCTTCGCACCACTCGGCGGCGTTGCCAACCATGTCCTGCACACCGTAGGGCGACGCTCCGAGCGGATGCGCGGTGACGGGTGCTGTACCGGACGGAGGTTGTGAGGGATCATTGTCCCACTGACAGGCTTTCGGGGTGAAATCATTTCCCCACGGATAGAGGCGACCCTCCGTGCCGCGTGCCGCCTTTTCCCACTCGGCTTCTGTGGGAAGACGTTTTCCAAACCACTTCGCATACGCGCGGGCATCGGCGCGGGAAACATAAACGACGGGATGATCGAGCATATGTTCTGGTGGCTTGGGGCCTTGCCAGTGGCCGGGAGTCGGCGCACTCGTCGCGGCGCAGAACCGGGCGTATTGCCGATTTGTCACGGGATAACGATCCATCTTGAAAGCGGCAAGGTTTCGCGGTTGTGATGGCACTTCGCCGCCGAGCCACGAGATGTGGCAATGATACTGCGCGGCGAGTTTTGCGGCCTGCTCCGCGTCCGTGCCCATCTGAAACGAGCCAGAGGGAATCAACACCATGTCGTCGGGAAACACACCCGCGCTCAACCACCGTGGCGCGGCGAGCAATCCTGCGCCAGCGATGCTGGTCGTCACCAGCCAGTTTCTACGGGTCAAAGTTTTCATAAGTTGTCAGTGCAAAAGGTGTCATTGCTCCGGCGCGACCAAGCCGGTGTTGTTTCGCATCACGGGTCGTACGGTGGGCGTGCCAGCTTTCACGATCAAAGGCGGCTGGCCGGTGAACGTGTTGTTTTCCATTACAATATTTCGGCCTGATTCAAAATTGAATGACGGCGTGGTCACGTCGGTGTTCGCGAATGTGTCCGTCAGGCTGATGGTGTTGCTGCGAATGATGAGGCCGTCAATGGCCAGTCCCTCGATGACGACACGGTGAAACGATTTGATGATGTTATTCTCGAATACAATGCCGCCGTGATACAGGGCGTCCGGGAATCGTTTGGCATCAATCGTCGGAACGACTCTCAGCACCGCGCCGTAGTTGTCGGTGAAAAGATTGCTGCGTATGACGACGTTCCGGGTCGGGCCGGATTCCCACCAGAAACCGTTGTCGCCCTCAAGCTGAATGCCCGCCATGGACGAGTGTATGAAATGGTTTTTTTCCACGAGCACATCGCCGGCGGTTGCGATCAGCATGGTGCGGGCGCGGTTGTTGCGAACGGTGCAGCCGCGCATCACGAGATTCGGTTGCCATGTAAGATTGTAGATTCCTGAACCCGATTTCACGCCGCCTTTGGGCAGTTCATCGAACGTCATCTCGAACAAGTCCCAGTTCAGTTCACGCGTGCCGGTCACTTTCGCATCGGCGTAAGGTTGCAGATCGGCGCTGGTGACGAAGCGGATGCGGTCGCCGCGCTCGGCCACGATCAAGCCGCGTTGCTGGCCGTGAATGCGGCGGCACAGTAGAGTCTTTGGGCCGATCTGTTTCTCAATGCGGACGAAGCAGCCGTGGATGTTGGCGGAATCATCCAGCATGTTCTCGAAGGTGCAGTCCTCGATCAAAATGTTACCGCGACAGCCATTGAAGTGTGTGGCGTCTGCCGTGGTGGTGACATAACGATTCTTGCCCGGCGGCAACGTGACGGAGAGTCGGCGCACGGTGATGTCTTCAGTGCGTTGCACAATTAAACCCATGCCGCCCGCGTGGTGAATCTTTACATCCTCCACCAACACATCTGTGCAATGTGAAATGCGGATGGCGGGTGAGGTGCGGTTCGGCTCCATCATGCCGTTCACCGTGAGAATCATTCCCGGCGCGGGCAATTGGCTCAATGCATCGTAAATGCGGATGACGCGAGGCTTGATTTCTTCCACGCGCGGATCGGGCTTCAAAGCCCAGAGGTTTTCGCCCGGAATGGGGCTGCGTGTCTTCTCATCGAACCACATGTTCCACTGGAGATTCCGCTGCCAAGTCATGAACTCCGTAGTTTGCGGCGCCCATTCCTTCCAACTGTCCGGCGTGCGCGGCGGCTTGCCCATGAAGATGAGTCGCTGACCACGGATTTCATAAACCACGTTTTCGTCAACGGCCACATCGAAGGCGTTGAGTTCGGGATGCGCCGCGATCACACGGCTCTGAAAGTTGAACGGGCGATCCCAGTCAATGGTGAAGGCGCGCAACGTGAGTTGATGCGAGTTGTCGGCACTGATGGGAATCATGTCGCCGTGGCAGATGAGGTTCGCGCCTGCGCCTTCCAGTGTGAAACGCTTGAGATCATCCAGCGCAAAGACCACGCGCTTGATGCCGGGATCGTTATTGGCCACGGCGATGGTTTGCTCAAAAGCGTGGTCAGGATAAACATGCCAGTCGCCTGCAGGAATCTTGAGTCCGCTGGCGTTGAGTTTGCGGCAGGCTTCGACAGCTTTGCGAAAAACCGGCGTTGCATCCGCACCCGGAGGCAGATCGCGCAGGCCGTAGTCGGCAGCATCTAGCGTCGAATCTGCCATCGTAGCGGTCGGAAGCCACAGAACACTGGCCAGCAGCAATGCGAATGCGCGGACAAGAATCGGCCTAGGTGTGGGTGAACTCATTTTGTATGAGGCTACTTCAATCGGATTTCAAAACCCATGCCCCTAAATGGGTGTATTGAGCGAGGCAGCGGCTTTGCAATCATGCAGTCATCAAAGCCTTTGCCGCTCGGCCATCAGTAAAATGACGTGGTGCGTGGCGCTCAGTTTTTAACTTCGGGGAAACGCAACTGGCAATCGCAGACAGCAACAGTACCATGCCGGAGTGACTCGCGACCGGTGGCAATGGAATCGGGGTTCCTCAAAATGCTCAATATGTTTGGTAATCGCGCAGGCGAAATTTGCAGACTGGCACTGGTTGCCGGCTGCATGTTGCTTTGTTATGTGCGTGTCGCTGCGCAATCGGTAACGAATGTCATCGAAGCCAGCTCCGAGTTCTTCAATCAAGTCTGGCAGACAGAGGATGGCCTTCCGCACAACGATGTTCACGGCATGGTGGCGTCCGAGGACGGATTCCTGTGGGTCGGCACGCGGCGCGGATTGGTCCGGTTTGATGGAGCGCGTTTTGTCGCTGCGCCTTCGGATCACGGGTCGGATTTGTCGCAATCCAGTGTTTGGCGGATGTGCGCTGATCATGAAGGACGGGTTGCCGTGGCCGCAGAAACAGGGGGGGTGTTGGTTAAGCAGAACGGCTCGTTTCAAGCCGTCGGCACTGGTGGACAGAATTACTCCAAGCGGGCTTACAGCATGTGTTTTGATCCGGCGGGGCGATTGTGGAGCGTCTCGCTGGAGGGTGAAGTGGAGCGGATTTATGAAGGGAGCGTGACGACGTTTGGCACGCCGGGAAAGGGAGCAGCAGGTCCGTCCACGCTGGCGGTTGATGCGACTGG
>JANPGI010000573.1:0-6232 GCA_031423875.1 Verrucomicrobiota bacterium | reverse complement strand
GATCGGGAACGACACGCGCAACGGCCAGTTGCTCTCCAGCGGATCGAAGCCCACCCACACGATGCGTTGGCGGCCCAGATCGCCCGCGAGGATAAGCGGCGCTTGCGGCGCTTCGAGGATCGAGACGGCCCACGTCGGCGCACGCGCGGTGAGGCTCTGCACGATCTGCACGTTGTCGAACCCGGCATAGCGCAACAGGGGGTGCGTGGATTTCCAGTCCACGATCACCGGGGCTTCCACGGCGGCGACGCTCTCGACCCAGTTCGTGTTCACGGTGCGAAACGCGAGCACATTGCCCTTTGGCCACGCGGTCGGCACAACGCCGTCGAGCACGATGAAATCAAATCCCGCGCCCGCGTCGGTCAGATCATTCGCCACGGCCAGTTGCACGTTCGCCACGGCGCGCAACGCTTTTTCGAGCAACCGATTACCCCGCGTGACGAGCAACACGTTCACCGGCTTCGGCAGCAAACTCACGATGGACGCTTCGTTGTCAGCGGTGAGATCGTCTTTGGCGGTGAGGCGCACGGTGAACACGCCGTCTTTCGCCTGCGACGCCTTGAAGACGTGCGGCGCAGTTTGTTGGCCGGGAATGGTGAGCGGAACGGTGTTGATCAATTGTCCGTCGAGCAACAGTTCGAGATCGGCACTCATGGTGTTCGAGGAAAAATTCGCGACGCCGGCGTAGATGGCGCGTTGCGTGGCGTCCTCGGGATTCGCGCGGGCGTCGAGCGCCGTGATGCCGAGATTGTCCGCGCGCTGGCCGACCTTGTGATAGATGAGCGGCAGAGCCTTGTTCTCGAAATCGCTCAACTCCGGTACCGCGCCGTCGCTAAAGAGATGAATCTCCGGGTTCAGCTTGCGATCCAGATCGCGAATGAGCGACTCGGCCATCTTGAGCGCGGGCACGAGTCGTGTTGGCGAATCGGACGGCTGACAATTTTCCAACGCGCGACGCAAGGTGGTTTTGTCCGTGGTGGCAGATGCGCGGACTTCGGTGTTCGCGCTGGCGAGGATGACGACCATTTCATCGCCGGTGCGCAGGCTGTCCACCCACTTGAGGGCTTCGCCGCGGGCCTTCTCGAAGCGCGACGGTGTTTCGTCCGTGGCTTGCATGGACGCCGAGCCGTCGAGGATCACAACGCGTTTTTGCGACGGCGTGGCCGTGGTCTTCACAAACGGTCGCGCCAACGCCAACACCGCGAGTGCGAGCAGCAGGATTTGCAGATAGAGCAGCCAGTTCTTCCGCAGCTTCTGAAACGGCGCGCTGGCCTGGGTGTCAGCAAGAAATTTTTGCCAGAGCAACGTGCTCGAAACCAACTTCACCGTGCGCTTGCGCTTGAGCAGATAGAACACGATCACCACCGGGATGCTGGCAGCGAAGGCGAAAGCGATGGGCGCGAGGAAGCTCATTAAGTGCGGAGTGCGGAGTGCGGAGTGCGGAATCCCGGAAATGCAGAATTCGGAGTGCGGAGTGCGGAATCCTTCGGCGATTCGGTGCGTAGGCGGTTCATTGACGGCCTCCAGACTTGCGGGCGGTGTTAATGGATGAAACGGTGATAGCGACTAGTTCGTTGGCTTCTTTCAGCAAGGGCGTGGCTTTGGCTTCGGGGACTTTGCCGTCTTCGATCAATAGCTCAATCCAGTAGGCAGATTCGTCTGCCTCTTCTTCAACCGTCCCCATCTTGCTGATGAAGTCTGCGGTGGATTTTGCGCGACAGGCCGCGCGATAGTTTGCGCCCACGGAAGTTCCCGAGCGTAAGAGTTGGCGTCCAAGAATACGGCAAGTTTCATTCTTCGGTAGTCCTTCGAAGAATTTGATGATATCCAGCGCGAACTTCTTTGTTCGCTTCTTCAGATTTTCGTTGTTCATCGTTTGCCTTTCATTGTCCAAATTCACCGGCGTGTTCGCCTGCTGACATTCCGCACTCCGCAATCCGAATTCCGCACTTCGCTATCCCCACACCTCCGACTTCCTCAATTGCTTCAACAACAGGTCCTGCAAATCCATATTGGACGGTGCCATGAAGAAGTTGATGCCGCGCTTGGTGGTGAACTCGCGGAGGCGTTGGATGAAGTTTTGCACTGTCTGTTGATACGCCTTCATTCGGTAGCGACCGAACGTGACTTCCTGCAAACCGCCGCTCTCGGAGTCCACAAGGCGCAGATCACCGAACGTGGTGGGCGCGAGTTCTTCGGGGGCGAGAATCTGTACGACGTTGACCTGAAAGCCGCGACCGACGAGTGCGGTCAGGCCAGCTTCGTAACCGGCGGGATCAAGGAAATCACTCAGCACGATAGCGAGGCCGGTGTGGCGGGCTTCTAATGCGCCGCGCCGCAAGGCTACGTTGAAATCCGCGCCGCCGGCAGCGGTCAGGGCGTTGAGGTTTTGGAAGAACTGCATCGAGGACTTCTTTCCTCGAACACTGCGCAAAGCTCCGCGCGCTGCCAGTTCCTCGGATGAGTGCGGAGTGCGGAGTGCGGAGTGCGGAGTATTCGCGCTCGCCGCGGCACTTTGTGATTCCGCACTCCGCATTCCGAATTCCGCACTTGGGAAGGGGATCACACTCACTCGATCAAATCCGCACAGTGCCACGTAGCCGATGGCGGCGGCGACCTGACGGGCAAAGTCGAATTTACGCGGCTCGCCGAAGGTCATGGACTCGCTGGCATCGAGGAAAATGCGGACGGGCAGTTCGCGTTCCTCTTCGTAGAGTTTGAGGAAAAGTTTGTCGAGGCGACCGAAGAGATTCCAGTCGAGGTAGCGGAAGTCGTCGCCGGGGACGTAGCTGCGGTGGTCGGCGAACTCGACGGATTGCCCGCGCGCCCGGCTGCGGCGCTCGCCCTTGGCGCTACTCTTGGCACGCCGCGCGGCGAGCAATTGGAATTGCTCAAGGCGGCGCAGGAGTTCGGGTGTGAGGAGGGACATGAGTTAGGGCGAAGATAGAGGATGGAGGATGGAAATCACTGAGGGCCAATCTCAATCACAATGACGTTTGGAGGTAAACTGGTGTCAAGACCGACACCTTTCTCAAGTCCTAACCCGTCCAAAATTCGCGCCAACGCTGTCTGAACAGAAGGTGGTGGCGGTTTAGCAATCTTGATTACAAATGGAGGTGGCAGCACGCTCCAGAAAGTCATCGGCACGGAATCGTCTTTCACCGTCCAGCCACACTTTTCGAAAACCAATCTCAACTGGGTGGCGAGAGTTGCCTCGTCTCTTCTTGCGCTATCGTATTTAAGTCGCACTTCAAAGGATGGCCCGTTCCGCAACAACTCAGCAATTTTCTCCGCTTTCTCAGCTTCTATTCTCTTCGGTTTCGGCAGCGCGTCGCGAACTTGCTGCATTGTTGAAACTATTTCTTCGAGCTTTGCTAACGCTAGTTTTTGTCGTTCCGCCTCGGTTTCACCCGGAAACTTGCGTTCTATGGCTTCATAGGAAGCGAGTCGTCCTTTGGCTGAATCCCGTTCTGCCTTCACGTCTCGACTCTCGTCTTTAAGTCGCGCGTTCTCACCTTTCAGATCGCTGATTTCCGAATTCAATCCACGCACAATTATGAATTGATAGCCAACGTAGATGCAAAGAACCAAAACACCACCTACCACTAGAGTCCAAAATAGTTTTGGATCTCTTTTACGGAGGTTTTTTGCATCGGATACCCCTTGTTCAATTTTCTTTACTGGAGATTGTTCCATGGCTGTTACGCGTTCACCGCTTCCGCACTCACCGGCACGTCGCGCAAAATCTGTTCGATGATGTGGTCGGTGGTGATGCCTTCGGCTTCGGCTTCGAAGTTGGGGATGAGGCGGTGGCGCAACGCGGGCAGCGCGGCGGATTGGATGTCCTCGAAGCTGACGTTGAAGCGGCCCTGCGCCAGCGCGCGGACTTTGCCGGCGAGGATGAGCGTTTGCGCGCCGCGCGGGCTGCTGCCGAAACGCAGGTATTGATTCGCAATCGGCGCGGCGGTGTCGGTCTTGGGATGCGTGGCGAGCACGAGGCGCACGGCGTAATCCTTCACGTGCGACGCGACGGGGACTTCGCGCACGAGTTTCATGAGTTCGCTGAGGGCTTCGCGGGACAAAACTTTGTTCACCTCGGTCTTCGTGCCGGTGGTGGTGCGATTGATGACTTCGGTCAATTCATCCGCGTTCGGATAGCCGACGATGATTTTGAAGAAGAAGCGGTCGAGTTGCGCTTCGGGCAGCGGATAGGTGCCTTCCTGGTCAATCGGGTTTTGCGTGGCCATGACGAAGAAGGGTTCGCCGAGCTTGCGGAGTTCGCCGCCGGCGGTGACCTGCTTTTCCTGCATGGCTTCAAGCATGGCGGACTGGGTCTTGGGCGTGGCGCGGTTGATTTCGTCGGCGAGAATCAGGTGCGCGAAGATGGGGCCGCGTTGGAACTCGAAGGCGCGTTTGCCTGCGTCGGTGTCCATGACGAGGTTCGTGCCGAGGATGTCGGCGGGCATGAGGTCGGGCGTGAATTGGATGCGATTGAACGGCATGTCGAGCACCTCGCCGAGCGTGCGGATGAGGAGCGTCTTGCCGAGGCCGGGCACGCCTTCGAGCAGCACGTGTCCGCCGCCGAACAGCGCGATGAGGGTGTTCTCGACGATGGCCGTGTGGCCAACGATGACTTTGCCGATCTCGGCCTGAAGCGCGGCGTAGGTGTCGCGGAAGGATTGGATTTGGGATTCGGTGCTCATGGTGTGATTAAGCCTAAACTCAGAAACTCAGAAAAGAAATCTGACGAGAGACTATGGGTCGTCGTGGTTCTGTTGAACGGCAGCCTGTCAGGAGACGGTTTTCATTCTGTATTCCAGAGTCGGTTATGAGTTTTTGAGTTTTGGCTTTGCTCATTTTTTATTGAGGGTTTTCGGATTTGCTTCGGTAACGAAATGTGTCTTCAGGGCCGACACGTTTGATGGTGAGCGGCATGGCGGCGAAATTCAACAACAAGGCATCATGCTTGCCAGCAGCTTTCAGATAGGAGCGGACGATCACGAAGAAAACTGGATCAAGTTCCGCCACGGCTTTGTTTTCAACGATCAAGCAATCTTCAACCAGCATATCAAGACGGTGTTCGCCAACCTTTCTGCCGTGATACAGGATGGGAACTATCTTTTGTTTTTCGTATCGGATCCCTTGGCATTCAAATTCTACCGCCAGTGCCTCTTCGTAAACCGACTCCAAAAATCCCGGCCCAAGTTCGCGATGAACGTTGATTGCCGCTCCAATCACTTTCCGAATCAGTTCCTCAATATCCATAGTTAAGTCCCTCGATTTAGCCGAAACTCAAAAACTCAAAAACTAGGTTTAAGTAACAGCCACCTTCTAAATCCGTTTGCTCTCCACGACTCCTTTATGAGTTTCTGAGTTTCGGCTTCGTGTTACTTCTTCAAATCGTCGAAATAGTCTTTCACCGCTCCTTGATAGGCGCGCGGGACTTTTTCCTGGCTCAGAGCGCTCTGCGCGTCGGACTGCGCGGCGGCGGCAGCTTCTTCGTAGGCGACCTTGCTCGTGCCTTTGATGCTCACTCCTTTCAACGTGATGCTCGGCATCGGGCCGCCGGGACTGAACTGGCCTTTGACTTTTGTGGCTTGAAGCTTGTCGGCCACGTCGTTTTGTGCGCGGTCGGATTGTCCGCGCCCGTCTTGATCCCGCTTGTCGAGCGCGGAGCGATCCATGTAGGGCGTGCCTTCGCCGAAGTTTTCCACCCACTCGCCACCTTCCTGTCCCCAAGTGCCGACGCCTTCGCCGGGCTCCTTGCCGAACGGATTGTAGCCGGGTTTCTTTCCTTCGCCCTGTCCCCAACCTTTGCATTGGCCGATGCACATGGAGGCTTTGTCCAGATTTTCCAGCGCGGCCATCATCGCGGACGCGTCGTTCATCTGCTGCATGAGGTCTTTCAACTCCTTGGCCGCGTCGGCGAGAGATTGGGAGGCGTTGGGTTTGTCGCCACTCTTCATCTGCTGCGCGGCTTGTTTTAACAGGTCGGAAACTTTGCCGTATTCAGCAGCTTCAGGATGCGCTTTGGAAACCTCTTCGAGAATTTTTTTGAGTTGATCGGGAGTGAGGTTCGCGGCTTGGAGTTGCTTGGCTAATTTTTCGAGCGTGTCGGCGGCGGCTTCGGGTTGACCGTTTTTGAGTTGTTCAGCGAGGTCTTTACCGAGCTTTTGAGACTGCGCTTTCATGGCTTCAAGTTTTTGTTTCATGTCGCGCAACTTGTCGAGGT
>JANPGI010000572.1:0-3816 GCA_031423875.1 Verrucomicrobiota bacterium | reverse complement strand
CGCCGTGTGACCGGCGTAGCGTTTCGTCAGATTGCTGACTTCAATCATCGGGGCGGAACTCATCTAATGCGATCTTCAGTCTAGGTGAAAACTCCAACTGTCGGCGAACTAAAACTCCTCAGCGGATCGGCAATTCAATCTGAACCGCGTGCGCTTCGACAAAACCGTTGGCGCGATTCAACACTTTGAATGTTAGCAGTACCCGTTCGCCAGGTTTCTTGTTGCCGAGTTTGTTGGTCGCCGTGATCTGGTCGGTCACGCCAGCACCATCTACTTCCACCAACACGATCCCGGCTTTGAGCTGGGCCACATCGGCGGGGCTGTTTTTGTCCACGTCTGTGACCAGTAATCCGGCTTTTTCGTTCACCGCAAACGTGCTGGCTTGTTCCGGCGTCAGGTGTTGCGTCTTCAACCCGAGCCGCGTGAAGATCATCTGCCGTTGCAATTCCTCCATCGGGATCATTTCCACAATCAGTTTCTTCTTTCGTCCTTCGTCCATGACAGTGATCTCGGCGGTGTGATCTGGCTTGGTAGGGATTTGCAGGTTGAAGGCACCCAGGCTCTTCACCGCTCGCCCATTCACCTCCAGCACGGTTTGCCCGACCTTCAATCCCGCCTTGGCTGCCGGGCTGTTCGGTTGCAATTCCCGCACGGTCAACGGATGGGGCGCGCCGCGCAGCCGGGCGCCAAACCAAAGTTTAGCCGTCCATTCGATAGAGAAGAAATCAGACAGCGATGCGCTGATCTGTTTTATAGGTATGGCAAAACCTGTTCCTTTGCCTTCGTTCTGTCCGACTACGGCTACGTTGATGCCGATCAACTCCCCGCGAAGATTGATAAGCGGACCGCCGCTGTTGCCGGGGTTGATGTCGGCATCCGTTTGCAACCAGTCGCGGTAATCCAACTTCATGCCTCCAGAATCGGGGCGACGATTTTTTGCGCTCAGGATGCCACGGGAGATAGATCCGCCCAGTCCGAACGGATTACCGACTGCGATGACGGTTTCTCCGAGCAACAAATCGTCATCCTTTGCCATGTCAACGGGACGGAACGGCTTGTCACCAGGTCGCCGGATGATACGAAGCAGAGCGATGTCGTTCTCGCGCGTTCCCAAAAGTGCTTCCGCCTCGTATTCGCGACCATCCCAAAGCTGAACTTGGATACGCTTCGCGCGATTCACAACATGGATGTTGGTTAGAATAAAGCCATACTCTCCAACTTCATCAATGATGACTCCCGAACCGATGTCGCTCGGCCTTTCCTCCACTTGTGGCGATTCTTTTAATCCATAAAACCGGCGGAAGATCGCCTCGTAGGGATCATCACGCCGCACCAGTTGTGTGGTGCGGATGTTCACCACGCTGGGCATCACCCGCTCGATCGCCACCACCGTGGCATCACGCCGGATGTCGCCAGAGTTGGAGTGTGGCAAAGGCGAAGGCGCGCGATCACAACCCGCGATCAAACACGCGACCAGCACCGACGCCGCCTTGCGCCACTGGGTTGAACTTGTTCTGCTCGTTGAATTCATCTGTCTGTTGAAAGCCGGATCGCGTCTTTGGTTTCGTTGGCTTCCGGCTCTTGATTTTTTTTCCTAATCTTAATCCCGCCCGCCCGGAGATTAAGAAAAAGATTACGAGTACAATTAAGAACCGAACCATCCGCGTGGCAGTTTCAGCCATCCCCCGCCACGAACCTGCGCTTGACTTTGCGAGACGCCCGGCGCAAAAGCAATTCCAAGTGGTTTCCCAAAATACCAACACCTACGCCCGATGGCGCACGCGAAACAGCTTTGCCGCCACACTGCGCGACTCACCAGACGCGCCGCCGGAAAAACTTCTTCAATCCATCTGGCAACATCAACGCTTGCGCCGCGATCAATTGACCACTCTGGACGGCCAGCGTGTGCGCGTGCTTCACCCCGGATTCGGCAGCGTGGAGGGCGGGCCGGATTTTCGCGAAGCTGTGGTTCAATTTGGAAATGCCGCCCCCACTTCCGGCGACATCGAAGTGGACATCCACGACTCCGGCTGGCGCTCGCATGGTCACGACAAGAATCCCGCGTTCAAGAACGTCATCCTTCACGCCGTCTGGGATGCGAAACCACCCGGCATCGGCCCGACAACTCTTGCGTTGAGCAAAGTTCTGGATGCGCCGATTGCTGAGTTGAGCCTGCAACTCGAACACAATTCCATCCGCGCCCTGCCCGAAACTCTGTTGGGCAAATGCTCCGCTCCCTTACGCGAACTGGATGCGAATGCTCTGGCAGCCTTGTTAAATCAAGCAGCGCATGTCCGCCTCCAGAACAAAGCCGCACATCTTCGCGCCCGCGCCCAACACGTCGGCTGGGAGCAATCCTTGTGGGAAGGTTTGTTTCGCGCGCTAGGCTACAAACATAACGTCTGGCCCATGCAACACCTCGCCGAAACGCGCTCGCTCTGGCAACAGGGCGCGGATTCCGCGTTCAAGATTCAATCGCGCCTGCTCGGCCTAAGCGGATTGCTTCCATCGGAGTTGAGCCGCAATAAATCTGGCGCAGACGACTATGTGCGCCGCGTCTGGGACGGTTGGTGGCGGGAGCGAGACGCGTTTTCTGAAAATATTCTCCCGCGCAACTTGTGGCGTTTTCACGGCCTGCGCCCCGCCAATCATCCGCAACGCCGCCTCGCCCTCGCCGCGCATTGGGCTGGCGATCCCACCTTCGTCGAACGCATCGAACGCTGGTGTAAGAGCGAAATAAAAGACAAGGCCTTGCTTGATTCACTCACGAAGATTCTGTCTGTCGGACACGATGACTTTTGGTTCTGGCACTGGACATTTCGCTCTGCGCGGATGAAAAAGTCCCAGCCGTTGCTTGGTGAACAACGCGTCACCGATCTTGCCGTGAACGTCATCCTGCCGTGGCTTTGGATTCGCGCCGTGGAAGGTGGCAACGTAAAACTCAAACTCGAAATGGAGCGGCGTTACAACACCTGGCCCGCTGCGGAGGACAATTCCGTCCTGCGCCTCGCACGCCAACGACTTCTCGGCAGAGCTGCGACAGGTCGCTCCGGCCTGAACACCGCCGCATCACAACAAGGCTTGATCCAGATCGTCCGCGACTTCTGCGATCACTCCAACGCCACCTGCGACGGCTGTTCGTTCCCTGAACTGGTAAAAAGTTGGAACACGCCTCCGGTGAAGTGATGGGGCTGGGGCGCACAGTTGTTATTACAACTAGTTGAGGCGCATCTCCACTTGTCCCGGAGTGCGGGCAGTCCCTCGACCGTCTCCATCGCAACCGTCCCAATTAAGTCGCCCTGTTTTCTCCTTTTGCCGATTCCAAATCGTTGGCATCGTTTGCGTGTGGGCATCACTCTCCAGCAATTCAACGAAATGAACGCGCGCGTCAGTGGACGCAAAACACGTTCCGCTGTGAAAGGCATTGAAGCGCAAATCACACCACGAGCCAACGTGCATAAAATCATTCTGGGAGTGGATCCGTCGTTGCGCGGCACAGGTTACGGCGTGATCGAACTGGCCAAGCCTCACGCTCGCACGCTGGCGCACGGCACGATTTCCTGCCCGAAGGACTGGCCGCGCTCGCGTTGTCTGGCGCACATCTCGCGGATGTTGCGCGATGTATTGAAACAATTTCAACCCACGGTCTGCGCGGTGGAGGGATTATTCTTCGCACAAAACATCAAGACCGCCATCATCATGGGCGAAGCGCGTGGCGCGGCGCTGGCGGTGATCGGCGAAGCGGGGCTGGAAATTTACGAGATCGCGCCGCGCAAGGTGAAGCAGGCCATCGTGGGTTACGGTGCGGCGCAAAAG
>JANPGI010000571.1:0-26875 GCA_031423875.1 Verrucomicrobiota bacterium | reverse complement strand
CAATACTAAGTCAGTAGTTACAAACAGAAGCGGGGGAATCGGCAACGATTCCCCCGCTTTCTTTTCTTCATCCATCGGCAACTCGTGCGACGGATGAAATGTAAAATGAAACACCGGCTGTTAAGAGCCGCAGAGTCTCTGGCGGGCCAGCAGCGGCATGTCTTCCAGATCAAGCACCGTCAGAAAATCAATCGTCTTGAACTGACGATCCAGTGCAGGAGGCCCGCAAATCTTTGCGCTAAGACTAAGATAAGCGCGTAGGAGTTTTGGGATTTTAACCGGCTCGGCAGAAAGCTGGGTCAACGGGCAATCATGCGACGCCAGTGGCCGCGTGCGCCAGGCGGGCGGGGCGAGATGGTTACGACACATATCGGCATACGCCGTCGCGCCGACAGAGGGGTCCTGCGTTGTCATTGAACTGCAACCGATGAGATAGCGTCCACTATGACACTTCGCGTAATCAATCACGCCCTTCCACAAAAGTCCGAGGACGATCATGTTGCGATGCTGGGGGTGAACACAGGCCCGGCCCAGTTCGATCATCTCTGACCGATACGGTTCAAAAGCTTCAAACTCGAATTCCTGCGCCGAGTAATAACCGAGTTGCACGGCAGTGTTGCCTGTTTGCATCCGATATGTGCCAACGATCGTGGCAGAAGGCAGATGTTCTACGAGCAGATGATCACAAACTGTGTCAAACGCATCTTCATCGCGGCCTGTGGCGTAGGATTTTTCAAGACCCTCGTTCAGTTCGAGGTTGAATACTTGGAAACGCAACTCTTGCGCGGCGTGAATCTCATCAATGTTCCTCGCAAGGCGCGTTGTGTATTGCAGGTTGGAGTTCACCACCAACCTTAATGGTTCTAGCGTGTCAGTGTTTAATTTCACTCGCGTGGTATTACATGTCCTTGTGTCAACGTCGTGACGGGCGGGTCACTTTCTTGAATTTTGTGACGCGTCTAATCTCCCACGACGGCGACAATCGGGCCGGATTTGTTTTCGATTAGTCACTTGGTCGCCACGAATCTGTAACGTCTTCTCCCAATGTTGTTCCCCCACATCGTGTGAAAAACTGGATTTATTAAATGTTTCTTTGCTCCCGACGTGTCGTCTTGCTGGCGGTGCTGGCATTCATCCAACCCTTGCTCCTCGCGAGGGAAAGTTTTTCCCTCGTCAGTTCGTTTCAATTGCCTCCGACCAGCCTTGGTGCGATGGGGCTGCAACCATTCACATCAAGCGACGCAGTGCAGGCGCGAACAAACGGACTCAAGTTTGACAACCTGCCATCGCTTGGTTCTGGCCTCGCGCGTGTAGGAGAAAATGAATTCGTTGGCTTGTCGGATCGCGGGCCGAATGGCGAGGTGGGCGGGCGACGAACGTTTCCGCTGCCAAAGTTTTGCCCGTTCATTACGCGGTTCAAACTGAACGCAGGCAGAATTGAAATCCAAAACACAATTCTACTGACAGATGCGCAAGGTCGCCCGCTCACCGGACTTTCCAACTCGGAGGGCGAAGAACGCTTATTTGAATCTGCCGAAGCGAACAGCCCGCTGCCATTCGATCCGAACGGAGTTGATCCAGAAGCGATCCGCGTTTTTCCCGACGGAAAGTTTTTGATCTCCGAAGAATACGGCCCGTCCGTGTTGGTGGTGAGCACGAACGGCCAGATATTGATGCGTTACGTCCCGGAAAACAAATCGCTACCCGGCGCAACGTATCCGGTGAAGGCCATCTTGCCATCTGTGTTGGCGCAGCGCCGCACGAATCGCGGATTCGAGGCGCTGGCGTTGTCGCCTGATGGACGCACTGCCTTCGTGATGTTGCAAAGCCCGCTCGGTGATGAATCCGATCCAAAGCTTCAAAACGCTCGCGTCTCTCGCGCTTTGCGACTCGACCTTAGCGACCCGTTGAATGCGCGTGTGACCGGGCACTTCCTGATGCCATTGAGCCGCGCGGCTAACTATTCGGCCAAGTTGAAACAATCAAGCGTGAAGCTGAATGATGCCGAGTGGTTGGCACCTGACAAACTTTTGCTGCTGGAACAAGCCGGTGACACGGCCCGACTCATCGTGGCGGATTTCAGAAGCGCAACGAATCTACACAACCGGCCGGACGCGGACGCGACTGTCTTTGAAGCTGCGGGCGATGATTTCGAAAAGTTGCCAGCCGCTGCTACCGTGGAAGTATGGACAACCATCCAGAATCTCGGCGCATCCGCTACAAAGCTCGAAGGTCTCGCCGCTCTATCGCCGACTGAAATCGCCATCGCGAACGACAATGATTTCGGACTCGGTGATAACAAAACCGGCACACCGTCGTCGGTTTGGATTCTTCGCCTTTCACGAGCATTGCCTGTTACTCGTTGATCGGACGCCAACCTGCTTGTCACCGAGTTGTCACGTTGCGTTCGTTGTGTTGTCACACGCTTCACTAATTCTTCGCCTGGTCATCGCACTGATGACATCCACCGGGAATCCTATTTATGTTGAAACGTATCGTCGGAACCATCGCTATTGGACTCGCCACACTTGCTGCCCAGGCTCAGCTCGCCATCACAGAGACCATGTCCAACGCCTCCACCAATCTTGGCGCGGGACTCGTGGTGCAAGGCCCGGACTTTTGGGAGTTGTCCAACTTCGGCAACAGCGCGATTGATCTCACGGGTTACCGGTTCAACGACGCTGACGCGACCCTCGGCGGTGATGCAAACTCCTCCGTGTTCAGCGGCGTCATCATCGCACCGGGAGAATCCATCGTGTTTGCGCAGACGGGCACAACGGTGGTGACCAACCGCGATGATTTCATCGCTTGGTGGGGCGCAACGAATGTGCCAGCGATGTTGCAGGTGATTTTTTACACGGGCAACGGCCAGTCCAGCAGCGGCGACAGCATCGTGTTGTGGGACGCAACTGCCACGAGTGATTCGGATTATTTGGATCGAGCGGACTTTGGCGAAGCAACGCGCGGGCGCTCGTTCACTTACGACACGAATGGCGTTCACGGCACCCTCAGCACCAATGGAATCCGCAAAGCATTCAAGGCGGTGACTTCGGATGACGAGGGTTCGCCCGGCACGAACAGCGGGCCCGTCACACTTGCGATCACACAGCAACCGACGCCTCCCGCGCTGACGAGTCCCGCTTCGTCCGATGTGACGTTCACAGTGGCAGCGAAAGGCCTGCCGCATCCGCGTTTTCAATGGCGCTTTCAAGGTGTGCCCATCGGGGGCGCGATCCAGTCGAGCCTGACGCTGACCAATATCCAACTCACCAATGCCGGTGCATACAGCGTCGTCATCACGAATGGACTTCAAGCACTCACGAGTTCCAACGCCGTGCTGACGGTCACGACGAGTCCGATCGCTCCGGTGTTTGTCACGTCGCCGAAGAATGCGGACGCGTTCGAGAGCCAGACAGTTCAATTCACCGCCGTGGTCAACGGAAGTCCGACTCCCACACTGCAATGGAAATTGAACGGCACAAACCTTCTGGGCGAGACGAGCAGCATACTGATACTGTCGGGAGTTCAATCCAATCAGGCGGGGATTTACAGCGTGGTCGCTTCCAGCACTGCCGGGACAAACACCGCTTCCGCCACTTTGACTGTCACCGCCAAGCCGCGCCTGCTTATCACCGAGGTTCAATCCTCCGGTAGTTTCGCCAACGTGGATTGGTGGGAACTCACGAGCTTTGAGAGTTACGCGATCAATCTCAAAGGCTGGCGCTTCGATGACAACAGCCATTCGCTCGCAGCCAACAACGCACTGACGATCAGTAACGACGTCATCATCCGGCCCGGCGAATCCATCGTGTTCTGCGAGAACTACACGCCCGCGCAATTTCACGCGTGGTGGCCGACTATGTCTGCGGACACGCAGGTCGTCCGTTACAACGGCGGCGGCATTGGATTGAGTTCAACTTCCGGCGATGAAATTAATCTGTGGAATGCCGTAAGCATCGTCGGCAACGAATTGATCGAACGCATTTCAAATTACACTTTTGCGACTTCACCCAACGGCATCTCGATGGTTTATGACCCCGAAAATCTGCCTGTCGGAAATGTTCTCGCAGTACTTTCGACGAACACAATTCTCGGTCTCGCCGCGAATGGCATGTTCACTTCAACGAACGGCATCATCGCCTCTCCCGGGCGCGTAGTGCAGGCGGTTTATGCCACGAACTCAGTCAGCGGTGGCGTCAGTCTGGTTTCGTGGAACACGGTGAGCACACGCAACTACGCAGCATATTACACCACAAATATTGTCGCACCGGACTGGATTAATCTTTCCAACGTCACTGCCACGAGCAGCAGCGAAGTCATCAGTGAAACCGTGCAATCCGGTTCACGCTTCTATCGCGTTGGCTCGGTGATCCCCCTGATTTCGCAACCTTGAAATCCATGAATCATCGCAAACAAACATCGCGCGCATTCACATTGATCGAACTGTTGGTGGTCATCGCCATCATCGCGATTCTTGCGGCGATGTTGTTGCCCGCGCTCGGCAAGGCCAAGGCTTCCGCGCAACGTACCAGTTGCATGAACAAGTTGAAACAGTGGGGACTCGCCCTCACGCTTTATTACGACGAGAACCGCGACTTCCTCCCGCGTGAAGCGGAGACTGCGGGCGCATCCTTGATGAACTGGGCGCAGGTCGTCGCAACCACGGGCGGAGATGTGTGGTATAACGCCCTGCCCCGCCAAATCAAACTACGTGGCACGGCGGATTATCTGACGGATAAATCTGCCTTTTACGCCAAGGAAAGTCTGATGCACTGCCCGATTGCGCAGTTCGACAAAAACGTCGCACTCGATGGCTTCGTCTATTTCTCACTCGCCATGAATTCCAAGTTGATTGATGGCGCGGCGACCACGATCAAGGTGAGTTCCATCCAACGCCCGACGCAGACGGTGATGTTTCAGGAGAATCGCTTGAAGGGTGACGCGAAGGTGGATCCGGCGCAAACCGACAGCGAACTCGGTCAGCCCGCTAGTTTCGCGAGCCGATTCGCCGCGCGTCATCGAGGTGTGGGTAATCTGGTGTTCACCGATGGTCACACGGAAACGCTCAAGGGCAGCAAGGTCGTCGAGACTACTGTCGGCAGCCCCAACAAAGGCAAGGCCATCCTCCCGCAGCAGCAACTCGTCTGGACTACGGATCCAAATCTGAACCCCAACTGAGAACTGTCACCACAATGTCACCCGCACTTCATCAAAACGAAACGCGACATCATCACTCTCCCTCCGTTCGTAAAACAAAACAATAAAGTCGTAATTCCAAATTAAAATGAAATCCTGCAAACACATCCTCGGCGCGGCAGCGGTTCTGGCTGCTGGTCTCGTCAACACCCAAGCGCAACTGATCATCTCCGAAGTCCATTCGACCGGAAGCAGCAGCAGCACCTACGCAAGAGACTGGTTTGAATTGAGAAACAACACCCTCTCAACGATCAACCTGACCGGATGGAAGGTTGACGACAGCAGCGCATTGTTCACCTCTGCGTTGGCTTTACGCGGAGTTGCAAGTCTCGCACCCGGACAAGTCGCGGTGTTCATGGAAAGCGACGCGGCTGGAGCAACCGATGCCGTCAACGATACAGCTTTCAAAGCGGCATGGTTCGGCTCAAGTGTGCCTTCTGGTTTCACACTGGGATTCTATGGCGGGTCAGGCATCGGTTTGAGCGGCTCAGGTGACGCCGTGAATATCTATGATTCGACTGGCGCACTCATGGCTGGGATCAGCTTCGGCGTTGGCACAGTGGGCGTCAGCTTCGACAACGCTGCTGGACTGAGCGGATTGATCTCACAACTGAGCGTTGTGGGAGTCAACGGCGCCTTCAATTCTGTGGCGGGCTCAGAAATCGGTTCCCCGGGACTTATTTCCGCTGTTCCCGAACCGACAAGCCTCTCGCTCGCCACACTCGGAATCAGCGCCATGATTTTCCGGAAGCGTTTAGTTGCGCTCCGGTAACGGACAGGTTGTCTGACTGGTTGGTTGGGTTGAAAGCGAACGCGCCGGTGAAAGCCGGCGCGTTTAACTTTTGTGGCAGGAGAAAATCCACTTTGCAAATCAACTCACGACAGAATCGCCAGACGCATTAGATGCAGCTTCGGCAGCAGATTTGAGAGACGCACTTGGGATAGAGGCGGCGGCGGGCTTTGTCGGGCGGAGTGATCGTTTCGCCGGCGTGGAAGTCGCGGATGCACCGGCCCTGACAGGTTGAACCTTCTGCTTCATTTTCTTCAGGTGCTTCGCGTGCGTGGCCAGATTCTTATTCGCAAGTTTGGCGAGCTTGGCGGAGCGCTTGGCTTTCTTGCGCGCAAGCTTCCATGCTTTCTTGGCGTTCTTGAATTTCACCTTGGTCGCATGAGACTGACTTTGATCCGCAGCCGCGACCTGTTCGCAGAGTTTAACCTTGGACTCCGCCAGACGGAGAGCCTTAACAGCTTCTGTATTTTTGTCGTGCTTGGTTTTCACGAAGACCAGATTCCAACCAAGTCACGACACGATGCAAGTCCCGGATTGTTACAAATTGGCGCGGAAATAAATCTCGCTTTCAGCGATGCGCTGGAGGGAACAAAATCGTAACGTCGCCGCCCTTTGGATGACACCGTCGCCCTCTAATCTCGCCGCACGTTTCGATTGAAACGGCAACGATCCAGTTTCTCCAGAAATCCCCCCTCAAGGGCGGCCTCGATCCAGGCATGAGGCCGCCTCTTCATTTTTTTGCTGGAAAGCTTTACCAAGTCATCGCCACAGAATCGTCTCTTTGTTTTCACCTGCACGTCATTGTCAAATCGGATGCACGCCACGAGCATAGCGCATGTCAAAATGTATCTTGGTGGTGGACGACGAACTGGAATTCATCGAGCTGCTTCAATACCGGCTTGCGGATTGCGACTACAAAATCGTGACCGCCACGAACAGCACCGACGCGTTGAACCAGACGTGGGAACATTCGCCAGATTTGATCCTCACCGATCTTTTGTTGCCAGACCTCGACGGCCTGACCCTGTGCGAAATTCTTCAGCGGCAGGAAGCCACGCGTAAAATCCCGATCATCATGATCACGGCGTTGGGGTCTGATGTAACTCGCTACTCGGCACAAGTCGCGGGTGCGCTTGAATTCTTCACCAAACCCTTGGACTTTGAACGATTGAAGACAACCATCCACTCGGTTTTGGAAATGACCGCGCGGATGTAACAGGAATGTAACTTTCAGATTCCGGTTGTAACGCCCACAATCACGGCGGTAGTTTTTTGCCCGTCGTGAACACATCGGAATTCAAGCCGGAACATTTCATCAATCGAGAGTTGAGCTGGCTGGAATTCAACCAGCGCGTGCTCGACGAAGCATTGGATGAATCCAACCCCCTGCTCGAACGCCTCAAGTTTTTCACCATCGTCAGCTCTAACCTTGATGAGTTTTTCGAGGTGCGTATCGCGGGTTTGAAACAGGAGATCGAGAGCGGTCAGGCGGAGCGCAGTCTCGATGGGCTTACACCTTCGGAAACCTTGCGTGCCGTCATCCGTCGCGTGCGCCGCATGGTTTCTGATCAATACGCTTGCTGGAGAACTGACTTGGAGCCGGCACTGGCGGGAAATCGCATCCGCATCCTTCCGATCAAGGAACTCAGCAAAAGCGATCTCACATGGCTGGAAGTTTTCTACTGGCAGCAAGTCCGCCCCGTGCTCACTCCGCTCGCACTTGATCCTGCACATCCGTTCCCACAACTGCTCAACAAATCCCTCAATCTCATCGTGCGTCTTGAGATGAAGAAAAATGGCGAGCAACACAAGCACATGGCCGTGGTGCAATTGCCCGCCATCCTGCCGCGTCTTGTTCAACTACCCCGCCGCGATGGTCGCCGCGACTACGTCTATCTCGGCCAATTGATCGGACATTTTCTCGCAGATATTTTTCCGGGCACGACGATCCTTGGGTGGTGGCCGTTCCGCGTCACGCGCAACAGCGAGTTGTACATTGACGAAGAGGAAGAGAACAACCTTCTCAAGGCCGTCGAAGCGGAGTTGCACAACCGTCGGCGCGGCGATGCAGTGCGTCTGGAGATTGACCGGCAATGTCCCGCGCAGATTTACGACGTGCTGCTCAAGACGCTGCGGCTCACTGCGGATGATCTTTACCTGATTGACGGGCCGCTGAACGTCACGCGGCTTCTGGCACTCTACAAGGGCGATCATTCCCCGGAACTTCGCGACACGCCATTCGTCGCGCCTGTGGCCAAATCTTTGCGCGGACGTGAAAACATTTTCGCCGCCATCCGCGAGGGAGACATCTTGCTGCATCATCCCTACGAACATTTCGACAGCGTCGTGGAATTTCTCGAACAATCCGCACGCGACAGCGATGTGCTGGCTATCAAGATGACTTTGTATCGCACCGGCGGCGATGAACGCATCGTCGGCGCGTTGATGGATGCGGTGAAAAACGGGAAACAGGTCACAGTAGTGGTGGAACTTCGCGCCCGATTCGATGAGGCGAACAACATCCAATGGGCGCGGCGGCTTGAAGAGAATGGTGTCCATGTTGTTTATGGACTCGTCGGTTACAAGATTCACGCGAAGGCGACGCTAGTCGTCCGACGCGAGCGCGAACACATCCGGCGCTACGTCCATCTCGCCACCGGCAATTACAACGCTACCACGGCCCGGCTTTACACCGATCTTGGCCTGCTCACTTGCCGTCCTGATTTCGGCGAAGACATCACCAATCTTTTCAATCTGCTCACAGGCATCTGCCAGTTTCAAGGGATGAAAAAGCTCGTCGTCGCTCCGTTTGACTTGCACCGACGATTGCTTGAAATGATCGAACGCGAAGCCGCCAACGCACGGCGCGGACTTCCAGCCCGCATCATCGCCAAGATTAATTCACTCGCCGACCGCACGCTTATCGAGGCGCTTTATCGAGCATCGCGAACGGGTGTGAAGATTGAGCTGATCGTTCGCGGCGTTTGCTGCCTGCGTCCGGGATTGCGCGGCGTGAGCGAAAACATCACCGTGCGAAGCATTGTGGATCGCTTCCTGGAACATCCGCGAATCTATTACTTTGAGAACGGCTGCGTACCGGAAGTCTTCATCGGCAGCGCAGACTGGTTGCCGAGAAATCTTTTCCGCCGCATCGAAACCGTGTTCCCCATCGTGGATGGCATCGTTCGCGAGCGCGTCATCGGCGAAATTCTTGCGACCACTCTCGCGGATAACGTGAAAGCGCGGATGTTGTTTGCCGATGGCAGCTATCACCCCGCACCGCGCACTGCCGATGATGAACTGCGCCGCAGCCAAACTGAGTTCGTTCAACTGGCCACGACAGGCAACCTTGCGGCAGGCAAGAGCGTGAAACCCCGCACAAAATATCCCCGCGTGAAACTTAAATCATCCCCGTTCGCCCTGCCCAAGGATTGACCGCATGAATCTTTTCATCCTTCGTCACGGCATCGCGGTTGAACGTGACCCTAAAAGTTTTCCGGATGATTCCCGACGTCCGCTCACGTTGAAGGGCGAAGACCGCATCCGACTTGTTTGCGATGCGATTCAAGGGATGGATGTGACGTTCGATCAGATTTTATCCAGCCCATTTCTCCGCGCCAGACAGACGGCGGACATCGTCGCCTCTGGATTAGACTTAAGAAATGTCCTTTGCTTCCGGGATGAATTGAAACCGGGCGGAGATTTCAAAGCACTCATCCGCCGGATCAATTTGCTGCGCCCTGCCCCAGAAAATATTTTACTCGTCGGCCACGAACCCGACCTGAGTCATCTCATCTCCCAATTGATCTCCGGGCAAGGCGAGGTTCTTGTTGATCTGAAAAAAGGCGGTTTCGCCAAACTCGAAATCAAGGAACGTCTCCGCCCTGCCCGTTGCGCGACGCTCAACTGGTTGCTCACGCCAAAGCAAATGGCACTGATGGTTGTTACGCGCTAGCTGAAACAAGACGCCAGTTTCTTTGTGATCACAGCAGATGTATCGCGTTTCAGTCCATAAACCGAGCATGTTTGTGCGGTTGCCTCTTACCCGTTCAAGGCTATCTTCATCGCAATAACACCAACAAGATTCTGATGCGCCCCAACGACCTTTCCGCTTTCACACTCCGACTTTTCCGCCTTGTGCAAAAAGTGTCACTTGTCGCCGCGCTGCTGTTTTCCGTGAACGCGCGCGGCGAGGCGATGCTCCAGTTGTTCAATGTGAACTGGAACGAACTCACCTCCAAGATGCCGGAGATCGCCGAGGCCGGTTACACGAGTCTCTGGCTACCACCACCCGCGAAAGCCGGGAGCGTGTTTTCTGTCGGTTACGATCTGTTTGATCCATTTGATCTCGGCGACAAGAATCAACGCGGCACGATCCCCACGAAGTACGGCACGAAGGCGGAGTTGTTGAACATGGTTGAGACGGCACATCGCTTCGGGTTGCGCGTGTATTTCGACAATATCATGAATCATCGCGGCTTTGATATTCCCGGTTACAACAGCAGCGCGCCCACGAATCTTTATCCCGGTTTGACTGTTCAGGATTTCCATCTGCGCCGTCAGGCCGATGGCACGTATCGCAATTGGGATAACATCAGCGATTGGGGCAATGAGTGGCAGGTGCAACATCGTCCGCTCTCCGGCCTGATTGATCTCGCGAACGAAAGCAGTTCGTTGAATGAAAACTTCGGTCTTACCGAAGGCAGCACGACGAACAAGATTTCCTTCCTGCGCCAGCCGGGCAGCAACACTTACTACATGGACACGAATCTTCCGGCGATCGCGAGTCCGTGGCGTCCGTTCAACGGCGCAAGCGGCGATCCCGTGGCCGAAGATGTGAATGCGTATCTCATCCGCGCTGCGATGTGGATGATGGCGGAGACGCGGTGCGATGGTTTCCGCTTCGATGCAGTGAAGCACACGCCTTCAAGTTTCTTTGGCGATACGACAGCGACCACGCTTGGTTACGTCGGCGGCATCCAGACGATTTATGATTACGTTCACGGCTACGGCAATAACGTCACGGGCAACGGTTACGTCGAAGCCGACGACAATCGCAACAGCACGTATGACAGTGAAACGACACGCAACGACGCATTGCTCTTCGGTGAACATCTCGGCGAGCCACCGAGTTACAGCCAGTATTTTCAACGCGGCATGAGGCTTGTGGATGCGCCTCTCTCCGGCACGTTGAACAATGTTCTCGGTAATCCTTCCGCATCGCTGATCGGTCTCGATCAACGCGACTCTGGTGGTTTCACCGCGCCAAACCGCGTGATGTATGCGCAGAGCCACGACAACGCGTTTGCCAATCATCGCGAACTTCAACTCGCCTACATGTTCGCGCGCGAAGGCATCCCCGTGATTTACTCAGACGGCTACAATCAATCCAGCGGCCCAGACTTTTTTCCGAAGGTCGCAAACGCCCCGTACCTAGGCGAATTCGGCGACAACAAAATGCCCGACCTCGCTTACCTGCATCACCAACTCTCACGCGGTGGCACTCGTTCACGCTGGAGCGATGCGGACATCGTGGCGTTCGAGCGTTACGATTATCGCGATGGCGGCAGTGATGCGGATCAAACCACCGTGTTGTTCGTGATGAATGACAATTACGCAGGCGACATCAGTTTTGACGACGGCGTGGCGCAGAACGGTGCGGGCACTTACTACGAATGTTTTCCCGTCAACAACAGCCGCAACGTCGGCCTCGCAGTGAGTTTCCCACCCGGTTCGGTGTTGTATCAACTCAGCGATTCGCCCAACAAACTCAGCGCTTGCACCAAGCTGCTCGTGCGAAATGCCACAGCAGTTCTGGCCACAGCGCAGTCCACGGCGAATGACGCGAACCCGGTGAATCGTGCCATCTACGTCGGCGGGCAAACCATTCCTGCGGGCGGCGGTGCGATTGAACTCAAAATCCCCAGCGGCAGCTACGTGATGTATGGCTATCAATGGCCGGAGGCGAGCCGCTCGAACAATCGTAAGGACGTCATCACACTTCGACAGAACGGTGTGGACGCACAGCGCGTCACGCTTTACCGGAAGGACGGCGTCAACGGCGACGCGAGTTTCGCGCCGACGTATCCCTACAAGATGCGCGGCAGCATTGATGCAAATGGCAATCTCCTCAGCGGTGTGAATCTCTCGAACAAGACTTATTCGATTGAAGTTCCCATCGTCACAAACGCTGCGTTTGATCTGGTGTTCCGCACCGACGCTTCGGCGGTCAATGTCCTCGCCAAGCTCGACGGTGGACTCGACATCAATAGCCACATGACGCTCGGCCCGACGAATGGGGTTGATCGCCGCGACAATAAACCCGGAACTGCAACGGATAATTTTGTCGGCTACGAACAGGCGATGTTCCAATCACGCTACGGCCCGGAGCGTTTCGCGGCGATGGCTACGAACAGAAACAACACCGTGTCCGACGGCGCGGAGACATATCATTATCGCGTCGGCACTCCTGCGAGCAATCTAGTGGTCAACGCCAACGGCAACAATTACACGCTGACGAACAACACGGCGGAGTGGGCGATCCACAGTCCGAGCAACGCGACGACGATTTTCGGCGGTGGCCCTTCCACGCAGCGCGTTCCGCTGAATCCCATCGCGGGGTTATCCACGGATATTTATCTTCGCGCTGGCTACCAGTTCGACGTGAACCGCAGCTTCCTCTACTACACCGTGGATGGATCGAATCCCGAAGGCGCGTTCGGCATTGGTCGCGGCACGACGAAAGTTGTCGAGGCAGGCTTTGTGAATGACGACTCCATCAATGGAGCGATTGATTGGTGGGTTGCAACTATCCCCGCGACCGCTAATACCAACGGCGCGCAGATACGTTACAAGCTCGCGTTGTTCAACGACAACATCGGCACGATCTCTGACGCGCTCGATGCGAAGCGTTACGGCCAGACGACTTTCGTGCTGACGAATTTCAATCCCACCACCGCGACCGTCTGGCTGCACAACAATCTCAAGACGAACGACACGATCACAGGATTGCGCGAGGGCTATCACATCGTCCGCGCCCGCACTTTCCTGCCGCGTGATGGAAAATCCGGCGTCTATAACACGTTCTCACAAACATTCTATTACGACGCCGCGCCGCCGACGGGTGCGATTGCGTTTCCGTCGCCGGACGGGAGTTCCATCTCCAACAGCACTTACTCCGTCGTCATCCGCACGGACAACAGTGTGACGGGAGTGGAAGTGAACATCCAGGACAGCAACGCGCTCAACGACGACGCGCAAACCGGCCAAGTCAACGGCAACGGTGACACTAACGGCGTCGCACGTTTCGTCGCGGCAACCTCCGCGACTCCCAACGCAACTACGAGCGCGGCATATCCAAATTATCCAAGCGAGTATCGTTTCAGCTATGTGAACGTGCCCGGGTCTGGTTCGGCGACGATCACGGTGCGATTGCGCGAAGCGACGAGCAGCCTGTTCACCAACCGCGTCACCACACTCACGCGCACGCTCAACACGTTCGCGCCGCAGTCGGTGTTGCTCATCACCGCACCGGCCACAGAGGGAATGATTCTCACGTTGAACACCAACGACAATTATGTGATCCGCAATTGTTACAGCACGAATCTCCCGGCGACCTCGGTCTTCTATTCGATCTACCTGAACGGCGTGTTGATGCCGCGCGCGAACTATTCCTTCCTGCTCTCGGGCTGCGCTCCCGGACTGCGCTCCGTGAATTATCTCGCCAGCGGACTTCCGGCGGGAACGAATTCAATCCTCGTCACCTACACGAATATCGGTATTCAACTTGAGGATGCGCGTACGTTTGTGGTCGTGCGTCCGGGCGATTCTGATGGCGACGGCATGAGCGATTACAACGAAACCATCGCGGGCACGGACGCGTTCGATGCGAACTCCGCGCTGCGCATCACCGAACTTGCGAACGGAAATCAGCTCGTCGTCTGGGACAGCGTGGCAGGGCGCAACTATCAAGTGCTCGCGACGACAAACCTGGTTTATCCGATGCAAGTCATCAGCCCGGTGATTCAAGCGAGCGCGACGTCCTCGTTCTATTTCGACAGCGCTCCAGACGCGACGAACAAGTTTTACCGGATTCAACTTTTGCCCTGATAAATGAAAAGCTCCAAACCCCAAGCTCCAACATCCAGAGAACAACCAAATCCCAAACTTCAAACCACGTTTCATGTCTGCGCTTTGAAGATTGGGGCTTGGAGTTTCTCTGGAGCTTGGATGTTGGTGCTTGGTGCTTTCTGGTTTGTGTTAGCCACCTCTTTGGCTTTCGCGCAACCCATTCTTTCCGTCAACGGCCTCAACGCCAACTACACCACCACGCATGTTTTCGTGGATGAAGTCGCGGGCGATGCGGTGCCACTCACGATTCTGTTCACGCCCAACGCCGCGAATCTCACGCAGGTAGAATTCTTCAGCACGCTCAATCGCCGCGATCGCGCCACGTCTGATGCTGACAGCGATGGCGTGGAGGACGGCATCCGTCCGCCGAGCGGCGATCTCGTCGTGGCGGGCGCAGACGCGCACTACTTCAAGGCTTACGCGATGACCAACATCGGCAGCGGCCAATACCGCTACATCATCAACGCCACGAAGTGCGGCGCGTATCGGCTGACTGCGCGTTACAAGGTGACGGGCAATCCAAGCTGGATTTACTACAACAGCTTCCTCGGCCAGCGCGATCACGCCATCGTTGTCTCGCCGAAGAAATCTCGCGACATCGTTCTCTACGAGTTGAACACCATCGCTGTCGAGTCGCAGGGTATCTCGCAGAACGACCGCAGTACATTCGTGGATTTGTGGGATGGGCCGGGGGCGCGGTCGTTCAATGCCACCAACGCAAAGTTCAATCTGAACTACATCACCAACCTCGGCGTGAACTGGCTTTGGTTTCAGCCTGTCCATCCCAACGGCATCGTCGGACGCTTCACCGATCCAGATACGAGTTTGCCTTACGAAGTCGGCAGTCCGTATGCCGTGAAAAACTTTTTCGAGATCAATCCGCTGATGAGCAAAGCCAACACCCGCGCCGCTGCGTTGGAGGAATTCACCAACTTCGTCGCCGCAGCAGACAACGCCAACGTCAGCATCATGCTCGACGCAGCGTTCAATCACACGGCGCACGATTGCGAACTGGCGGCCAGCGGCGTGTTTTATTGGGGTGGTGTGGGCAATCCCGGCAACTGGCAACCCACCGACGAGATCCGCAATCGCGAGTCCCGCGTTTATTCCCGCACCGACGCCTACGACATGCGCGCCACCAGCAGCGCTAACACCGCGCCCGCGCCCGACCGTTATGATTTTGGGTTCAAGTGGGACGACGTGAAGGACGTGTATTTCGGTCGTTACGCCGCGCTTTGGGTGAACTCCGGCTCAACAGGCGCGCACCAGAACGAAGGCGATTGGTTCGACAGCAGCATCGGCAACGAAAACAGTTCCGGCGGCGGCAATGGTCACTTCGACACCGTCACGCAGAATGTCTGGAAGTATTTCGCCGACTACGTGCTCTACTGGCTCGACCAGACCGGCTACCCGCTCGGCACTCCTGCGAATGAGAGCAACAAGGGCATTGATGGCTTGCGCGCGGACTTCGGGCAGGGCTTGCCGCCGCAGGCGTGGGAATATCTCATCAACAAAATCCGCTCGCGCAAATGGGATTTCGTGTTCATGTGCGAATCGCTCGATGGCGGCGCGGTGACGTATCGCTCGAACCGGCATTTCGACATCCTCAACGAAAACATTCTGTTCGATCTGAAATCCGCTGCAAATGCGAATGATTACCGCACGCTCCTAGAAGCCCGGCGCAATGCCTACGGTCAGGGCTTGGTCTTGCTGAACACCACATCGCACGACGAGGAAAATTATGATGACCCGTTCCAAGCGCTCGTGCGTTATTCCGTCGGCGCGACGATTGATGGTGCGCCGATGATCTTTTACGGACAGGAACTCGGCATCGCGCGGACGTTTGGCTTTGATCGTTACTCAACTTCCGGCAAGACGATTCCGCACTTCATGAAGTTCAATTCGCTCCAGCCGATCCTCTGGCCGGGCAATCGCAACTTTGGCCTCGATCAGATTCAGCCCGTGTATGCCGGGATCAATGCAGCACGGCAATCGAGCCGGGCGTTGCGCAGTTCCAATCGCTATTTCATCAACCAGACCAGCGGTAGCGCGCAACCGCAGATTCATTCCGTGGTCAAATACGAGACTGCCAACGCCGCGCCCAACTTCAGCGACGTGGTGTTCGCCTTCGCCAATCTGGACCGCAACAACAACCAGTCTGGCACCTTCAACGTCAACATCACGCAAGGCCCGGGAAATCTTTTCGGCATCAAACCAAACCGCTTCTACAACGCGAAGAACCTCGCCGCCTATCTGGGTGCGGATGCGGCTCGCCGCAACGTCTGGCTCTGGGGCGCGAACGGTGTCGCTGGTTCAAACGTATTGGCAAACGGTGTCTTCGTGAGTCTGAACAAAGTTCCCGCGACCGATGCCGCGTGGACAAATGCTCCGTTTGAAGCGCAATACCTGAAACTCTACGATGTGACGCCGCCTCCTACTCCTGCCACGCCGATAGCCTCCACGTATGTCATCGGCACGAACGTGACGTTCAGTTGGAACAGCGTGACGGATTCTGAAGGTGGCATCAGTGGTTATCATGTCATCGTGGGCACGACGCCGGGCGGCTCGAATGTTTTCAACGGCACGGGCACGACCACGAATCGGACGGCGAGCGGCAGTTACGGCCAGACACTTTATGCGCGCGTCGCTGCGATCAACAACGCGGGCATTGAAAGTTCATTGAGCACCACGACTGCGGGAACAATTCTCCTCGATCCACAAGCCGACACTGACGGCGACGGCATGAGCAACGCAAACGAAACAGTAGCCGGGACCAACCCACTCGACACCAATTCCGTTCTGCGCATCCTGAGCCTGTCCACCGGCAACCTGCTCACTTGGTCGAGCGTTTCCGGGATGACGTATCAAGTCCACGCCACGACGGACTTGATGTCGAACCTGATTCCACTGAGCGGCGTGATCACAGGTGCCGCGCCGACGGCAACGTATCTCGACACGCCAGCCACAAACTCTGCGCGGTTCTATCGGGTGAAAGTCTGGCCGTGAGTTGGTTTGCTGGACAGAAACTTGCGCCAAGAATAGTATCGCCACATGAAACGAGACAGACGGAAGATATCGCCGTCGATTACTGGTTAGGCGCCTTACAGTTTATGCGAACCCCAAACTCCATCATCATAAGTGTGGCCGTTCTTGTAGTTTTGCTTGTCACCGGTTGCTCGAAAAGCTCAAACGTTCAGCCAAGCCATGTTTTTACATCCGACACGTCGGATCCATACCCCGGAGATGGTGGGCTTTTCCAAGGCACGCCAGATCGAAAAGACGTTGATAGCGGTCGAATCAACTTCGCGCCGGAGAAATTTGCGTCGCTTAAAATCGGTTCCACCACGAAAGCCCAAGTCGTTGCACTGCTTGGAAAGCCCGCCGGATGGTTGACGGAAACTAACGGAACGTCACAGCTTGAGTACGACTATGTCGAACCCGGTGGAGCTTCAGATCTGCGGAAAGTTGTTTATGTATATTTTACTTTTGACGCCAAAAGGGTGCTTACACGACTTGAATATCCTGATTACGACAGTGACAATCACAAATAGCGATTAACCAGACATGACGCCGCCTAATCACCAAGATTCGGAAAGGATTGAGGCGGAGGGAGCGCGGCTGTGTCGAAGATTAGCCGTAGCGCAGTCAATAAATCCGAGGCGTCAGTCAAATCCAACATTCACTGTCTAGCAACACTGCTGCGGCTGGTCGAGGACGACACAGCCGCGCTCCGTTGAAGCACCCACACCAGACGCAAGCCCTCAAGAGTGAGATTCGGTTCGACGGCTGAAATCTCCGGCAACTTCGCTGCGATCAACTTTGCATAGCCGCCCGTCGCCACCACAGGCAATCGTTTCGCCTTCAGCTCGCGTTTCAATTCACCGATCAGTTCACGCACCAATCCACGATAGCCATGCACAGCACCGACGAGCATCGCATGTTCAGTGCTTTTGCCGACGGGCGATTTGACCTCGCGGATTTTGATGCGCGGTAGCAACGCGGTTTTCTCGTGCAGATATTCCGTCATCGCCGCCAGCCCCGGCGCGATGATACCGCCGACGTAATTGCCGCGTGCATCCAAAACATCGAATGTCACCGCCGTGCCGAAATCCACCACGACAGATGGCGCGCCAAAGTGATGCCGGGCCGCCACAGCATTCGCCAAACGATCCGGGCCAATCGAGTTCGGCTTCGGATAATCAATCCCGACGCCGCGAACTGTCTTCGGCGTGAGTTCAATTGCGCGCAATCTCCACAACGAACGGATCACGCTCTGAACTTTCGGCGTCGCACGCGGCACGACGCTGCAAATCGCCGCGCCTTCAGGCTTCGCATTGCCGACGAATCGCGCGAGTAGTTTTGTGGCATCACCCGCAAGCCAAGCCGTAGTCGGGATGTCGGTGTGACGCAGCACGCGCTTGGCGTTCGCCAAGCCGACGTGCGTGTTCGTATTACCGATGTCGAAAAGAAGTATCATGCAGTAACGGAATTCTTATAGGTAGCTCGTTGGATTGAATTGCCTGAAGGAGAAGTTTGAGCATCATCCGCCCTCACCCCAGCCCTCTCCCCCAGGAGAGGGAGACAAAATACCCCCCACACAATAGTCGTATCGTTGCGTGGTAATATCAGCGACTGACAGTTTGGCAATACGCGGAAACGCTTGCTCCCTCTCCTAGGGGAGAGGGTCGGGGTGAGGGCGGGCAACGAACTATTCATGCTTCTCGCTTTTGCCATCTTTCATTTCTCGACGGTCACATCACCACCAATGACGCGCTCCAATCTTCCGTGTTCGGTGCGCAGCAGCAAAGCACCGTCTTCATCGAGTGATTCAGCGCGTCCGCGCAATCGCCGTTCGCCGATGCCGACGACGACTTGTTTGCCGATGGTAGTGCAATGCTCCTCCCACTCGTCCGCCAACGTGGGAAATTTCCCGGCGCAGACCCGCGCGTAATCTTGATCCAACTCGCGCAATATTTCCGTGGCGAGTTCTGCGCGCTGGATCAGTTTCCCAGATTCGATGCGCAGCGATGTCGCGATCTTTCGCAGCTCGGTGGGAAATTCAGCCGCCGTCAGATTGACGTCCACGCCCACGCCGAGGATGATGTGTTTCACACGATCCACCTCCGCGCTCAATTCAGTGAGGATGCCAACGACCTTTTTCCCGCCGATCAAAATATCATTCGGCCATTTGATCTCAGCTTTCAAACCCGTCACAGAATGGATCGCACGCCAGACCGCAGCAGCAGCGGCAACCGTGAGTTGTGTGGTTTCTTGCGGACGCAGGTTTGGGCGCAACAGGATTGAGAACCAAAGCCCCTTCCTCGTGGGCGAAGTCCAGACGCGGCCAAGTCGGCCACGGCCTTTCGTCTGCGATTCGGCGAACACAACGACGCCTTCTTTGACGCCATCGCGCGCGAGTTTTTCCACGACATCGTTTGTGGAAGTCGTCTGCTCGAACACGCGGATGTCGCGTCCGATCACTTTGGTTTTGCCCAGACGCGCCAGCAGATCGTCCGCGTGCAAAACATCCGGCGTGCTGATGAGGCGATAACCCAGCACTGGGCTGGCTTCGATTTCGTAACCGACTTTACGTAGTTCCTCCACGCGCGCCCAGATGGCTGCGCGTGTGAGGCCGAGTCTTTGGGAAAGTTCTGCGCCGCACACGCCGCCGTTCTCCGCCGCGCGGAGAGCCATGAGGATTTGCGTGTCAGTCGTCACACGCGAAATGTAGGGACGCTGCGCCGCGCCGTCCAGCGTGGGGTTCAGTGTAGCGGCAGGCATCCTTGCCTGCCGTAGAGCCGGGCTTCTCAGCCCGGCGGAAAAAGCTTCGCGTGACATAGAACCAAGGAAAGCTCAACAGTCTTCTCTGTTCTCAACGTATGTCCGGGCGGCAAGGATGCACGCCCTCTACGGCAACCAAGGATGGTCGCTGCTACATCACGGCGGTTTCCTTCACACCACTCGCCACCACACTCCAACTACATTTTATCGTGACTTCGCGTGCCGCTTGCGGTCTAACCTCCGGCGTCACACACAACCGAAATGGAAAACCCGAACCGAATCAATCCCTCAACGAACGCCAGCGTGTTCCCCGCGCTGTTCGTTTGTGCATCATTGATCCTGAACGTCTATCTGGCCGTGCAACTGTTGAATCAAAAATCCGCACCGCCTGTCGCCGCTTCGCGAGCCGCAGATGAATTGAAGTCCGCAGAAACAATGGCTTCGCCAGACTCGCAGACAACCTCGGTGAATCAGGATTCACCAACAGCGGAAGAACGCAGGTTTCACTGGAGCGCGATGGAATCGTCGGATTACCGGCAATACATCGCCAACCTCCGCGCTGCTGGCGTCTCCGAGCAAGTCATTCGCGATATTATCACGGCGGACGTGGGTCAGCATTTCACGAAGCGCGCTAGGGAAATCTGGCCGTGGCGGGTGAATGCCTACTGGCAGAAATACAACAACGAGCGACCGAACCCGAAACAGACGGAGCAAATGGCTGCACTCGCCAAGGAGCATGGTGCCACACTCAAGGAACTGCTCGGCGTGCGAATAGGGCAACAGGAGATGATAGACACGGTGTATCTCCAGATTCACGGACACGAACGGGAGCTTCTGTTGTTGCCGCCCGACAAACGCGAGGCGGCGATGGCGGCTTTGGCTGATGCGGACATTGAAGCCAAGGTGATGAAGCTCCATTCGACCGGCAGTTATTCCAGCCAAGATGAACAAAAACTCTTCAACGAGAAATTGAAGGTGCTCGCGGATGTTCTGACTCCTGAAGAATTGGAAGACTACCATCAACGTAATTCTCCGGTTGGGGGCTACGTCAAATCTCAGGTTCGCTATCTCGGTCTGTCGCCTGATGAATATAAACAACTTCTTGTCTCCATGGAGTCCAGCGGCGAAAAACTGCAGACCAAGGATGCCGTGGAAAAACTTTTTGGCGAGGAACGGGCGAAGGAATTCGAGCGGACGAGCAGCGCGTTTTACATCAATGCCCGAACAGGCGCAGAGGCGGAGGGCATTCCACTGGATCGCGTGGATCAAGCCGCCAAAGTCGCGACGGATTCAACAACTGCAGCGTTCACAACGCTGCAAGACAAGACGCTTTCAGTCGAGGAACGGAAAGCAAAATTGAAGGAATTGCAGATTCAATCCGAAGCCAAGATCAAAGAGTTGCTTGGCGACAAGGCGTCAAAAATTGTAGTCCGAGACCTCAACAACGTTCTGCGTTCTCAAGCGACATACATTAAGCCATGAAGCGCATCCTCATTTTCAGCCTCGTCGTGAACATCGCTTTGCTCGCGCTGACATCTTGGCGCAAGCCGCATCAGGTGACGCTGCCCGTGCGCGAAATTCGCGGTGAACCTCAAACCGCTCAGGACGAATTTCGACGGCGACACCCACGCACAACGGGTCAAGCGCGAACCGTCACGCCGTGGGGAAAGATGGAAACTCAAGACACGCGGCAGTTCATTGCCAACCTCCGCGCTGCCGGTTGTCCAGAAGCGACGATCCGCGACATCGTCACGCTCCGCGTCTGCCGCGCTCATCGCTCGCGAGTGTTGGAGATCGAAACGGAGTTGCTACGCAAACAAACCGATAATCCGAATCTGGATCGCTCCGAGTGGGACAAGACCAACGAACTCAGGCAAGGCATACGCGACGAGATGATGGCTGAACTTGAGTCGTTGCTCGGAGTCGATTTTAGGACGCTATCATCGTCGCTGACCGGACGGACCGTAAGTTCGGACGGCATAGACAAAATTATTTCAGCCGAGAAGCGAGCGGCAGCGCGCGATGTGGAGAAGCAATTTCGCAAAGACCTGGAAGCAATGGCGACCAAGCGAATAACGGAGGGCCTGGACAAAGACGAGGTGGCAACAGCCCGCAGTCTTGAGCGACAGAAGCGGGCCGCGCTCGCCGCAGTGCTGTCGCCGCAGGAGCTTGAAGAATATCTTTATCGCGATTCTGACGCGGCCAATTACGTGCGCCAAAATCTGCCCGAAGCGAAAACCGAGGCCGAGTATCGCGCGATGGTGAAGCTGGCTTTGGACATGGAGATGTCGCAGCGGCTCGATTCCAACCCGCACTACTTACACACAAACACCGAAGAAGCGGATGCTGAACGAAAGGAACGCGGGAAAGAATATGCCGCGCGACTGAAGGAATTGCTCGGCGAAGATCGCATCGCAGAGCAACAGGCAGAAGAGAAGGCCCGCAAAGATACTGAGGCCAAAGCGAATGCTGAGAGGGACAAGGAACGTATGCGCCAGGAAATGGCAAGCATGGCAACCGAAGTGGGCGTCAGCGTCGAGAGCGCGAATCAGTTCTTCAACCGCATTGAGGAAATGAAGCCCACCTTGGAAAAGAAGTTCAAAGAAATGGAAAAGAGTTTCACCGGCACTCCCGAAGAAATCAGAAAACAGATGGAAGCCGCCATCAAAGCTGAATTGACCGGCTTGGCCACCGAAACGATGGGCGACAAAGGCCCGGCTGTGATCGAGAAGATGATGAAGAGCGGGCACTGATGTTTGATTTCTCCTTACCAAAGGTAGCTCACCATTATTTCCATCCTTTGCGTCTTCGCGTCTTTGCGCTAAAACCTCGGCGCAATGTTTGAACTTTTGAAGACGGACACGCACTCGAAGGCGCGTTTGGGAAAATTGACCACCGCGCACGGCGTCGTGGACACGCCGGTGTTCATGTCCGTGGGCACGCAAGGCAGCGTGAAGGCACTTGACCCGCGCGAGCTGCGCGAGATGGGCACGCAGATCATTCTCGGCAACACGTATCACCTCAACATCCGCCCCGGCATGGACATCATCCGCGCGGCGGGTGGACTGCACAAATTCATCAACTGGGATTTGCCGATCCTCACGGACAGCGGCGGGTTTCAGGTGTTCAGCCTCGCGAAAATCCGAAAGGTGAAGACACATGGCGTCGAGTTCCGCTCGCATGTGGACGGCTCGCTGCTGTTTCTCGGACCGAAGGAGGCGATGGAAATCCAGCGCACGCTCGGCTCTGACATCGCGATGGTGTTCGATGAATGTCCGGCGCACGACGCGCCTGCGAAGGAGCAACGCCTCGCCGTCGAGCGCACGATCCGTTGGGCGCGCGAGTGTCGTGAGCAGCCGCGCGCGGAGGGACAACTCGTGTTCGGCATCTGCCAAGGCGGAAGCAACCCGGCATTACGTGAGGAATGCGCGAAGGCGATTGTCGCGATGGAGTTCGACGGTTATGCCATCGGTGGCGTGAGTGTGGGCGAACCAGAGCCGGAGATGATGAAAGCCGTAGAGTTGGCGGAGCCGTTTCTGCCCGCGCACAAGGCGCGTTATGCGATGGGTCTCGGCACACCGGCGCAGATGGTGGAATTAATCGCGCGCGGCGTGGACATGTTTGACTGCGTGCTACCCACGCGCGTGGCTCGCAATGGCACCGCCTACACGCGCAAGGGTGCGATCGGGATCAAGGGCGCGACCTACAAAACGGACTTTGGGCCAATTGAGGAAGGTTGCGATTGTTTCGCGTGCCGGCATTTCACGCGGGCGTATCTACGTCATCTGCTGCGCGTGAATGAAATCCTCGGCCTGCGGATGCTGAGCGTTCACAACTCGCACATGTATGTGAAGCTGATGGCGGATGTGCGCGCGGCGATTGCGGCGGGAACTTTCTCGGAATTTCGCCGCGAGTTCATCGCGGGCTTTGTGCCGTCGCAGCGGATTCTGTCGGCACGAGCAGCGGCGAGTCTGGAGCGGTGATCAAACATCCAAATTCCAAGCTCCAACATCCAGAGAAGCACCAAGCTTCAAACCACGCCCGATTCAGCAACGAGTGTGATTACTGGCGCGAAATCGCATTCAGCAGTGCCGCCAATGGGGATTGATTATTGGTGATTAGAGATTCTCTGGAGCTTGGAGGTTGGTGATTGGAGCTTATGCCTTAGCCCGCCTGTGCACGCGGCTTGATCATCAACACGATTACCACCGAGATCAACGCCACGCCTGAGAACACACCAAAGGTCACGTTCAACGGGACATTGTGATCTCGCAACGCCCCGAATCCCACGTCCGCAAATCCACCAAAGCTGATGCTCACGAGATTCATCAACCCGTAACCTGTCGCGCGCAGCTTCGGTCTCACGATCTGCGAAAGTATGGGCATGTTGTTTCCATCGAAAAATCCCCAGCCGATGCCGAACAACACAAGCGATGCGATGGCCAGTGAGAGTGAATTCAGATTCGGCGCATTCCCCACTCCAAACAAAGCCGGGATGATGAGTGCCATGCCGATGGCGCTGACATATATGCGACCGCGATCCGTGCGGCGCATCCATTTGTCAGCCAGCCAGCCGCCGAAAAATGCGGACACGATGGCCGCCGCCTGCCAATACAACGTCGCTGACACACCCGCCCTGCCCTGGCTGATGTTGAAACTTTTTTGCAGAATCGCCGGCATCCAATCCCGCACCACCCAACCCGCCAACGCTGGCAGCGTGAAATACATCACGAGCAGAATGAACGACTTGTTCGTGAGCAGTTCGCGGAAAGCCGAAGCAACACGCGGTTTGTTTTCGCCGACGGAAGCCACCATTTGTTTTGGTGCATCGCGCAACACCATGAGCAGGATTGGTGCGTAAATAATTCCCACCAGCCCGGTCACGTTGAACATCCAACGCCATCCCAGCGCAGGCGCGTCCGCCACATAGCCGGTGAACCCGCCGAGAATCACGCCGCAATAAATCCCCATCTGATGCAACCCCGTCGCGCGCGACCGCGTGTTGCCTGTGTGAAAATCGGAGACCAACGCCAACGCCGCTGGAATGTAAAACGCCTCACTTACTCCCATCAACGTCCGCGTCCACAACAGCCCATCGTAAGTCGTTACATGCCCGGTCGCCCAAGTGATCGCCGACCACGCAAACAAACTCCCGCAGATCGTGTACTTGCGACCAAAGCGATCCGCGATGTAGCCACCGACTGGACTGAGGAACGCATAAACCCATTTGAACTGGCCGAGCATCTGTCCCCACGCCTTATCCGAGGTGATTCCCGACACGTCGCCCATCACGGAAGTCTTCATCGCGGCGATCATCTGACGATCCAAATAATTCAGCAAAGCCACTGGTACAAGGAGCCCGACGACAAGCCACGCGTAGCGACTGACGGATTTTTCCTGATTCATGTGGGCGGAGATTAAACGAATCCCCGGAGTGAGGACAATCAGACAGTCACAATTCAGCCACCATCAGAATGATTTCACTCACGCTTCCAAGTTTTTCAACAAATCAAAAGCAACCGTGGGGACTGACCGGGAAGAGTTGCGGGCGCGCGGTGGATACAAGGCGGGACGGGACAGCCGGGCCAGTCGGTAGCGATTCGCCAGAGATTTCCTACACCAAAAGAAAATGGCTGCGCCGCTGGGACAGGCGCGTAGTGCAGGTCGTAGCAATTCTCGGTCAGGAATTCGCGGAACTCTTCGCCATCTTCGCCGCCAAAAAGCTTTAACAATTCAGCGCGGGTTTCGGGGGCATCCACACGACGTAGTGCTTCCTCGTTTCGCAAACCCTCACTCGCCGCGCCATGATACGTGCATAGAAAAGTATCCGCCTCCACCGGCGCGCTATCGGCGTGGAACGAATAAACATCCGTCGGAACGATCTGCGGCTCGTCGTCACGCGGGTAACCCAAGAAGCAATTGAGAATCGGTGCCGCGCCGTGTTCACGAAGCAGTCGTTGATCTTCGAGGAGAACCTCAATAGCCGCGTGACCCGCCACGTTCACTGGCAACTCTCTCAATTGCGCTTCATCAATCGGCGTGACTTCCTCGCTCACGCCGAGCCGTTGCACGACCTCACCGAAATCTCCAGGCAATGTGCGCTCCCAGCATAGCGCGTTGACGCCGTCCGCGAACGGAGTGCTGACGAGTTCCTGAAAACTTTTCACCCACTTGATGCGGGGATAATCAGGCGGCAGGCAAAAGGAATTCATGCGTGAGGCAGGGCGAGACTGCTGGCGAGCCAATCACTTCCCAGCCTTCACGTCGTAGCACCAAAGCGATTCCTTGTCGCGGATGTAGAGCTTGCCGTTCGCGACGACCGGATACGTCCACGCCTTCTCCATCGGATTCGCGCGCGATGGCAAACCCGGCGGCGTGAAGCGCCCTTTCTCGCGATAGCCTTCCGCGCTCGGCTCGAACAACGCCATGTCGCCGTTATCAGCGTGAACATAGATGCGCTGATCGGCCACCAAGAGCGAGCCCGGCCCGATGCTGCGTTCCTCCCATTTCACCACGCCCGTCTTGAATTCCACGCACATCGCCGTGCTGCCGCCACTGCCGTAAAAATAATCCCCCACCTTTACCACACCACCGAGCCCGACCGGCAATTTGCCGTTTGAATAAATTTCTTCAACCGTGAACGCGCCCTCCTTCAGCACAGGCTTGATCAGTGCCGTCGTTGCACGAAACGCCCCGCTGTAGATCATGCCGCCGCTCACCAACGGCGTGATGATCGCCGCCGGACTCCCCTTGCCCGGTTTCTCGTAACGCCAAAGCAACTTGCCGTTGCCCGGATCAATCCCCATCAATCCGCTCGCCAGAAACTGCACGTATTGCCGCACGCCGCCGAAATCCGCGATGAGCACCGACGAATAACCCGCCGCACTTCCCTCCGGCACCGCGCAGGTCCAGACCGTCGCGCCGGTCTTCTTGTTCAACGCCACCACTGTGGCATTCGTGCCGCCGGGCGTGACGATC
>JANPGI010000570.1:0-2826 GCA_031423875.1 Verrucomicrobiota bacterium | reverse complement strand
TTGTTCGATCACGGACATCTCGCCGAACACGCCGCCGGGCGCGACCTGTGTGAGTATTTGCCGTTGCGTGTCATTGATCACGCCCGAGATTTCCACGAGTCCCTCACCGACCACGTAGAGTCCATCGCCGGGATCGCCCTCGCGGAAAATTTCCTTTCCCGTCGCGAACATCCGTTCCTGAACCACTGCGATAACGCGCGCCAACTCCTCTGGCTTGAGAAGCCGGAAGAGTTCAGCGGATGCCAGCGAGATCATGCGTGAACTTTAGGTGAACATTCATTGAAGTGCCAGCCCTGAAAGCTTCAGGGCAGACGCATCTCAATTCGTTTGGTTTCCGGCGGCTTTCATTAACACCGTGGCTTTAGCCCGGTGGAAAGGCGCGCGAAATCCTGTGAGAACCGTTTCAACGGTTTCTCGCGTCATTCCTCAAAGCCGTTGAAACGGCTGCAATCTCCCTCCACCCTCCACACACCGGGCTAAAGCCACGGTGTTAATGAGATTATTAGATGCGTCTGCCCTGCTGAAAGCTTTCGGCGGAACCGCACCCCAGAAGAACAGCAGAATTGACCAGCACATGATGGATGGTTAGCGTCTGCTCATGATTCACCGTTTTATTCTCCTCCTCGCAGGCTTGTTCCTGACATTCAGTTCAACCACCACCTTCGCGGCGGAACAAAAGCCATTGCGTGCGCTGCTGATCACCGGTGGTTGCTGCCACAATTACGCGTTTCAAACTCAACAACTAACCAATGCAGTCGCCAAGCTCACGGCAACCGAGTGGACAGTGGTGAAAGAGGGCGGCGACGGAACGCGCGCGGAGATTTCCCTCTACGATAATCCCGATTGGGCCAAAGGCTTCGATGTGGTTGTTCACAACGAATGTTTCGCCGACACGACCAACCAGGTTTACATCCGCAAGATCACAAGCGCGCACAAGGCTGGCGTGCCAGCGGTGGTGATCCATTGCGCGATGCACACATATCGGGCGGTGGACATTGACGACTGGCGCGAGTTTCTCGGCGTGACCAGCCGACATCACGATCATCAAAGCAAGTATCCGGTCAAACTGGCTGAACCCAGCCATCCGATCTTGAAAGGCGTTTCGGACAAGTGGGTGACGCCGATGGACGAGCTATACATCATTGAGAAACTTTGGCCGAACGCCAGAGCACTGGCGACTTCTGTGAGCGAAAAGGACGGCAAGACGTATCCGGCGGTATGGATCAATCAATACGGCAAAGCCCGAGTCTTCGGGACCACCTACGGCCACTCCGACGATATGTGGCGCGATGAAAATTATCTCACGCTCATATCGCGCGGCACGCTGTGGGCGGCGGGCAGGCTGGGCGAATGATTGTCAGAGTTGTGATCTCGAAGTGAAGACGTAAATCACAAGGTCAATCCCGGTGTGCGATTATTTTGCGTATGAATACTTCAGCTTCTGCTGAGTAAACTCTAAAAAACGCACCCGATAACCGGCAATCGCCAACTCGGTTTCCTTGGTGGGATCGAAAGAGAACTGAGTTGTGTTAGGTGGCAACTCTTCAGCGGGATGGGTAATTGTCCCTTGGATCGTCGTCCTCCCATCGACGTAAACGCCGTTAACATAACCAGGCCTGCCAACATTTGCGTCGGCAGAAATCGACGATGTGCGACGCTTTGACTGCGTATCAACCTCAGTGAGTCTGAGAACAATCAGTCCGTCGCTCGTGATACCTTGAAAACGAAGTTCAGTGAAGCCGGCGTATTCTTTTCTGCCGAAAAGGTCGCGTGTTCCAATAGCGGTTCGCATGGCGCGCTTATGTTCTTCCTTGAAAATACTGCCGCCAATATAGGTTTCTCGAATAGCACCATTTGGTTGCACTGCCTTGATTTGAGAAATTGGTTTGTTGGTTTCGGTGTTCGCCGAAACCGAGTTTCGTGACAAGCCAGCGGCATCAACTGCGTTTGTCTTGGCGAGACCCGAGGCTGTCTGTTTCTTGGTTTCAATGGCGACCCGTAATTCTTTGGTTCGCTTCTGCGCGTCGGCAATTTGCTGCGGCGTCATTCTCAACTCAAGAGAATCGCGCTGCTTTGCCGACTTCTCATCGACTCTTGCTGCCAAGTTGAGCCAGGCGTATGCCTCGACAAAATCTTTTTCTACTCCTTGCCCATCGCTATACATACTGCCGAGTTGAGTTTGATATCCAGCATCACCCATCTCAGCCTTAACTCTGATTTCTTCTTGGAGCGCGTAGTTGTTGGGCTGTTGTGCATAGGATTGACTGGCGAGAACATGCAGTACGAGTATGAGAACTACCACTGGCCACTTTGGTTTCATGCGGGAATCCTATTTGATACTCGTGTGCTGACAAGCCGCTAGAATTCGTGAGCGACACTGGATTAGAGTGCAAAGCCTCGCTGTCTTCGCCAAGCTTCGACTTTTGATAGCTCGGAGAGACGAGGGTTCGATTCCCTTCACCCGCTGCACTTGTAATAAAGCACTTACAAATAAGTATAAGTAAAGCGCAAGTGATTTACCCTCTCTAAAATCTTTTTACCATCGATAAAACAACTGCGTAGCTTAGTAGTTTCTGCTTGATGCTGTAGTTCGATATGGCAACAAATTCCACTGCATAATCAAGATTCTATCCATTGAAAATACTCCCTTTTATTCGCTCCCATTTCTTAACGTGGGAAGCGACCGGGTCCTGTAGCGTTGCTTCTGTAAATTCCATCCTTGATTCCATCAGTGAAGCGAAGGCGAGCGTAGCGAGCCGAGCGGAACTGATGGAATCAAGGATGCGTCCGAGGTGGTAGTGGCGGGTCAAACCAGTTCTTCTGTTG
>JANPGI010000569.1:0-11427 GCA_031423875.1 Verrucomicrobiota bacterium | reverse complement strand
GATTGGTTTGGTGGCGGGAGTTTGCCGACGTGCTTTCAACGAGGCGAGCATTTTCGGGATGATGGAACTGGTCAGCGCGAGGATCAGAAGCAAGCCGGTCAACATCCCGGCGACTTCGCGAGGTTGGCGCGCGTGAACGAGGCCATTGTTTAATACCGCAATTGCCGCGACCCCGAGCAGCGTTCCGTGAACCGTGCCAATGCCGCCAAAGATGCTTGTGCCGCCCAGCACCACCGCTGTGATGGCGAAAAGTTCGTAGCCCATGCCTGCGTCCGCCTTCGCCTGACCAAGCCGCGACGTGTAGATGATGGCCGCCACCGCCGCGATGATTCCGGCCAGCACATACGCCATCGCGAGTCGGCGCTCGACGGAGATTCCCGCGTAACGTGTTCCTTCCGGTGCAAAACCGATGGCGCGGAACGACCGACCAAAAGTTGTTTGATGCACCAGCAACCAGATGCCAATGGCAACCAAGATAAAGATCGGCGCTTGCGCCGGAATGCCGAGCCAGCGTTCCTGACCGAGGAATAGAAACGACGCGGGAAAATTTGTGAACGTGTCCGCGCCGCGGGTGATGGCTTCGGCCAGTCCGCGAAACAGCGAGAAGGTTCCGAGCGTGACGATGAGCGGTGGCAACCGCAGCCAGGTGATAAGCGTGGCGTTGAGCCCGCCCGCCAGTGCCCCGATGCCAATGGTGCAAACGGCAGCCAGCGGAATCGGCATTCCTGCATCACGCCAGAATTTGCCGAATGAGATCGCGCACAACCCCAGCAGCGAGCCGACCGACAGATCAATTCCGCCGGTGAGAATGATTGGCGTCATCGCCAGCGCCAGCAGCCCGATCTCCACCGAGTGCCGCATGATGTCGAAGGTGTTGTCCACCGAACCGAAGCGCGGCCCGACCGAGTTGAAGTAAAGCCACTCCAGCAGCACAACGAACAGCAAGATCGTCTCGTGCCGGAGCAGGATGGCTTTGAATCCGTGTTTATCGGTGTTCATCCGTGGTTAATTCCTTTGCTTTCTGGTTCGCAATCCATCGGCCACGACTGCCAGCAGGATGATCGCGCCTTGAATCGCTTTTTCCCAATACGCCTCGATGTGCAGATGCGTCAACGCCGGGCTGATGCACGCGAGCAACAGCAAGCCGACGAACACACCCCAGAGTTTTCCGCGTCCGCCCGATACGGCCACACCGCCGACGACAGCCGCCGCGATGACCTTGAGTTCCAGTCCGGAGCCGGACTTGGGATCAACTTGCGGCGATTGCACCACGTTCATCATCGCGGCCAATCCTACCAGCGCGCCCATGAAAACGAACACAGAGAACGTCGTGAGCTGCGGACGGATGCCCGCGAGCCGCGCCGCTTCGGCATCCGTGCCGACGGCATAAACAAATCGTCCGGCGGAAAGATGTTTTGTTGCCAACGCCAGTAACACGAGCAACCCGAGCGCGGTAAGAATGAGCGTCCATTGTCCTGCGACCTGACTCAAGCCGAGCCATTGGAGGCCGTCTGGCAGGTTCACGAATTCGCCTTGCCGCTGCCAACGCAACGCCTCGCGCCACGTCACCATCGTTGCCAACGTCACGACGATGGATGGCAATCGCAGTCCCGCGACGAGCCAGCCGTTGACCGCGCCCATGGTCGCGCCAAACAGAACAGACGAGAGAAACACCAACGGCAGCGGCCAGCCTTTCGCAGCCAGCAAGCCCGCGCACACGCTGCACACGGCGAACTGCGATCCGACCGAAATATCAATCTGCCGGCTGATGATGACGAGCGCCATGCCGCACGCGACCACGAGCGTCGGGGCTTCGCGTGTGAGCAGCGAGAGCAGCGGCTGTGGCTGAAAAAACGCTGGAGCGAAAATCGCGAGGCCAAGCAGAACGACTGCTAGAGCGCCAGCAACGGAGAGTTCGCGGAAATGACGCTTCACACTGTTCCTCCCTTTGCGAAAATTTGCTTAGCGAATGCTACACAATCTTTGAGAGCTTGCTCTTCATTGATGACACTTGTTTGAGATACAATTCGACCGTAAATGTCACAGCCCTCCACATCCCAAACGCCTGGACTTTTTTCTCTTTGACGAAAATACCAGCCGGGCACTAATCCGGTGATTGGATAGTTGCGTAAGAGTTCGCCTTCACTCATCGGCTTGATGCGTTCCTTACTCATCGCAACCTTTGTTTTGTCCCAACGCTGCTGCCATGACTTCGTGTGCGTCGGTTTTGCTGGGGAGCATTGCGGTGATCGTTCCACCGCGCATGACGGCGATGCGGTCGCTCATGCCGAGAACTTCTGGCAGGTCGCTGGAAATCATCAGCACGGCCAGACCTTCTTTGGCGAGGCGACGGATGATTTTGTGGATTTCACTTTTTGCGCCTACGTCCACGCCTTGCGTCGGTTCGTCGAGGATCAAGAGTTTGGGCTTCGTCGCCAGCCAGCGGGCGAGGGAAACTTTTTGCTGATTGCCGCCGCTCAGCGAACCACCGGGCGCATCTGGGCCATAAGCTTTCACGCCGAGATCGCGGATGAAATCCAACGCGAGTTGTTTCTCCGCGCCAAAGCGCAACCACGCGCCGGGAAAAATCCGCTCGTGGATGGCCATCGTCATGTTGTGCGCGATGGGCATTTCGAGAATGACACCGTGACGCCGACGATCTTCCGGCACATACGCGATGCCGTGCGCCACGGCTTCCTTTGGGGTGGAAATTGCGATACGCTGGCCGTTCAGCAGGATTTCACCAGAGTCGGCGGGCGTGATGCCAAAGAGAACGCGCGCCAGTTCTGTGCGTCCCGCGCCGACCAGCCCCGCCATGCCGACGATTTCTCCGGCCCGCACATCCAACGAGATGTTTTTCACGCCGCCTGCTGCGCAGCCAAGGTTCTTGAGTGAGAGGACAACATTGCCTGCTTCGCTTTCAGACGGTGGATAGATGGCCGAGACTTCGCGGCCCACCATGAGTTTGATGAGCGAGGCTTCGTTGATCTCGCTGACTTTGTGTGTGCCGACGCTCTCACCGTCGCGCAACACCGTGACGCGGTCGCCGAGCGCAAAGATTTCTTCGAGGCGATGCGAGATGTAAATCACGCCCACACCGCTCGCTCGCAAATCCTTCACGACGGCGAACAACAGATGCTGCTCCTTCTGCGTGAGCGATGCAGTTGGCTCGTCCATGATGACGATGCGCGCACCCGCGCCAAGTGCGCAGGCGATTTCGACGAGTTGTTGCTCGGGCATCGAGAGAGAACGGACTTCGGCATCCGGCGAAATCTCTGCGCCGATGCGCTTGAGCAATTCCTCGGAGCGCGACTGGCGCGTGGCCCAATTCACTTTGCGCAACGCGGACGCGGGTTCGAGGCGTAGACCGATGTTTTCGGCCACGGTGAGATCGGGGAACAGCGCGGGCTGCTGGTAAATACAGGCGATGCCGAGCTTGTGCGCGGATGCGGGTGTGAGTTGCGACACGCGCTCGCCGTTGATTTCGATTGAGCCGCCGTCCGGTTGGTGCGCGCCGGTGATGACTTTGATGAGCGTGGATTTGCCCGCGCCATTCTCGCCGAGCAGTGCGTGAACCTCGCCCGCTTGCAGATCAAACGACACGCCCTTGAGCGCACGCACCGCGCCGAAGGATTTTGCGACTGCTGAAAGTTGGAGGAGAGGTTTCAACTTAGTGTGCCAAGACGGTCTTGCCTCTGAGATATGAACCGAAACCAGCGGTTGTGAAATATGCGAAGCTGCGCAGGCAGATGAGCTGCGAGCAAAAGCCCTCGCCAAGAGAGTGTAGGATTACGTCGAGAAACGGGTTCGCCATGAGGGCGAAAGTTTGCGGAATCCAATCGTGAAAGCAAGGCTAACGCTGTCTTCAGCTATGGCTGGAAGTGCCGCTCAAGCGAGGCGCACTCCGGGACAAGTGGCGAGGCGCCGCGCAATACGCGCCTCAACTCCGATTTGACAACCCTCATGTAAGGATTTTATGTAATTTTCCGGCTTATTATTAAACCGGGAAAAACGACAATGCAGAAAGGGGCAAGCTTCACTCTCACTTCTTCACGAACAACGCCAGCGAGGCCGTGTAGCCGTGGAGGAAATTCTTCTGGCCGACCGGGCCGATCTCGCCGTTGCAAAAAAAGCCGGACAGCCCGATGCCGCCGAATTGTTTCTGGACGAGTTGTGCGTCGTGACCGGATTGACCGAAGAGGTGTTTGCCGCGTCCGTTGCAACAGCAGAGGCAGCCGCCATAAACCGTCGCGCCGCCCAGCTCGATGTGCGTGCGGCCAAGCAGTTCGTTCATGTCTTCGGTAGCAGCCTCGGCATCGCGCCGCTGGAATTGCATGGTCTGACCGGCACGCGGCATTGCGCCCACGGCCAGCACGCCGGTCTGCGGATCGCCACCGAGAAGATTGCGCACCAGGAAATCCCCTCGATGAAAGTCGTCGAGGTATTCGTTGACGACGAGTCCGATAAAAAGATTGCCGCGCACTTTCTTTTGCTCGTCTGCCGACATGTGATTCACCGTCTCGGAAAGAACTTCATACGCCGGGCGGTTCGCGATCTTGTGGATGAGATTTTGCTCCACGCGCGTGAGCGTCCAAGTGTCGCCGATGGGCGTGCAACCTTGCGAGATGACGCCTGCGAGCTTCACGTCGCCACCGACGGAGATCGCCACGCCACCTTCCTCATAGACATCGCCGTTGAGATAGATTTGTGTGACCTGTTCGGCAAAAACTCCGCTGGATAGCCCGCCATAGACGGGCACTCCGGCGTAGGATTCGTTCCACGTGCGCAACCACGATTCCGAGTCGAGATGGAACGGGTCAATGAACGTGAGCCAGCCGTTGGTTTGACTGGCGGTGACTTCCGTCAACTCCTGCCAGTAGGTTTGACCGTCGGCTTCTTCCACCTGTGTTTGCGTGAAATAAACCCCGTCGAGCTTTGCGCCCGGCAACGAATAGAGCGAGAGCACGATGCCGGGATTTTCCTCCAACTCTTCGTTGCCCGCCACAAGCGCGGTGCTGGAACAACCCGCGAGCAACGGGATGCGCGCATGGACGCGGAGGGTTTCGAGGATCTGTTTCGCCTGCGAGAAGAAGCGTGGCGTCATGAACACAAGCCCGAGCGACACCTGCGGCGCGCGCAGTTGGTGTCGCAAGTCTTTCGCCCATTGGCTCAACCGGACTTCATCGAAGTCCTGGTTCCAATGCGCGGCGACTGAATGTTCGGAGTTCACATTGCAAAGTTAGCGTTGTTGGCGAGGATTGCCAGCCCAGTTTGATTGTTTAACCGCAGTTGCAAGCGGCAAAGTAGAGCAGGCGGGGCGGGTGGGTTAAAAGAGGCACAAGGCCAATGGTCGCCTTGCTCCGCTTGTTGTGGAATCCCACTGCGGAGTTCGGGCCTTCATCGTGCCGAACTGGCGAAACACGGATTGCTCGTCTGCGACCAGTGGATCACCAAGTCAGAAGAGGAAGGCGTGTTTCTTTGCAGGCGGAAGTGATTTGGTGTCGCGCGAAGGACGCGAAGGGAGCGAAGAAGAAAATTACTTAGCGGCAATTTCCCGAAGCAGGTTTCGCTTCCATTCATTCATTTCAGCGTGGGAAGAAAACTTGCGGCTGGCGAACTTGGGCAGTTTGGGCGGAGTTGACGCTGCGATCACCTGCGGGTTGGCAGCCCACAACCGATATTTGGCTTTATAGTCGTCGGTGATCTTCATGTGCTTCGCTGGGCAAGACTCTAGCCGCGTGCCGAGCCAAGAGCAATCACGGCTTGCTCGTCTGTGGACAGTCTATCGCGGTATTACAGTTACGAGCTTTGTGGCTCACAAATCGAAAAACTGTCTTTCAACTTCCGGCAACACCGAAGGAGGCTCAGGTGTAGGTGGAGAATCGAGCCACTCTGTGCGTGACGATGTGAGTGCTAACCCGCGCACTTCCAGAGAATCCATCGCCAGTAAAACATCAGTGACTCGCACTCTCCAAGCTTCGTCGCCGTGTGTCATCGTACCACACATTCCGACCTGAATATCTGATGTTGGAGTGCGGAATGAAATGGCGCAGATCGAAAGGAAGCGACGCAAATATTTGCGACCCACTGGCCCGTCAGCAGACATCGTAAATGACTCGTGACTTGGCTCACCTAAGACGATAGCCCATATTGCGTAGGTTGCGCCGGTCTTGACTGTGATTGCTTCAATCATGGAGTAGTGCCTGACATTCTAATTACGCAACGAAATTGTCGTTCTTCTGGTTCATGGTCTGAGTCTGGGTATTTCGATTTTACCTGCGAAGACTTTGTTAAAAATTTCTTCGCGACCTTCGCGCGAGCAATCCGTTTTCAAAAAACCTTCATCGTATCCAGCACAGCTTTGATGCGCGGGACTTCGTGGGTGCGGAACAGGTCGGTCTTGCCCAGCGCAGCCAGTAATGCGAAGAACGGTTCGGCACAGCGCACTTCCTCGCCAAAATACTCGAACGCGTGCGGCAAGGCGTGACACGTCGGGAAACCCAGCGTTCGCAGGCGAAATGTATTCAGAAACACTTTCATCTGATGTCGCACGCGCACGGCGCTGTCTTGCAGGTTGCGATAGTAGAAGCCAAGACCCGGATCAATGAAGATGCGCTTCACGCCGTTGCGCTGGGCGATCTCGATCTGGCGAGAGAAAAATTCCTGCATCATCGGAATCGGATCGGCGCTCAGGTCGAAGTCGCTTACCTCACGAACGTTTTTGCCCTGCACATAACAGATGATCACCGCCGCGTCATGCGCGGCCACCATGCGGAACAATTCGTCTGAACCTTCCGTGCCGGTGAGGTTGAGGATGTTCGCACCGGCTTCGAGACACGCGCGCGTGACGGCGGGCTGGTATGTTTCAACGGAAACCAAAACGCCTTCCGCACGCAACTCGCTTATCACGGGCAACAGTTTTGAATTTTGCGCGGCTTCGTCCACACGCGTCGCATGAGCAAGAGTTGACTCTGCTCCGATGTCCACGATGTCCGCCCCTTGCGCTGCGAGAATACGGCCACGTTGGATGGCGGTGTCAGCAGAAAGACAAACGCTTTCGCGATACCACGAATCTGCTGAGAGATTGACCACACCCATGATGGTAGGCCGGAAGTCAGAAGCGTTGAAATGAAACATCCGGCCGCCGATGGAGAATTCTTTCACACGCGCGCCAGCGTCGGCGCGGTGATTCGCCAGAAGTTCGGAGAGGTGTTCAATGGTCAGCACGGGCGGAAAATCGTAAATCGCAATTGCTAATATGTTTCGGTGGCCTGCCGAGCCGAAGCCCGCTTTGGCGGGCGAAGGCTGGTGCGTCTGGCGGGACTCGAACCCACGACCCTCTGCTTAGAAGGCAGATGCTCTATCCAACTGAGCTACAGACGCGACCGGAACGACATTAGCGGTGGCAAGGTTTCGGTGCAAGCGTCGTTCAGACGACCCTGTCATGAAACAAGAAAGACCGCGAGCATTCATGAACGCTCGCGGTCTTGTGGATCAAACTTTGTTAGTTGCTGCAACTCGTGGTGTGTATCTGCAAGTTGCCCGTGCTGATGACGGTCGGATCTGCCGCGCTAGCTCCGATCTGCATCACCGTGGTGCTGCCGTTCGAGACGCGCAGGTAAAGCATGTCGCTACCGCCACCGGATTCGAGATTGTCAATGGCCCGACCGACGAATGTAACCGCCGTCTTTTCGGTCGCATTGCCGCTGATACCAGCCACGATGCCTGTGCCGTGAAAGTCTATGATGTTGACGTTGACTCTGGGTGATCGGGTCGAGACGCCTGAGCAGTCGTCAACGATGATCTGTTGTCCTTGGAAATGCAGACCGGCGAAATGATCAACGACATTCCAGTTTCCGCCATCAGCGGCTTTGGGGCTGCATCCCGGATAGACGACGCCGCCGAAGCTGTAGTTCGCCACGCCTTTGATTTTGCCGATAGTGCCGCCGCCCGTCAGCCAACACGGACCGGGAGGTGGAGGCGTTGAGCAGATATCTCCGCCAAGAGTGAACCCGATGACAGGAGGAGCGTCGCTGGTTACTTTGACCGACTGGCAAGCGGTCTTGAGACTGGCGCCAGCGGGAAGTGTGGTTGTATCCACACAGACGGTATAAGTGCTGCCGATATACGGCACTGCGATTTCCGCCATTCCAAGTCCATCGGTGACAGCTTCACCGACACCTTCGATATACACCCGGATGCCACTGGAGGTTGCATCGCCCGGGCAGGCGACTCGAATCGAAAGGAGGGATGCATCCGCCGTCAATGCAGACATCGCCAAGGCGACTAAACTGGACGTGATTATTTTTGATTTCATAGTTTTGAGTTTGTGTTGTTACTCAAGACTCCACCTCGTGACGACACCAAGCAACACTCTCGGTTTCATGAGGAAGAATTCTTGATTGCGCAGACTCTAATCTCGTGAGGGAAAGACTTCCAAACGAATCTGTACGGGCTTTGATAATCCGTAATCGTCCGTAGGGAAGACCTGTGGTGAGGACTGCAAACAGACGATAACCCGTCTCAATTACAACCGCTTCCAAAGGAACATGCGCTCTAGGCCGGTGCGGTTCGGATATGAGCGCGGTATCCATTCGCGGATCAATTCAAAGTGTGGAGAGAATCTTTGCCAGAGTTCTTCGCGTGTTGTGCCGAAGGGCGGGCCGTCTGTGTCCGGGATGAGATAATTCACGGCGAGATAATGTCCGCCGGGCTTCAACCAGCGCAATGCGGCGCGGAGGTAAAGCTCGCGCTCATCCGGTTGGATGGCGCAGAACAATGTATGCTCGAAGAGCCAATCGAATTGGAACGGCGGTTCGTCCCGCAGAAAATCCGCAGTGCGAAACTCGGCGCGCCAGCCATCGGCTTGCGCGCGTTCGCGACTGAGTTGGATGGCGCTAGGCGCTAGATCATAGCCATAAACACGAAAGCCTGCCTTGGCCCATTCGCCTGCATCGTGACCCGTTCCGCCGCCGGGCACGCAAACGGTTTCGCCGGGGACATCGTGAATTGACGCGAGGAAGTCCACGAGGCCGGGCGATGGCGCGCCTTTTTCCCACGGCATGTCAGAGGTTTGATAGCGGGTTTCCCAGTAGGATTGGTTCATTGAATCTGACCGTCCACGAGTTGGATCACTTTTGGCGCTCGGGCGGCAACTGCTGCGTCATGTGTGGCGATGATAAGCGTGGTGTTCTTGTCCGCGCGTAGGCTGACGAGCAGCTCAACGATCTCTGTGCCGGTGTGCGAATCCAGATTGCCGGTCGGTTCGTCAGCGAGAATCAACTCCGGCTCGTTCATCAACGCACGAGCGATGGCCACGCGTTGTTGTTCGCCGCCGGAAAGTTCGTAGGGTTTGTGATCCATGCGCGCACCGAGGCCGACGCGCGCGAGCAGTTCGCGTCCACGTTTCTCTGCAATGTCCGCAGGCTTGCGCAACATCCGGGCAGGAAGACAAACATTTTCCAATGCATCGAGCTCCGGGAGCAAATGGTAGGATTGAAAAATAAAACCGACTTTGGTGTTCCTCAAGATCGCGATGTCTTGCTCCGACAGTCTCGCGAGGTTGCGGCCAGCAAAATGGATTTCACCTACGTTGGGCGAATCCAATCCGCCAAAGAGATGGAGCAATGTGCTTTTGCCCGCACCGGACGCGCCACGCAATGCGAGAAAATCTCCGCGCGCCACACTCAACGACACGCCGCGCAAGACTTCGAGCGAGCGTTTGCCCATCGTGTAAGACTTGGAGACGTTGTGAGCGGAGAGAAGGATTTCACTCATGACGCAACGCCTCCACGGGATTCAACTTACTGGCGTGTCGCGCAGGAAATGCCGCTGCGAGTAAACAGATGACCAGTGATCCTCCGCCGATGATGAGCAGATCGGACGGGATGATGAGCGCGGGCAGTTGGGTGAATTGATAAATCTCGGCGGGGAAAAGCTGCGCACCGGTCGCGCTGCGCATGAAGCCAAGGAATTCATTGCGATAGGAAACCGCGAGCAGGCCGAGTCCGAAGCCTGCGAGAATTCCCAGCACACTGACGATCAGGCTTTGCGCCAGGAACACGCGCATGATCTGGCTGTTGGTTGCACCGATGGCTTTCATCAGACCGATCTCGCGCGTCTTCATCATGATGAATGTGATAAGCGTGCAGGTGATGCCGAACGCTGCTACGAGCACGATGAAGAACAGGATGTAGAGCATCATGTTTTTTTCCACCACCACGGCCTGCATCATCGGGCTGTCCTGCAACCAGGTCGTGACGGCGAAATCGCGTCCGAGCGCATCTTCCAATTCGTGAGCCACGCGCCCGGCTTGATACGGATCACGGATGGCGACGGTCAGCCCGTGAATTTCATCGCTGTCCTCAAGGCCAAACATCATCTGAGCGCGTTCGAGCGACATGACGACGTATTGAGAATTGAATTCGTCCAAACCTGCGTCAAAGACACCACGCACGACAAACTCGTCCGGTGGAATCTGTGTTTCACCTTCCTTGCCCGCGCTCGCGCGCATCTTGCGAAGGTGGCGTTCTGATAAAATGGAGACACGGTCGCCAACGAGTAGTTCCATGGCATACGCCATTTTCGCGCCGACCAACAGCCCGCGCCCGCTCAAGTCCAGCTCCCCGCTCACGATGTTGCTGGCAAGGCTACTGACAGTCGCTTCGGCGGCGGGATCAATGCCGCGAACCAGCGGCGCGCGTAAAAGCGCCTGACCATTCGCGGGCTGAGTTTCCAGCATCACTTGTCCGACAACGTTTGGGGAAACGCCCACCACATTCTTATTTGATGTGATGATGCTCATTACCGTGGCGTAATCGGGTATGGTGCGATCTCTCGTGACGCCGTGATTGAATTCATGTTTCACCACACGGAGATGTGCGGTGAATCCAAAAACTTTTTCGCGGAGCTCGGCGTCGAATCCGCTCATCACGCTGATGACGATGATGAGCACGGCCACGCCAAGCATGACGCCCATGATGGAGATGAGCGTGATGATCGAAACGAACGACCGCTTGGGCCGCAGGTAACGCAGCGCAAGCAGGAGTTCAAACGGAAGTTTCGACATGCGCGGCAGGCTAGACATCGCTCGCGCGAGTGTCAACGGACTGACTGACTTCGTTTGGCTTGAAGCCCAATCAACTCTTCTCTTCGATCAACTCGCGGCGAGCGCCACTGAGAAGTTGTTCGACGAAGCTGGTCGTATAGATGCCGCGACGGAAGTTCGGGTCTTGCAAGATGGCTTGCTGGAACGAAATGGTGGTCTTGACGCCGGTGATCAGATATTCGCCGAGTGCGCGGCTCATCTTGTCCATCGCTTCGCGACGATCTTTGCCGTAGGTGATGAGCTTGCCGATCATGGAATCGTAGTGCGGCGGGATGGTGTAGCCAGCATAAGCGTGAGTGTCCACGCGCGTGCCGCGACCG
>JANPGI010000568.1:0-3926 GCA_031423875.1 Verrucomicrobiota bacterium | reverse complement strand
CGAATCGTATCGCCTAGTCCATCGCATAAGAGCGAACCGATGCCGATGGCGCTCTTGATACGACCGTCCTCGCCTTCGCCCGCTTCAGTGACGCCGAGGTGGATCGGATAATTCCAATCCGCACCTTCCTGTTCCAATCGCGCCACGAGCAGGCGGTAGCATTCAATCATCACCTTCGGGTTGCTCGACTTCATCGAGAACTTGAAGTTATGGAAATTGTGCTTACGACAGATGCGCGCGAACTCCAGCGCGCTCTCCACCATACCGAGCGGCGTGTCGCCGTAACGATTCATGATGCGGTCACTGAGTGAGCCGTGGTTCGTGCCGATGCGCATGGCGCGCTTGAGCTTGATGCTTTCGAGAACGAGCGGCGTGAACTTTTCCTCGATGCGCCGCAACTCCTCGGCGTATTGCGCGTCGGTATATTCCTTGATGGCGAATTTTTTTGAGTCAGCGTAATTGCCGGGGTTCACGCGCACGACTTCAACCCACTTCACAGCTTCCATTGCGGCTTCAGGTTTGAAATGGATGTCCGCGACGATGGGAACATTGCAACCGCGCTTGCGAAGTTCCGTGACGATGTTCTGCAAGTTCGCCGCGTCCTTCACTGTGGGCGCTGTGATGCGGACGAGTTGGCAACCGACGGCGACAAGATCAAGCGTCTGCTGCACGCTGGCCGCTGTATCCATCGTGTCGCAGGTGATCATGGACTGCGCCACGACCGGATGATTGCCGCCGATGACCACGCCTCCGTTCGCTGGATCGCCGATAACGACTTCGCGCGTCTGGCGGCGCTTGAAGACGTAGGGAGAATCGCAGTAGCGCATGAGAAACTATTTCTTAGGAGCGAACACGATCGGCTCGTTGGCGCGACGCTCGCTGCGAGCATTGCGTATCCAATCACCCACATCGTAAAACGCGATCCACGCCATGAACCCGATGAGCAGAATCGCAAAACCGCTCTGGATGTAATTCAAAATCTTTGGATTGACTGCGCGCCGGCGAACGACCTCGATCAGCGAGAGCAAAATATGTCCACCATCCAGCACGGGCAACGGCAGCATGTTGAGCATGGCGAGATTGACGTTCAACACGACGCTGAACCACAACACCCAACGCCAACCGTCCTCGCTCTGAAAGAAGTTCGTATAGACGCGGATGATCATCACCGCGCCACCAAGCTGTTGCACGCCGATGTCGTTCTTTTTATTTGCGACTGCGCCGATGGTTGCAAAGATCTGTTTCGCGCTCGCCTCGATCTGTTCCCATGGGCCGGGATAAGTCAGCGCGTGGTTCGTGTTGTCGAGCCAGACGATGCCGAAGATCGGCGGGAAGTTCGTGGGTGTGGCAGGACTTTGCGCGAGAATTTCCTTATTGAATTCCTCCGCACCGCGACGAACGGTGAAATTGATCGGGGGAGTGCTTTTATTCGTCATCAGCTCCTGAGCATATTCCACGGCAAGCAGGCTGAGAATCTTTTCGCCGTTGATGGCAACGATTTCATCTCCGCGTTTCAGTCCCGCCAAGTCAGCCGGACTGTTCGTCAACACTTCACCGACGACGGGTTTTGCGATCGGCCCGAGATAAACCTGACGCAGTGCCCGACGCTCATACCACGCCGTCTTTTGCTTGATGTACGTAGGATAAGCCATCCCTTCCGTGCCATCGCGAAGATACTTGACGGCGATGTTCGTGCCTTCGCTCGTGATGATGCGCCACTTGATGCTGTCCTGCGACGGCGGCCCAAAAGTCTTAATTTTGTGACCGTCAATCTCGAGAACTTTATCGCCCGCCCGCAACCCGGCCTTCCAAGCCGGACCATCCGGCGTCACCCAACCAAGAACAGGTTCGACATCCGCCGCGCCTTCCGGCTTCCCAACCTGCCAAACGATGACGGCGAACAGTATCGCGAGCAAAAAGCTGAACAACGGACCTGCAAACGCGACGATGATTTTGTCCAACGGCGAAACATTCGGAAGCTGCTCGGCCTTCTCGTCTGTTTTTCCTTCGATGGCTTCCATTGTCGCCATTTGCGGCAGTGACACGTAACCACCGGCGGGAATCCAGCCGAGCGCGTATTCGACGCCGTTGATTTTTTTGCACCAGATCGGCTTGCCGAACCAGATGGCGAACCGTTCCACTTTCAAACCGCGCCAGCGCGCCGCGAGGAAGTGACCGAGTTCGTGGACGAAGATGAGCAGGTTCAGCGCGAACAACGCCTCCAATACAACGATGATGATTTTCAATATAGACATGCGATAAACGATTAAACCCAAAGTGCGCGGAGAGTATATCGGCGAAACGGTGACCCGCAATGCTGGCTTTCGATTCTCAAGGCAAAGAAAAAGGCCGCGTCGTAAGACGCGGCCTTCTTGAATTCAACTCAACCTCAACTCGACTAGGTACGAGCCGCAGGTTTGTTCTTCGCAGTGTCGAGGAGTTTTTTCGCGACGCTGTTGGGCACTTGCGCGAAGGTGAACGGCTCCATCGAATACGAGGCGCGGCCTTTCGAGAGTGAGCGGATCGCCGTCGCGTAGCCGAACATTTCCGCCAGCGGCACATGGGCGTTGAGAACAGTCTGACCGTTCTTCGCTTCAATGCTGACAATCGTGCCGCGACGACGGTTGATGTCGCCGAGCAGATCGCCTTGGTATTCGTCCGGCGTCGTGCATTCCACTTTCATCAGCGGTTCGAGCAAGATCGGACCAGCTTTCTTGAACGCGTCTTTCAACGCGAAAATACCAGCCATGCGGAACGCGAGTTCGTTCGAGTCAACTTCATGGAATGATCCGTCCACGACTTCGACTTTGATATCAATGACCTGATAGCCCGCATACACGCCGCCCTTGATGGCTTCTTCGATGCCGTCAATGACCTTGGGAATAAATTCCTTGGGAATCGAGCCACCGACGATTTCGTCAATGACTTCCACGCCCTTACCCTTTTCATTCGGATAAACTTTGATGCACGCGTGACCGTATTGACCTTTGCCGCCGGATTGACGGATGAATTTGCCTTCGCCTTCCGCTTCCTTCGTGATCGTTTCGCGATACGCGATCTGCGGAGCGCCAGTATTGGCTTCCACTTTGAATTCACGCTTCAAGCGATCAATGATGATTTCCAGATGCAACTCACCCATGCCCGCGATGATGAGCTGACTGGTTTCTTCATTCGTGAAACAGCGGAACGTCGGGTCTTCTTCAGCGAGCCGTTGCAAGCCTTCGGACAACTTGTCGCGATCCTGCTTGGTCTTCGGCTCGACGGCCATCGAGATAACGGGTTCAGGGAACGTCGGCGGTTCGAGTGTCACATCGAAGTCTTCGTCGCAGAGCGTGTCACCGGTGGTGATGTTGCGAAGACCGACCAGCGCCGCGATGTCGCCCGCATACACGGCGTCAATGTCTTTGCGTTCGCTGCCTTGAATGACCATGAGGCGGCTGACGCGTTCACGTTTGCGCGTGCGGGGATTGTAAATGGTATCGCCCTTCTTGAGCGAACCGGAATAAACACGGAAGAACACCAGCTTGCCCGCGAAAGGATCGGTCCAGAGTTTGAATGCCAGCGAGCAAAACTTCTCGCTGTCAGTCGTCGGAACATTGACCACGACTTCCGTGCCGAGTTCATGACCTGTCGCGCCCGGAATGTCCAGCGGGCTGGGGAGATAATCAATGACCGCGTCCACGAGAACTTGAACGCCCTTCTTCTTGAACGCCGAACCGCAGAGCACGGGCACGAGTTCAATCTTGCAGGTCAAGCGGCGGATGGCGGCCTTGAGGATCGGCGCAGTGATCGGCTTGTCTTCGAGAACAAGATTGGCGATCTCGTCATCTTTGTTCGAGACGGCGTCAATCAATTCCGCGAGCGCAGCCGTGGCGCGTTCCTGATCTGCCGGAGCAATGTCCCGAATTTCGTAGTTGAGACCCTCA
>JANPGI010000567.1:0-16492 GCA_031423875.1 Verrucomicrobiota bacterium | reverse complement strand
GTAACAAACATTATAACGACGCCATGGATTTTGTTCATTCCGGCAAATTGGGTAATGTGAGGCTGGTAAAAGCCTGGGCCTACCAGGGCTGGATGAAGCCGGTGGACGTAAAACCCGATAGTGCACCACCTCCCGGTGTTGACTATGATATGTGGCTGGGCCCGGCCAAAAAACGTCCGTTCAACGAAAATCGTTTCCACTTCAACTTCCGTTGGTTTTGGGATTACGCCGGTGGACTGATGACCGATTGGGGCGTTCACCTGCTCAACATGATCTTCATGGGCACACCGCTCGAAACCCCGAAGTCTGTCGTCTCCAGCGGTGGTAAATATGTTTTGGATGACAATTCCGAAACACCCGACTCGCAAATCACCACCTACGAATTTCCGAGTTACATGCTCGTCTGGGAACACAAAGCCGGACTCGCCGTCGGCATCAACAATCATCCGTGGGGCATCGCTTGGTACGGCACGGAAGGCACGATCATGATGAACGACGCCGGGTGGGAAGTGATCCCGGAAAAACGCAAAGCCAACCTTGACCCAGAGAAACACAAGAGCAGCGGCAATCCCCGTCCCGCGCACGTCCGCAACTTTCTCGATTGCGTCAAATCCCGCAAACAACCCTGCCTCAACCTCGAACTCGGCCACCAGATTTCCACCGTCGCACACCTCGGCAACATCGCCTATCGCACCGGCAGCAAGATCACTTGGGACGCGGAAAAGGAAAAGGTCGTCGGCAACAAAGACGCAGACAAACTCGTGAGTGTTGAATACCGCAGGCTGTGGAAGTTGGATTACATGCGACGCAGTTAAACCGTAGCAGCCGAAGTAAGTCGGCTCTAACTCTCCCGGAAATGAGATTGAGCGGACTCACGTCCGCTGCTACGAGGGCATCGGTGACAACGGGGTGAGAGAACGCGTGCAATCCAAAATCTGCTCCGGGAATCTTCAAAACAAAATGGCAAAGCCTGAAACTCTGTGCATGACGAGTTCTGAGCGATTGGGCATACTCAAATATATTTCCCGGCGACCACCGGCACGAACACATGAATATCAATCTCAAGCAACCCGTCCTCGGCGTCATCTACGGCAACCGCGATTTCTTTCCCGACCAACTCGTCACCGAGGCACGCGCGGACATGGCGAAGGTTTTTGCGAAATTCGGGATCAAGGCGGTCCAGCTCGGCGAACAAGATTCCAAGCTCGGCGGCGTCGAGACGCACAACGACGCGCGCAAGTGCGCCGAACTCTTCCGCAAACACGCGGGTGAAATTGATGGCGTGCTCGTGGTGTTGCCGAACTTCGGCGATGAGAAAGGCGTGGCGGACACGCTCAAGATGTCCAAGCTCAACGTGCCCGTCTTGATCCAAGGTTACCCGGACGACTTGAAGCAGCTTTCCCCTGCGCGTCGGCGCGATGCGTTTTGCGGCAAAATTTCCGTGACGAACAACCTCGTCCAAGCGGGCATCAAGTTTTCGCTCACGAGCAAACACGTTTCGCATCCGACATCAGCGGGCTTCGAGGTGGACTTGCAGAAATTCCTCGGCGTCTGTCGCGTGGTGAATGGCGTGCGTGGAGTGCGGCTTGGAGCAGTCGGCGCACGGCCCGGTGCGTTCAATACCGTGCGTTACTCGGAAAAGATTCTCGAACGCCACGGCATCAGCGTGACGACGGTTGATCTTTCCGAAATCATCGGCAAGGCCAACAAGCTCGACGCCAATGCCGCCGCCGTGAAAGCCAAGCTCGCCGAGATCACCGGCTACGCGCCTGCGCCCGGCGTGCCGCAGGAAAAACTAGTGCAGATGGCGAAGATGGGCGTGACGCTCACCGATTGGATGGATGCCAATCACCTCGACGCGACCGCGATCCAGTGCTGGACGAGCGTGCAGGAAAATTACGGCTGCAACGTCTGCACGCTGATGAGCATGATGAGCGAGAAGTTCATGCCCAGCGCCTGCGAAGTGGACGTCACCGGCGTGCTCACGATGTATGCGATGCAACTCGCTAGTGGTACCCCCGCCGCGCTCGTGGACTGGAACAACAATTACGCGGACGACGACAACAAGTGCGTGCTGTTCCATTGCGGCAACTGGGCGAAATCATTTCTGCCCGACATCAAAATTTCCACCGCGCCGATCCTCGGCAGTATCATTGGCGTCGAGAACACTTACGGCGCACTCGACGGACGCACACCCGCCGGGCCGTTGACGTATGGCCGAATCACCACCGCCGATGCCGAGGGCAAAATCCGCTGCTACGTCGGCGAAGGTGAACTCACGAACGATCCGCTCGACACCTTCGGCAACCGCGCCGTAGCCCGCGTGCCGAAATTGCAGAAGCTCATGCGTCACGTTTGCCGTGAGGGTTTCGAGCATCACGTCGTGATGACCGTTTCGCGCAGCGCGGAAATTCTGGCCGAGGCCTTTGGGAATTATTTTGGGTGGGAAGTGAGACATCACGAGAAAGCGCAGGAATGATTTTGAACAGGAGCAAACAGAGACAACCGAGACATTGCCGAAAATTATTTGCGGCAATTATTCCTCTTTGTTTATGCCTTATTGATTTGCCTCAAACGACCGCTTATGCAGCCAGTGGAATGTTTCCAAAAATGCCGACGGCAACGAACGTTTTTGTTGTCAACATTCACAAAGACAGTGGGAACGCTTGGATGACAGCTTGGGCGTTGCAAGGACTGATCAATCAACAAGCCGCAGAGGTTTATCTCATCAACAATCCATGGGATCGCGAACCGCTTGTGAGTTGCGGAAAACCATTTGAAGAATTGCGGCAACTGGCTGGAACTAATGCGGGATTGAGAACCCTTTTTCAGAAGTATCAAGGGCGTGTGAAGAAAATGTTTGTTTACGACCCCGACAAGGATTGGACTTGGTATCTGGCTCTGATGTCCGCCGCGCAACAGGATGGAATTCCCGTCACCGAATCAATCAGGAACGATTTAATGTCGGAGTTTGACTGGAAAGGCGACGTGGAAGATTTCCGAAACAAGTGGAAGAATCGCATCGAAGCCTATGATTGGGCGCTCTTGAAGCTGATGCCCAACTGCACCAGGCAAGTGGTTTTTGCCACCGGCAATCGCCGAGATAATCCCAAAGCCGAACGCATCGGCAATCCGATCACTGATTACGCAGTAGCCAGCAAAGGTTTTGTGTTCTGGCTGGATTTTGAAACCGAACGAGTGGAAGTCCAAAAAATCTTTCGCACACCGGGTTATGGAGTGGGCACGTCGCTGATGGGGTATTGCAGCACCGGTGATGGCGGCAACCTTGTCGCCAATCCATATGGAATTGGTTATGTTGTAAGCGAGCTTTATGCGAATGGCAGTTTCTGGTCGAGCTTTCCGAACAAGACTTACAAGCAATCTCCTGGAAAGGCAGTTAAAGCAGAGCCGGGTAAAATCTATGCTCATATCATGTGGAGCGACGGCGATAATCTTGAGTTCGATCAAAACCCGATCTTCAAATTTTGGCATGATCCCGCGCGAGGGAAAATTCCGGTTGCGACACCATTGAGCCCGACTCTTCAAGAACTGAATTCACCGCTATTGGACTGGTATTATTCCAAAATGACTGACAACGATGAATTGATGGCCGGGCCAACGGGAGTTCAATATATTTTCATCCGAGACTTCAAAGACAGCCTGTTTCCCGCATGGTGCAGATTAAACAGGGCTTGGTGCGAGGACGCGGGGTTTCGTGTCGCCCGAATCTGGATTGCTCCAAATCCCAGTGTGAAATACAGCACATATATGTCAACGTGCGGATTCGATGGTTTACTAGGTGAAGGATGGACAATCAAAGCAGGCTTTCCCCCAAAAATTGATACATGGGGTGCTTGGGATGAAAATGAATTATACAAGCAATTCACCATGGTAAAACCAGACCCGAAAAAACCTGTGTTCTGCGGCTTCACATGCACCGTGGAGGGCTTTTATCAAGGAGATCATGGATATTCAGCAATTAAGCGACAGATTGATCGCATTGAGGCGGCCTACCCAGGTCGTTATGTTTTCCTTTTACCGAAAGATCAATTTGCCACGATCAAGGCTTATTATAACACGGAGATGCCGGAAGTTGCCGGCCGGCCGGGCAGTGATGTCGGTCTGACTACCCCGGTGAACAAAGGCGATGGTGAATTCACGATTATTGATCGTGACGGAACACGCTGCTGGCGCGTAGCCAAGCGCAACTCTCCCATTTATTTTTATATGGACGTTGGGGATCAGTTTCGTCCGAAGCCCGGACAAACTCTGGCAATCGAACTGGACTATCTGGACGTTGGTTCTGGTGAAGTGACTCTGGAATATGATTCCACCGATATTCGGACAACGCTTGGCGGAGCTTACAAACAGTATCCGTATTCGCTTCGACGCGCCAACAAGGGACAGTGGCAAAAGGCACAGTTTTTCGTGAAAGATGCTGGCTTTGGCGGCTCACAAAACGGCGGGGCAGACTTTCGGTTTTGCAACCGAGGCGACGACTTGTTTATACGCGCTGTGCGCGTGCGCCGAATGGGAAACTGAATTCAATTTACGATGACCGACCACGAACTCCAACTCAAAGCCGTCCGCCTGCGCAAGCTGACGCTCGAAGCCATCGTCGGCGCGGGCGCGGGGCACACCGGCGGCGGGCTTTCCTGCCTCGACATCTTGAACGTGCTCTACAACCGCATCCTCAACGTCTCGCCGGAAACTTTTGGCAGCGCGACGCGTGATCGTTACGTGCAGAGCAAAGGCCATTCGGTCGAGGCGCTTTACGCAGTGCTGGCGGATCGCGGATTTTTCCCCGAAGCCGATCTGAAAACCATCTGCCATTACCAGTCGCACTACGTCGGCCATCCCACGCGGCACATTCCCGGCATCGAGATGAACACCGGCGCGTTGGGGCACGGCTTGCCGATTTGCATCGGCATGGCGCTCGCCGCCAAGATGGATTCCGCGTCGTATCGCGTTTTCACTTTGCTGGGCGACGGCGAACTGGCCGAAGGTTCAAACTGGGAAGCCGCGCTGGCCGCTGCGCACTACAAGTTGGACAACCTCACTGCCATCATTGACCACAACACGCTCCAAATTTCCGGCCACACGCGCGACGTGATGAGCAACGAACCGCTCGACGAAAAATGGCGCGCGTTCGGCTGGGCCGTGAAAGTGGTGAACGGGCACGATTACGCCGCGCTCACCGAGGCGTTGAGCAAGCCTGCTGAGGCTGGCAAACCCACCTGCATTATCGCCAATACCACCAAGGGCAAAGGCGTGAGTTTCATGGAGAATGTTGCCAAATGGCATCACGGCGTGCCGAGCGAAGCGGAATTAAAACAAGCACTGACTGAACTCGAAGCGGCGGAAGTCAGGCTGAGACAAGCCGCGTGATTTTTTTGCGAAAGCAAAACGGGCGTGGAGTGATCCACGCCCGTTCTATTTGAAATATCCGCAACGACCTTACTTCTTTTTCTCCGGTTGCTTCTGCATCTTCTCGACATCCTCAGCCTTGATCGTCTCGATCTTCGCGCCCTTCTTCATCTCGTCGAGAGACGGGACTTTGATGATGTCGCTCGTGAGCGGCGCGGGCGCGGGCGGAGGCGGAGGCGGTGCAGTGAAGGAGACGAGTTCGACGTCGAACAGCAACGTTGTGCTCGGGCCGATGTTGCCACGGCCTTGTTCGCCGTAGGCCAAGTTGTAGGGGATGGCCAACTGCCATTTTGAACCGGGCTTCATATGGGTGAGAGCTTCAGTCCAACCTGCGATGACGCGGTTCGCGGGGAAACTTGCAGTGCCGCCGGGAGCTTTTTCAGAGTTATCAAACTCTGAACCGTCAATGAATGTGCCGCGATACTTCACGATGCAGGTGTCCTCGGCCTTGGGAGAATCACCGCTGCCTTCTGCGAGAACTTTATATTGGAGTCCGCTTTCCATCGTCTTCACGCCGGGCTTGGATTTGTTCGCCGCGAGGTAAGCTTCGCCATCAGCCTTGTTCTTTTCGCCAACGGCAGCGCGACGGTCAGCTTGATATTTGGTGATCACATCGCGGGCTTCTTGCTGGGTCAAACCCTGCTTGCCTGCGATGGCGTCGTTCATTCCCTGTTCAAAAGCCTTGGCATCATATTCCAGATTGCCTTGCTTGAAATTACCACCCACGTTCAGGCCGATGGCATAATTCACCTTCTCCTTGTCGTCCTTAAAAGTCTTGGCGTCTTCTGCCAATGCCATGCCCAAGCTCAGGGCCGAAACCAAAGTTAATGCGATCGTTTTCGTGTTCATTGCGTGAAATATTGAAAATCCACGCGGAAAGTTCAACTCGATTCTCGCACCGCTTTAATTACAATCTCGGCATGGTTTCGTTTTCAATCCCAACATGAGCGCACCCGCACCCTCCATGTTCACTCCCGCCGCGAAAGCGATGGCGGAAAAACTCGGCCTAAAGATGGGCCGCGCCAACCTCGACGAATTCGCCGCCACGCTCGAAGAACTCGCCAAGGCCAATCCGAACATCGTCGCCGTCACCAGCGATTCGCGTGGCTCGGGAAAGCTCGCGCCGTTCGGCAAGGTTTTGCCGAAGCAAATGGTTGAGGTCGGCATCGCCGAGCAAAATCTCGTGGGCATCACGGCGGGGCTGGCGGCGGCGGGGAAGAAGTCTTTCGGCGTTTCGCCCGGCTGTTTTCTCACAGCGCGGTCGTTGGAGCAGATCAAGAACGACATCTGTTACTCGGACGTTCCTGCGGTGCTCATTGGCATCAGTTCCGGCGTGAGCTACGGCGCACTGGGCACGACGCATCATTCGCTGCATGACCTCGCGGTGCTGCGCGCCATCAACAACGTGACCATCCTCGTTCCGGCGGACAATTTTGAATCGCGGCAGGCGATCCTCTTCGCGGCCAAGGCGACCAAGCCGGTGTTCGTCCGGTTCGGCAAGGCGGCGATGTTCCATCTGCACCAGCCGGAGACGAAGTTTGAAGTCGGCAAAGCCATCACGCTGCGGGAAGGCAATGACGTGGCCTTCATCGCCACGGGCGAGACGGTAGTTCATGCGCTGCTCACTGCCGGGCATCTGGCGGAACGCGGACTGAATTGCCGCGTCCTCTCGATGCACTCAATCAAGCCGCTCGATGCGGAAGCCATTCTGAAGGCAGGTCGCGAGTGTCGCGCCGTGGTCACGGTGGAGGAACACATGGTCAATGGCGGCCTGGGTGAAGCTTGTGCGGCGGTGTTGATGCAGGCGGGACTGAGTAAACCGTTCCGCATCGTGGGCATTCCTGACGAGGAAACCGTGCCCGGCGCGCAGGCGGATATTTTTCGGCACTATGGCATCAGCATGGAAGGTTTGAGCGAGGCGGCCGCGAAGCTGATGAGTCCTATACGACCTATGTGACTTATGAGCAAAGAAGGCTTCATCCCACCTCACGGAAACTATCGTGAACTGCTTTCCTACCAGAAGGCCGAAGTGGTGTATGACATCACCTTCCGCTTTTGCAAAAAATTCCTCGCCAAGGGTGACCGCACCGTTGACCAGATGATTCAGGCGGCACGCTCAGGCAAGCAGAACATCCTCGAAGGATCGGAAGCTTCCGGCACTTCCAAGGAAATGGAGATCAAGCTTGTTGGAGTGGCTCGTGCAAGTTTGGAAGAAGTGCTCAAAGACTATGAAGACTATCTCCGGGTACGCGATTTCAAACTGTGGGATAAAAATTCCAAAGAAGCTAGGTATGTTCGACGACTTGGCAGCAAACCCAATCTGACCTATGAGTCCTTCAGGGAGTTTGTGGAAACCCGCCCGCCTGAAGTGATCGCCAACATTGCGCTTTGCCTGATTCACCAAGCCAACTTTTTACTCGACCAACAAAAGCGCCGCCTAGAACAAGACTTTCTGAAAGAGGGCGGCCTGCGCGAACGCATGACCCGCGCCCGCCTCGCTGCTCGAAATAAGGAGCAACATTAGTCGCATGAGTCTCATTCGCCCCATGATTCTCTCCATTGACCAAAGCACTTCCGCGACGAAGGCCGTTCTCTTCGACGCGCGTGGCAAGGTTCTCGACAAGGCTTCACGCAACCACCGGCAGATTTATCCGCAGCCGGGTTGGGTGGAACATGATGCCGAAGAAATCTGGAAGAACATGCTCGCCGTCATCGGCGAGATCGCAAAGCGCAATCGCACCAAACTCACCAAGCTTGCGGCGTTGAGCATCACGAACCAGCGCGAAACCTTGCTCGTGTTCGATCGCAAGACCGGCAAGCCCTTACACCATGCGCTGGTCTGGCAGGATCGGCGCGGCGATGCCATTTGCGGCCAGCTCGTCAAGCAAGGTCATAGGAAAACTGTTCTCCGCAAGACTGGGCTGAAGATTGATACCTATTTTTCGGCGTCAAAAATCCGCTGGCTCATTGAGAATAAACCTGTAATCGCGGCCAAGCTCAAGAGTGGCGATGCTGTCATCGGGACGATTGACACGTATCTGATTCACCGGCTCACGGGTGGAAAAGTGTTTGCCACGGACTTCACGAACGCGAGTCGCACGCTGCTGTTCGACATCGGGAAACTCCAGTGGGATGCGGAACTCTGTAAGTTGTTCAGAGTGCCGACAGGCGCGTTGCCGGAAGTGCGGGAAAGTGCGGCGCAGTTCGGTGAGACAGACGCTGGCGGTATCTTGCCGAGAACAATTCCGATTGTCGGCGTAATGGGTGATTCGCAGGCATCGCTCTTTGCGCAGCGGTGTTATCAGCCCGGCACGGCGAAAGCCACATTCGGTACGGGCACGAGCGTCTTGCTCAACATTGGCGACAAGTTACGCGTGTCTGAAAGGGGCGCGGTCACTGCACTGGCGTGGGTCTGGCAGGGCAAACCAACTTATGCCTTCGAGGGTTTGATCAATTTCTCTGCCGCGACGATCGAGTGGTTGAAGAACCAACTTGGTTTGATCCAAAGCGCGGCTGAAGTCGAGAAGCTGGCGACGAGCGTCAAAGACAACGGTGGCGTTTATCTTGTGCCGGCGTTTGCGGGATTGAGCGCGCCGTATTGGTCTCCGGAGGCGCGGGCGGCCATCGTGGGGATGACGGCGTTCACCAAGCGGGAACACATCGTGCGCGCGGCGCAGGAGGCCATCGCGTATCAGATCCGTGACGTGCTGGACATGATGCGGAGCGACGCGAAGGTGAAACTGAAAACCCTGCACGCCGATGGCGGGCCGACCCGAAACAAGTTTCTCATGCAGTTCACTGCCGACCTTGCGCGCATGGAAATCAAAGTCGCGGAAGTCGCCGAGAGTTCGGCGTGGGGCGCGGCGCTGAACGGTTTGCTTGGGCTTGGTATCTACGAGTCGCTCACCGAGTTGGCCGCGTTGCCGCAGGCGCAAAACTTATTCCGCCCCCGGATGAAAGAAGCGGAAGTGAAACGATTGCATCAGGGCTGGCAGCAGGCGGTGAGGCGCGTGTTGTGATTTTTCTTGTGCCAGCGGCGCAATCGCCTAAAACGCCTCAGCATTTTTACGCTTTATCATGACGAAGAAAGAAATCCAGACGCTCGCGAAGAAACATGGCACACCGCTCGTGATCGTGGATCACGACGAAATCCGCGCCAACTACGCGATGTTCCGCAAATATCTGCCGCGCGTGCAGTGCTACTTCGCGGTGAAAGCCAACGCCGAACCCGCCATCGTGAAGACACTCTACAAGGCGGGCGCGAGCTTTGATGTGGCGTCGTTGCCGGAGTTCATGCTGGTGTATGACAACATCAAAAAGTTGTCCGCGAAGGCGCAGCAGGATTTCATCTGGGACAAGATCATCTACGCGAATCCGACGAAGCCGAAAGAGACATTGCTGGCGCTGGACAAATACAAGCCGCTCGTCACGTACGACAACGTCACGGAGTTGCACAAGATCAAGAAATACGCGCCGCACGCGGGTGTGGTGTTGCGATTGGCGGTTTCCAACACCGGTTCGCAATGCGAACTCTCGAACAAGTTTGGCTGCGAACCGGGCGAAGCGGTGGATTTGATACTCGCAGCGTTCAAGATGGGCTTGGTCGTCGAAGGTTTGAGTTTTCACGTCGGCAGTCAATGCACGAACTTTGAGAACTTCGTGCAGGCATTCAACACAGCAGCAGCGGTGATGAAGGAATCGAAGGAGCGCGGCCATGAACTCAAGATTCTCGACATCGGCGGCGGCTTTCCGGCGCCGTATAACAAGCACGTGAAGCCGTTCCCGGAACTGGCACGCGTGATCAATGCGGAGATCGAGCGGTTGTTTCCGAAGAACATCCAGATTCTCGCCGAGCCGGGAAGATTCCTCGTGGCTACGGCGGCTACAAGTGTGGCACGAGTCATCGGCAAAGCCGTGCGCAACGGCAAGCGCTGCTACTACATTGACGACAGCGTGTATCACACGTTCAGCGGGATCATCTTCGATCATTGCCAGTATCCGCTGCAGGCGTTCAAGGCGGGCAAGAAGGAAGTGTGCGCGGTGTTCGGCCAAACGTGCGACGGGCTGGATGTGATTTCGCAGTCTGACTTGTTGCCGAATCTCGAAGTGGACGACCTCGTTTACGCCGAGAACATCGGCGCGTATGGCAGCGCGTCCGCAACTTATTTCAACGGCTTTCCACCCGCGAAAGTTTTGCACGTGAATCAGTAATCAGAAACCGACTTTAATGAGAAAAACAAAAATCGTAGCCACGCTCGGCCCGGCCACCAGTTCCCCGGAGATGATCGGCGCGTTGATTGACGCGGGGGTGAACATTTTCCGTCTTAACATGTCGCACGCGCCGCATGATTGGGTGCGGAAAATCGTAGCCATCATCCGCGAGGCTTCAGGTAAGCGCCAGTCGCACACCGGTATCCTGATGGATACGCAAGGACCAGCGATCCGCACCGGTGATCTTCCGGTGCCGTTGGATCTGAAGCCGGGACAGAAGTTCACGCTGACGGTGCGCGGCGAGCGCAGCGAGGAGGAACATTCCGTGGACGTGAACTACGAGAATTTCATCAACGACATCAGCGTCGGCGACGTGGTGCTCATGGATAACGGCGCCATCGAAATGAAGGTGCTCGCCAAATCGGGAAATAAGGTAGAGTGCGAAGTTTTGACGGAAGGAAAACTCGGCAGCCGTCGCCACATCAATCTGCCGGGCGTCAAAGTGAGCCTACCCGCGTTGACATCGAAGGATATTTCCGACGTGAAGCTCGGGCTGGAACTGGAAGTGGATTTCATCGCGCTGTCGTTCGTCCGTGAGGCGCGCGATCTGATGCAGCTCAAGGAACATTTCATCGGCTCGAAGCATCGCCCGTTGGTCGTGGCGAAGATTGAAGATCAGGAGGCGATCAAGAATCTGGACGCAATCATCGCGGAAGCGGATGCCATCATGGTGGCGCGCGGCGATCTGGGCATTGAGATTCCCTACGAAGAATTGCCCATCGTGCAAAGGCGCATCGTGAAGACGTGTTTGCGTGTGGGCAAACCGGTCATCGTCGCGACACACATGCTCGAGAGCATGATCGAATCGCCGATGCCGACGCGCGCAGAAGTGACCGATGTGGCGAACGCGGTGTTTGAGCAGACGGACGCAATCATGCTCAGCGGTGAAACCACCGTCGGCAAATATCCGCTCAAGTGCATCGAGGTGTTTGACCGCATCGCCAAACGCATCGAGCGCAGCGGTGGCGCGAAGTTTTATGAGCAAGCGGAACTGACGCAAGCGCGGCAGAAAGTCGTGAAGAGCGCGGTGGTGATGGCGAACGAACTCAAAGCAGACGCGATCCTGGTGTTCACGCGGCACGGCAGCATGGCACGTTACACGGGTTGGCTGCGTCCGCATTACTCCACGATTTATGGTCTTTGCGCCCGCGAGTCGGTGGCACGCGGCCTGAGCCTGAGTTGGGGCGTCAAACCGATGGTCATCCCTTTCGATCTGATCAATCCGCAGAACACCATTGAGACCGCGCTCAAGTTGATGATCGAGCAAGGTCTTTTGAAAAAGGGGCAGACGGCGGTGATCATCGGCTCGATCTTGTCCGGCGATCAGATCATTGACGCGGTGCAGATGCGCGTGGTGAGTTGAACTTAACTGACTTCGTGAGTGAACCAGTTCCAATGCGGTTACGGGATTTCCATCAAAGTCTCGGCGCGTCGTTCGTCACAGTGAATGGTTGTGAAGTTGTGGCGAACTACGGCGATGTGGAAACTGAATATGAGGCGTTGTGCAATACAGCGGGAATTTTTGATCTAAGTTTTCGCAGCCGTATTTGTCTGACGGGCGCGGATCGGGTTCGGTTTCTTCACGGGCAGGTCACCAACGACGTGAAGAAACTTGGCGTGGGACAAGGCTGCTACTCTGCGATCACCACGGCCAAGGGGAAGATGCAGAGTGACCTGAACATCTTCTGTCTTCAGGATGAACTGCTGTTGGACTTCGAGCCAGGACTCACGGCACTTGTTACGCAACGTCTGGAGAAGTACATCGTCGCGGATGACGTGCAAGTGGTGGACGTGATACCGCACTACGGATTGTTCAGCGTGCAAGGGCCAAAGGCGGAAGCCGTCGTGAATGCGCTGGCAATCTTTAGCAAAATTCCGGCTCAGGCTTTTAGTTCGGTGAAAGTTTCCGACGCGGTATTCGGCGAGATTTATCTGATGAATCACGCGCGGCTCAGTTCGGTTGGCTTTGATCTTTTTGTTCCGCTCGACGCACTTACTGTCGTGGCTGAGAAACTTATCTCGGCAGTAAAACCCATTGGCGGGCAGGTTTGTGGTTGGAACGCATTTGAAATCGCGCGTGTGGAGGCGGGCATTCCACGTTTCGGCGCGGACATGGATGAAGCAAACCTTGCCAGTGAGTGCGGCATTGAAGCACGGGCGATCAGCTACAACAAAGGTTGCTACATTGGTCAGGAAGTTCTCAATCGCATCCATAGTGTCGGGCATGTGAATCGGGAGTTGCGGAAACTGCGGTTGGCTTCGGATGCGAAAACACTTCCTGTGCGAGGTGACAAATTATTTTTCAACGAGAAGGAAGTCGGCCACATCACGAGCGCAGTGTTTTCACCGAAACAGAATTGCATCGTTATGCTTGGCTACGTTCGTCGGGAAGCGAATGCGGTTGGGACAGAATTGACGTTGCGAGGTGCGGTAGGCGACAGTGCGGCGACGATCATTTCGTAGGAGGTGACCTGAGTAACCTTTGATTTATTTTTAGTTTGAGCCTCCTCACGTCGGCTGCTACGAGATCAAAGGATCAATTCGTGGACAAGTCGTCCGGAGACTGCGAAAGGATACGGTTCTGCCAGCCACCTTTGATCTGAAGCACCGTCTGCCAGAGCTTTTCCGGAAGCGTGTTGAAAATCAATTCCACCGAAGCAGGATGCGTGATCCACGATTTGCGCTTCATCTCATTCTCCAACTGACCCGCACTCCATCCTGCATAACCAGCGAAGAGTTTTACTTTCTTCGCTTCTGAAAACGATTCACCGATCTCCATCAACGTATCAAGTGAATGACCGAGACTTAGATTGGGCAACACTGTGGCGTCAGGAATGAAGCTGTCCGCATGAAGAAAGCTCAACGCAGTGGGCTGCACCGGGCCGCCAACAAACAGCGGTTGCTCCCGGATCGTGTCCGGCAAATCAGCCACGATCATCTCACCCGCTTTGTTTCCTGTAGTGCGATTCAGGATAAGTCCGAACGCTCCATTGACGTCGTGTTCGCAGATGATGAGGACGGTGTGCTGAAAAAATGATCCTTGCAGTTCGCCGCTATCCAGCAGCAACTGACCTTTGAGATATTTTGATTTCTCTGCCATGACCTTCTGCGGAAAAACATGTACCACACTTGCCGCCGTGACAAACTCGATTACAGTTTCCGCATGAAAAAACTTTGCGCGTTGATCTTATTGGCAGTTGTCGTGTGCGGCATGAACGGTTGCAAATCCAGTTCTGGCAGCCGCGAATTCATCCCCGGTAAAGGCTGGATACACAACGACTGATCGGACATATCAACCCTTCTGCCGGGTGATGCCTTCGGGATGCCGGGCGCGACTGATTGCGGTGTCATAACTGATGAGGCACTTGCAGTAGAGGTCGTGCAGGCAATTATCCATCAGCACCATTCCCTCTTTGCGTCCGGTTTGGAGAATGTTTTCCAGATGATGAATCTGGTTTTCGCGGATGAGATTCCGCACCGCGCCGGTGGCTACTAGTAATTCGTAGGCCAACACTCGCCGCGTCCGATCTGCTGCCGGAAGTAGTTCCTGCGAAATAATTCCCTGAAGAGCATTTGAGAGCTGAAGCACGATCTGACGCTGGGCACTGCCTTCAAACACCCCGACAATTCTTTCCAACGCGTGAGCCACGTTGGGCGAGTGCATCGTCGCCAGAACGAGGTGACCGGTTTCAGCAGCGGTGAGCGCGGTGGAAATCGCCTCGAAGTCGCGCATCTCGCCGACGACCAAAACATCCGGGTCTTGCCGCAAAACATGAACGAGAGCGCGATTGAACGAGCGAACATCCGTCAAAACTTCCTGCTGCACTACGATGGCGCGCTTGTTCTGGTGAACAAACTCAATCGGGTCTTCGATGGTGACGATTTTGCAACGGCGTTCGCTGTTGATGAGATCAACGAGGTAATTGAGCGTCGTCGTCTTACCCGCGCCAGTCGGACCTGTAATGAGGACGAGTCCGTTCGGACGGCGCGCGAGATCGTCTAGTTTCTCTGGCAACCCCAGTTCATCGCGAGACGCAACCCGTTCGCCGCAAAAACGAAAACTCATCTCAGGATGACCATTGCGGCGGTAAAATGTTGCGCGTACTCGACCAGCCACACTATGCAGCAGCGAAATGCACAACTCCCATTCCTGCTCGAATTTTTTCTTTTGCTGCTCGTTCAACAGGCTGTTGACCATCGCCGTCAATTGCTCCTCCGTTACCACATCTTCATCGGCGATGATGATCTCGCCATTCACGCGAAATGCGGGTGGCACGCCGACCACCAGATGCAAGTCCGACGCGTCAAAGTCGCTGGCTGCGGAGAGAAAACGATCAAGTGTTTCTGTGCTCATGCTATTAAACTTGGCAACAATCTGTGGCAACCGACCAACCCCTCACCCGACCTTCGGCCACCCTCTCCCCATCCGATGGGGGAGAGGGACGGGGTGAGGGGCTTCGGATGAGTCGAGCACTTATCTTTGTAGATGGCTGTCATGAATTAAATAGTTGCCGTACCCAGCCGCGCAACCGCGACCAGATTCCAGTTTGAGAAAGCTTTGTCAACGCGCTGACCACCTCGGAGGATCGCGGATTGAGCTGTTGTGCTTGCGAAAATGAATTGCGCGCCGCACCCATCAATCCGAGCGCCTGCTGGCAACGCCCCAATTCCAGCCAGAGCAGGAAGTGTCCAGTGTTGGCTTCTACGGCCTGCTGCATGAGTTTCACAGCCAAGGCAAATTGCCGGTAGTAAAACCGGATGCGCCCCGCGAGCCAGACGAGAAACCAATCCTTGGGCGCGAATGACTGCGCCTTCTCGAAACAAAAGTCCGCGCGCGATTCCTTCCGCGCGAGCAAGACATCGCCACGCGCGAGCCAGACGTACGGCGCATCGCCGCTTTCTTCGATGGATGAATCCGAGAAGGCGAGCGCACCTTGCAGATCGCCACTGCGGGCGAGCGCGACGGCTTTGGCAGCGAGCAACTCGGGTTCGTGCGGGAATTTTTCCAGCGCTTTGTCAGCCCAGAGCTTCGCTTCGCCACATTCGCCAAGCTCAATCAACATCCGAACCTGACCTGTCCAAGCGGCGGCGTTTTGAGGATTAAACTCCAGCACTTTGGAGTAAAGCCGGAGCGCGGATTCGAAGCTTCCATTCTCAAACGCGCTCTGTGCTTCAGCGAGATAATGCGCTTCGCCTTTCAGCGCGGGGCTTGATTGCCCGTGCGATTGGTCTTCGTGTTCGCCCCCGAACTCAAGATTAACGAAGCGGCTCATGTGATGAATTGATTTAACCACGAATGGACACAAATGGACACGAAGAAGAATAAATTCCAGCCGCGCTTTTAGATTCGTGTTTATTCGTGTTCATTCGTGGTTTGAATTTCCCTCGGCACGCTGGCATTGCGCGCACGTCCATCAGCCCACTCGCGCAAGGTATTTATCTGTTCATCCATCGTTTTTGCCAGCGGCACGGTTTCCGCCAGCGCGGTCAGAATGTGGCTGGTGCTAAGTTCGGTGTGCGAGTCAAACGCATCGTAGAGAGCGCTGTTGATGGCTTCCTCGATTTCTGCACCGCTGAACTTCTCGCAAGCTAACGCCAGTTGCGCGAGATCGAACTTCGCTGCATCGCGACCGCGCTTGTTCAGATGAATCTTGAAAACCTCCATACGCTCCTCGGCACGCGGCAAGTCCACGAAGAAGATTTCGTCGAGGCGACCTTTACGCATCAACTCAGGTGGCAGCTGGGAAATATCATTGGCGGTGGCGACCACGAAGACGGGCGCGTTTTTTTCCGA
>JANPGI010000566.1:0-7936 GCA_031423875.1 Verrucomicrobiota bacterium | reverse complement strand
TGAGGACGTTGAATTTGGGCTGCTTCTTCTGTTCCGCGAGGTGGAGTTCGCGATCAAGGACGTTTTTGCAAAGGATGATGCAGTTGTCGCAGATATAAACTCCCGGCCCGGCGACGAGCTTCTTTACTTCGGAATGCGATTTGCCGCAGAAGCTGCACATCGTGATGTTGGTTGGTCTTGCCATGGGGATTTATGATTGGTGCGGTTGTTACTCGGGGGTGTTTCGATTATTTGGGAGAAAACGACTCTTTCGAGAGCTCAGTTTGCTGGCAGCAATCCTCTTTGCATTTTTCGCAACGAGGAACGTGTGCCTGCCAACAAAGTTCACAAAAGGGTTTACCATCCGCGTCGCAATATCCATAGACGGCGGTAAAAGCTTCGCAAGCAGAGCAGTTTTCAACGTCATCTAGCATAGATGTGTCCCCAAGAAAGACTTTGTCCTCTCCAACAACATGGTTTGGATTTCGGATACAGTGCGACTTGCTGAGAAATGGGCCATTTTATGGTGATGGGCGCACAAAACAGACAGATTTGGCAACGAATCCTCTCCGCCTTCAAACAAAGGAACGATATGGTGAACTTCAATGTAAGGTGTGCCGTCTTCACGCAAAAAAGAGTTCTTGCAGGCATCAAACATACAATAGCAACCAAAGGTTTCCCGGGCTTTTCTCGCCCAAGTCACATTTCGCACATAGGTTTCGATTAAATACTCTCTGCGGAGCGGAGCTTCGTATGAAACATCAATTGCTTTTAACTCTTCCTTCTCGACATCAAGTAGATCAACTCCTCTGAGCGTGTAATTACCAGAGTTTCCCAAGAAGGAAACCAAGCCATCATCGCGAAGTTGTTGAAGCATTTCGGCGAGTTTTTGTCGTGGGTGCTTATTGTTGGGATAATGACTCAAGAATACACTCACGCTCGCCTCGAACAAATCGCCGATAGAAAATGTGCGCGAACCATTTGCATTACAGAAATCGATTATCTGCTGATAAACTAGTTCTTTCCATTGCATGGCAAAGCCTCACAGAACCAGACTCAAACCTTATCCGCGCCCGGAATCTCTTTGCGCGATTGCACGACTTGATCCACGAGGCCGTAGGCTTTCGCTTCTTCGGCGCTCATAAAATTATCGCGGTCGCAATCGCGTTCCACCTGTTCAATCGGCTTGCCGGTGTGCTTGGAGAGAATGCCGTTGAGCGTGTTCTTCAACTTGAGCATGTGTTTGACGCGGATTTCCACGTCGCTGGCCTGGCCTTCCGCGCCGCCGAGCACTTGATGGATCATGATGTTGGCGTTCGGCAACGCGAACCGCTTGCCCTTCGCGCCCGCCGCGAGCAACACCGCGCCCATGCTGGCAGCCTGGCCGATGCAATACGTGTTCACGTCGCAGGTCATGTATTGGATGGTGTCGTAGATCGCGAGTCCCGCCGTGACGCTGCCGCCGGGGGAATTGATGTAGAGATGCACGTCCTTTTTCGGGTCGGCCATCTGGAGGAACAACAACTGGGCGATGATGATGTTGGCAACCATGTCATCCACGGGCGTGCCGAGGAACAGGATGCGATCCACCAACAGGCGTGAATAGATGTCCCAACTCCGTTCGCCGCGTCCGGTCTGTTCGACGACGATGGGGACGAGCATGTTTTGCGGTGCGTATGACGCGAATGATTGTTTGTTCATCAGTGAGCGCAAGCTAGCGAACGCGTCCGGCAGCGTCAAGCAATGCGCCGGAAATCAAGGAGCGCGGCTGTGTCGTCCTCGACCCGCCGCAGCAGCGTGGAAAGGAGAGACGCTGAAGTGAAAGTTACCCAAGTTTAACTTGCAGACCAGCAGCCAGTGCCAAAGCAGATTGTGATCGAGTTCAGCAGTTCAAATCTGCTCCGACTCGGTCGTCACGGGTTTCGCGTCGCCCTTGATCGCACCCATGACGGCGTGCCAAGCAAGAATCGCGCACTTCACGCGCGCGGGATATTTATAGACGCCCGCGAAGACTGCGAGCTTGCCCACGTCGCCAGAGATCTTACCGGTGGTGACCATGTCCCGCACGTCGCTGAACATTTTTTCCACATCGGACTTGGTTTTGCCCTTGGCAAACTCCGTGAGTAAAGACGCCGAAGCTTTCGAGATACAACAACCGGAACCGACGAAGCTGATGTCTTTGATGATGTCGCCGTCCAGCGCGAGAAAGAGTTTGAGTTGATCGCCGCAAAGCGGGTTGTGTCCTTGCGCGGAACAACTGGCCTCCGGCATCTCATGGAAATTCCGGGGCTTCTTGCAGTGGTCGAGAATGACCTGCTGATAAAGGTCGTTCAAATCGTCGAACATGGCGGGAGCATAGCTGTTTGTGGGCGCGAGCGAAAACAAATCCTTGAGCGCACATCTCGTGATGCCTAGCATCCGGTCATCGTGAGGACGAAAGCATTGAACCCATTTCTTCTGACGGCTCTGGCGTGTTGCGTCTTCGCTGCGAACTCGCGCGCCGAACTCGTCAACGGTGTCCGCGCCGTCGTCCACGATTCCGTCATCACCTATGGCGAGGTGGAATCCGATGTGTTGATGATCGCCAACGATCTCTACCGTCAATACGGTCGCCAGCCCGAAGTGTTTCAGCAGAAACTTGACGCGGCGCGCAAAGACAGTTTCGACAAGGCACTTCAACATCAGTTGATCCTGAATGATTTCAAAACATCCGGCTACAACCTGCCGGAGAGCTACATCGAAGAAGTCATCCAGCGCGAGATCAAGGGCACTTACGGGGATCGCGCCACGCTCACCAAAACATTGCAGGCGCGTGGGATCACTTATGAAAAATGGCGACAGCAGGCGAAGGATCGTTTCCTCGTCGGCCAGCTTCGCCTCAAGAATATCTATCAAGAGACGATCATTTCGCCCTATAAGATCGAAGCCTATTACGATCTGCACAAGGCCGAGTTCAAACTGGAAGAGCAGGTGAAGCTCCGCATGATCATGCTCAACAAACCCGACGCGGCAGACGAAGTGGAAACCACACGCGCACTGGCGAAGGAGGTTCTCGGAAAACTAAAAAACGGCGCGGCGTTCTCCGAGATGGCGAGCGTCTATTCGCAAGGTTCGCAACGCAACCAGGGCGGCGATTGGGGCTGGGTGGAGCGGTCAGTGTTGAGAAAGGAGCTGGTCGAACCGGCGTTTAACTTGAAGGCTGGCGAGTTGAGCGATGTCATCGAAACCGCGCCCGCGCTCTTCATCATGCTCGTGGAGGACAAACGCGCGCAGCATTTCAAGCCCATCGCTGAAGTGCGCGAACAGATCGAGGAAACGTTGCTCAAGGAAGAACGCGAACGTCTCCAGAAGCAATATATCGAGAAGCTCCGCAAAAAAACTTTCGTGCGGAAGTTCGAGTTCTAAAAACTTTCACGCGGGCGACCACTCGCGATCTGAAAATGACCGGCATCATAGGCATCTCATTGGGTGACGTCACCGGCGTCGGGCCAGAGGTGACGCTCAAAGCCATCGCCAAGGAACTCCCCACTGATGCCGCGCGATACCTGTTGATCGGCGACGCTGAGGTGATCCAGCGCACGAACGCCAAGCTCGGCCTCAATCTTTCCATTGCAACTCTCGGCAAAGCTTCGGACGACGCGCGAGTGCTGGTAACGAATCCGCTTTCCACAGCGCTACCGGAAAATCTGCCGCGAGGTTCTGCCCCCTCTGCGAACGCTGCTGTCGCGTGGTTGACGGACGGTGCGCAGCGATGTCTGCGGAAAGAGTTGGACGCGCTCGTCACCGCGCCCGTCAACAAGGAAGCCATCGTCAACGCCGGACACACATTCGTCGGCCAGACGGAATTACTCTCCGAACTCGCCGACGCAAAACGCACCGCCATGATGTTGCTCGGTCACGATGAACGCGGGCGTTGGCTTCGCGTGGCGCTCGTCACGGTTCACGTTCCGATCAAGCAGGTCGCTTCACTGATCACACCGGAGAGGATCATGCTTGCCATCGAACTTGCGGCGAAATCCTGTCGCGATCTTGGATTGCCGCGCGCACGCATCGCTGTGTGTGGATTGAATCCGCACGCTGGCGAAGGCGGCAAGATGGGCGATGAAGAGATCACCACCATCAGCCCGACGGTTTCCGCCGCGCGCCAAAAAGGATTCGATGTCGTCGGCCCGCTCAGTGGCGACACGGTTTTTCATCACGCACTGCACGGCGAGTTTGATGCGGTGGTAGCGATGTATCACGACCAAGGGCTTGCGCCGCTCAAAGCCGTGGCGTTCGATAGCGGCGTGAACTGGACGCTCGGCCTACCCTTCATTCGCACCTCACCGGATCACGGCACGGCTTACAACATCGCCGGTCAAGGCATCGCAAATCCTTCAAGCATGATCGCCGCGATCCGCCTCGCCAAACAACTCGCCCGCAATCCACGCTGAAGCCGGAATTGATCAGCCACAAAGAGGCACAAAAGGCGCAAAGAACTGAGGTCGGAAAATCTTTAGACTTTCAGTTTCTCTGGCCAGGTTTTGCGCTTCTTGCGGCAATCAACTACGGCCTCGGCTTCCAACGCGAAACTTGTCACGCGCGGTGCGTTCCCTAAACTCCTCGCGCCATGACTCAAAACGAAGTTCTCCAGGTTTTTCGCGACACGGGCGCGTTGCTCGAAGGGCATTTTGTCCTCCGCAGCGGCTTGCACAGTCGCCAGTTTTTCCAATGCGCTCTCGCGTTGCAACAGATGCCCGTCGTTGAGAAACTCGGTGCGGCATTGGCGTCGAAACTAAAACCACTCGGCGCAGTCACGGTTGTTGCGCCTGCGATGGGCGGCCTTGTCATTGGTCAGGAAGTTGCACGACAACTTGGTTTGCGTTTCATCTTTGTCGAAAAGGAGGAGGGGAAGCTCGTCTTGCGTCGCGGTTTCAAGATTGCGCCGGGCGAAAAGATTTTGATCGTCGAGGATGTCGTGACCAAGGGCGGTCGTGTGCAAGAGACGCTTGATATTGTCCGCGCGCACAATGGCAATGTGCTTGGCGTCGGCATGGTGGTGGATCGTTCCAACGGCCAAACACAACTCGGCGTGCCGATGTTTAGTTTGATCGCGCTGCAAGTAGAGGCGTTTGATCCGAATAATCTTCCGCCTGATCTCGCCAAGACTCCCGCCGTCAAGCCGGGGAGTAAATAGCGGAGCGCGGCTGTGTCGAAGACCAGCCGCAGCAACTTCGCCAGACAGAATCGTGTTGAGATAGGTTTCGGCGTCTCTCCCGATTTCGGCTTGCTGCGGCTGGTGCTGACGCACACAGCCGCGCTCCTTAACTGCGCCACTTTCCTTGCGTGCCACCATAAAACCCCTGTGCCACGTCGTCGCGAGTGGCACAGCTTTCCCCATCCGCGTCATCCGCGTCATCTGCGGTTTCATTCAGGTTTCCTGCTGTTTCAAACCAAACCACCCCCGTGGCACAGGACTGGCATAGAGACTCTGGCTGCGAGTGTCGCGGCAACCGAACAACTTACAATTTTATGGCAAAAGTATTAGGCATTGATTTGGGAACAACGAACTCCTGCATGGCGGTCATGGAAGGCGGCGAGCCGCTCGTTCTGGAAAATTCCGAAGGCAAACGCACTACGCCCAGCGTCGTCGCATTCACCAAGACCGGTGAGCGCATCGTCGGCGACGCGGCGAAGCGGCAGGCCGTCACCAACTCGCGCAACACGGTTTACTCCGTCAAACGCTTCATGGGCCGCAAATTTGATGAAGTGGCTGAAGAGATCAAGCGCATGCCTTACAAGGTCGTGAAGGCTTCCAATGGCGATTGCGCCGTCGAAGTCGAAGTGGACGGCAAGCCCAAGCAATTTTCGCCGCCGGAAATTTCCGCGATGATCCTTGCCAAGCTCAAGGCCGACGCCGAAACGCGTCTCGGTGAAAAAGTCACGCAAGCCGTCATCACCGTTCCCGCTTACTTCAACGACTCGCAACGTCAGGCCACGAAGGACGCCGGGCGTATCGCGGGTCTCGAAGTGCTCCGCATCATCAATGAGCCGACGGCTGCGTCGCTCGCGTATGGTCTCGACAAGAAGAAGGACGAGAAGATCGCCGTGTATGACTTGGGCGGCGGCACGTTCGATATTTCCGTGCTCGAAATCGGCGATGGCGTGTTTGAAGTCAAAGCCACCAACGGCGACACGCATCTTGGCGGTGACGACTGGGACAACACGCTGATGGATTGGATTCTTGACGAGTTCAAGAAGGAAGCCGGCATGGACCTGCGCAAGCAGCCCGACGCGCTCCAACGCATCAAGGAAGAAGCCGAGAAAGCCAAGATCGCGCTCTCCAGCTCGACGACCTACGACATCAATCTCCCGTTCATCACGGCGGATGCGAGCGGGCCGAAGCACATCCAGAAATCTCTCACGCGCGCCAAGATGGAGCAGCTCACTGACAGCCTGTTCGAGCGCACCATCAAGCCTGTGCAAGCCTGCTTGAAGGACGCCGGCATCAGTGCTGACAAGATTGACGAACTCGTGCTCGTCGGTGGTATGACCCGTATGCCGCGTGTGGTTGAAACCGCGCATAAACTGGTCAACAAGACTCCGCATCAAGGCGTGAACCCGGACGAAGTCGTCGCCATCGGCGCCGGCATTCAGGGCGGCGTGCTCAAGGGCGAAGTCAAGGACGTGCTCCTGCTCGACGTGACGCCGTTGTCGCTCGGCATCGAGACGCTCGGTGGTGTGTTCACCAAGTTGATCGAGCGCAACACCACAATTCCGTCGCGCAAATCGGAAATTTTCTCCACCGCCAGCGACAATCAGCCGGGCGTGGAAATCCATGTGTTGCAGGGCGAACGCCAGTTTGCCAAGGACAACAAGACTGCGGGCAAGTTCCAGCTCACGGACATTCCGCCCGCGCCGCGCGGCGTGCCGCAGGTGGAAGTGACGTTCGACATTGATGCGAACGGCATCCTGCACGTCGGGGCGAAAGACCTCGGCACGGGCAAGGAACAGAAGATCACCATCACGGCCAGCAGCGGTCTCTCGAAGGAAGAAGTCGAGAAGATGCGCAAGGACGCCGAAGCGCACGCCGACGAGGACAAGGCCAAGCGTGAAGAAGTCGAGACGCGCAACGAAGCCGACAACGCCGTCTATCGCACCGAGAAGATGCTCAAGGAAAACGCCGAGAAGATTTCCGGCGATGACAAGGGCAAGATCGAGAAGTGCGTGGCGGACGTGAAGGAAGCGCTCAAGGGCAGCGATGCCGCCGCGATCAAGACCGCCAGCGAGAAGCTGAACGAAACCTGGCAGGCCGTGAGCACCGAGCTTTACAAAGCCGCCGCCGCGAAAGCGCAGGCGGACAAGACGCAAACCGGCAGCACCGCCGGTGGCGAAGAAGCCAAGTCCGACGACAAGAAGAAGGACGAAGGTCCGATCATTGACGCCGAAGTCGTGGACGAGAAGAAGTAAGACTCGGCAATCTCATTAACACCGTGGCTTCAGCCCGGTGTTAAACGCAGTCGAAGCGCGATAAACCGTTTCAACGGTTTGTCGCAGGGCGCGGAAGCCGTTGAAACGGCTGGGGATTTTCCTGCGTCGGCTGTTCACCGCGCTAAAGCGGCGGTGTTAATGAGATGTCGGACCCGTCTGGTTCACCGGGCTAAAGCCACGGTGTTAATGAGAAACGGCAATAAAAATTTTCCCTCCGCTCGGGCGGCGGGAGTTACTTAAGCAGTTAACAAACAAACCAAACAGGAAAAATACTATGGCAGTGAAACTCAAACCCCTCGGCGACCGCGTTCTCGTGGAAGCAGTCGAAGAGAAGGAAACCAAAAAGGGCGGCATCATCATTCCTGATTCCGCTAAAGAAAAACCGACCGAATCCATCGTCGTCGCACTCGGCACAGGCAAGACGGACGACAACGGCAAGAAGATCGCCTTTGAAGTCAAAGTGGGTGATCGCATCATCGCCAGCCAA
>JANPGI010000565.1:0-40943 GCA_031423875.1 Verrucomicrobiota bacterium | reverse complement strand
CTGGGTGCATGGCTTTGGTGGTGGGATGCCAGTTGTTGAACGTGCCTGCAACGCAAACGGTGGCAGCGGTCAGGTGAGTGAACTCAAAGTGAACCGGCATCAATGCTTGGGCTGAGTCTGGAGCATTGTCATGGTTCTTGTTGTGTTTCATGGTCGGCGATTCATCGGGAGAGGCGCACTTGATCTTGAAAATGCGTTCCCCTTCACATCGCCATAGTGCGGTGGGATGACCTGCGGTAGCTATGGGGTGTTACCCGAAAAGACATGCTGGTGGCTGGCCTAAAACGCACCTTCTACTTTTGTCGCCGTTCCCTCTCTCGTCATCGCATCGTTCTTTTCACCGCACCGGTTTGTTCTCCTCGAGGGACGTCGCCGTCACTATCTGGCAGCACGGCTACTGGCCGTTCAGCCGTTCATTGTTCCCCGACATTTTGCACCAAGGGTTTTTCCTGTATCGCAAGGAACACCCTAGTCGCGTCCAGAGATGGCGAGCCGTACCAGTAATCATGCAAAAAACATTTGGATCAACGGTTGCATGTTGCGTAAAAAAACTGTGTCGAGTTTTACGGATCGCAAGACTCGGTCAAGCTCTGGGATTGATGCTGTCCGTTGCACTGATGCACAGCCCCCGCACGGCATTCAGCGCAGCAGCAGCACCCGCTCTAGGCGTGACGCTGGCTTGGGACGCCAGCTCCAGTGCCGATGCCACCGGCTACCGCATTTATTACGGCGCGGTGAGCGGGAATTATACGAACAGCATCATGGTGGGCAACGTGACATCCAATTCAATCCCCGGCCTGTTGATCGGCGCGACTTATTACTTCACAGTCGTCGCTTATAATTCAATCGGTCTGGAAAGCATATTCTCGAACGAGATCTTTTACACCGTGCCGGGCGGCCTTGCAAAACAGCAGATTTTCGTGGCAGCCAATAAGCAGGCGATACTCGCTGTGACGGGAAAAGCAGCTCACACGTATGAAATCCAGACCACGACGAATTTGAATACGTGGATGATCCTCGGCACGGTAACCACAGGGGCGAGTGGTTCAGCAAATTATACGAACACAAACGCCGGAAGTTTTTCCAAGCGGTTCTATCGCACTCGTGATCCTCAACCTTGAAAGCCAAAGCCATGACTCTCTACTTGAGCAAACGATGTTGGGGGCGCTCCTGCCTACATCTGGCAGCAGCGCTCTACTCGGGACACTGGCACTGGCACTTCGCAGGCATCAGACGTGAGATTCATTTTAAGCGAACGTCCACACACGGACTAGTCGTCCGATAGTGCGACGGCGAATTGAAGATTCGCGCGTCAACCTTCCGGCGGGATCAAACCGACGCGCATGGCGTATCGCACCAGACCGGGAATATCATGTAGATTTAGTCCCGCCATCAATTTCATGCGGTGATACTCGACGGTCTTCGGGCTGACGTTAAGAATATCCGCGATCTGCTTGGTGTTCTGGCCTTCGGCGATCAATTGGAGGATTTCCCGCTGACGGATCGTCAACTGTTCGAGCGGATGAGGTTGGTCGTTGGAGACAGACGTAGGAAAAACTTTGTGTGTGGTCGCAGAAACTTCTCGCCGCAAATTCCCATCCTTATGGCTCAAGTTTTCCAAAGCTGTCTCGGCCCGTTCGGTTCTCGTCTCAGCCTGCTCAGTACGCGTCTTCGCCTGTTCGGTACGGGTTTCAGCTTGCTCGGTACGAGTCTCCGCCTGTTCGGTGCGGGCCTTCGCCTGTTCGGTGCGCGCTTCGGCTTGCTCGGTGCGGACTTCGGCTTGCTCGGTACGAGCCTCCGCTTGTTCAATGCGAGTCTTGGGACTGGCTGCGTCTGGCGGTTGCTGTTCTTTGCCCTTCACTTCCCCATGTCTATCAGCAATGCACGCCCGGCGCGACTGGCAATTCGGACGCGAACAGAATCCCGAGTCGGGAAGGCCATCAACACTTCATGCGAAAAAGCCTTGTAATGGATTCGTTCGGGAGTCGTCGGATTCCATTTTAGCTTACGGTCATCAGTTTCACCGGCTGTTTTCATAACACCGGGGGTTGGATGACTTCGGATTCAGTGACACTTGTGGGAGGCAGTCCCGCCGCGACTGCGACTGGTGCGGGTACAGGAGGCACGACAAATTGTGTCGGATCAAACACCTCTCCCAGAATGCTCATGTCCACAATCTGCTGCGGCACCAAGCCTAGTTTGTGATCGCTAGCTTCGCTCGTTTCATCCCAAAGCCAGTAGCGATTCAATCCGTCAGGATTCTCGCCCGGGCCATAATCCATCGGCACACAGACGCGATCCACCACGCCACTGTCAGGTTTGGAATAGAACCGCACGTTGACTTTTTTGCGATCTTTGATGGCGGCTAGGAACTGTTCGTGATTGGGAATCATAGGAGTGATGGTTGGTAGAGCCTTTGTTACCGGAGCTGCGGAACGCGGATGTCGGTGGAGCGATCCAGAATGCCGAATGCGTATAACAACCACACGACGACACAGATCACCACCACGACATTGAGAATCTTTTTGATTTTCCCATCCATCGGGATGTAAGAGTTGACCAGCCACAACAACACGCCGATGACAATCAGCGTGACAGCGAGAGAGATCAGAGACATGGATTGCCTCCAAGTTGGGTGAGTGTGTTATTCATGTTAAGTTTTGTGTTAAGTTTTTTCAAGCGGATCGCCCATCAATGACCACGAATCACCGGCACAACGACGACCGGAGCGGGCACTATGATCGTCGAGTGACCTCCGTGTCTCCCGTGCCCTCGGTGTCCTCCGTGCCCTCCGCCTTCCGTAATAAGACATCCGGTAGTGGTCAGGAGGGCAACAACGCCGGTTAAAAGTAGGATTTTTTTCATATTCAGTTGTGGTGTGTTTCTGGAGTGACGTTACGGGATGGTTGGGAGCTTCTCTATGGGGTGTTACCCTACCGGGAACACATTTTGTTTGAAGTCTGCACTCTCCAATGATGCACTTCCTCAAGCCATGAAAATTGTCCTGCGCTTGTTGCTCCGGGGTTTGTTCCGCTTCCGTGCATACGATATGGAAGCGTTGAAAACTCCCGGGCCAGTCTTGTTGATCCCGAATCACACCTCTTGGTTTGACTGGCTGTTTCTCTGGGTCTGCCTCGATGACGATTGGAAGATGGTCTCTTCGAGCACCTCGGCGCAGACGAGTTGGCTGCATCGGAAAATAATGATCAACCGCTACTCGCTGCCGGTTGATCCCGCCTCGCCCTACGCGGTGAAGCGCATGGCGGAGTTTCTCAAAGGCGGCGGACGCCTCGTGTTGTTCGCCGAAGGCCGGCTGTCGCGCACGGGCAACTTGATGAAGCTGTTCGATGGCACCGGTTTTTTGATTTTCAAAACGAAAGCCAAGGTCATCACGGCTTACCTGCGTGGCGCGGAACGCCTGCCGTATTCCCCCAATCCAAACGCGAAGAACTGTTTTCCAAAAGTGACCGCGCATTTCAGTGCCGCGCTGACTTCGCCTGAATTGGGTGACGTCAGAACCACCCGCGCGCGCGCGCTGTTGACCAACTGGCTGCGCGATCAGATCGTGCAGCAACGGTTTGAGGTCGAGATGAAGTTTGGCGCACAGGATGTCTTCTCAGCGGTGGCGGAGACGGCCCGCAAACACCCCTGCCAAGTCATTCTGGAAGACGCGACGCTGCAAAAGTTGACCTGCCGAAAACTGATGGTGGGAGCGGATGTTCTGGCTGATGGCTTGAGCGGTAAAGTTGCAGAGAGTGAGCGAGTTGGCTTGTTATTGCCCAACGTCAACGCCACGCCGGTTGTCATTCTCGCCTTGTGGCGGCTGGGCAAAGTCCCTGCCATGCTGAACTTCTCCTCGGGCATTCCCACCATGCTGGCGTGTGTGGAGCTGGCCGGAATGAAACACATAGTCACATCGCGCGCCTTTCTCGAACGCGCCCGGCTCAACGTGGACGAGTTCGTGAAAGCAGGCATCAACCTGATCTATCTCGAAGACGTGCGTGCAGGCATCTCTGGCTTTCAAAAAATATCCACATCGCTCCGGCACGCTTTTCTTTTCCCATCTCCGATCTCCCATCTTCTATCTGCCGACTCCGCCGCCGTGATCGTTTTCACGAGTGGCTACGAAGGCGTGCCCAAGGGCGTCGAACTCACGCACGGAAACATTCTCGCCAACATCCGTCAGATGCTGGCCGTCACCGATTTGACCGACCGTGACCGCGCCTTCAACTGCCTGCCGCTTTTCCACAGTTTCGGACTCACGGTCGGGACGTTCCTGCCGCTGGTGCGCGGGCTGTATGTCTTTCTTTATCCTTCGCCGTTGCATTACCGCGTCGTGCCGTCGGTGCTTTACGACCGCGACTGCACGATCTTTCTCAGCACGAACACCTTTCTCAGTGGCTACGCGCGCAAAGCGCATCCCTACGATTTCCGCAGTCTCCGGTATCTGTTTGCCGCTGCGGAGAAATTGCAGGAAACCACCGCGCTCACCTGGTCGCAGAAATACGGCATCCGCATCCTCGAAGGTTATGGCGCGACGGAATGTGCGCCGTGCGTGAGCGTCAACACGCCGCTCGAACCGCGCAACGGCTCCGTGGGGCGGTTGCTGCCGGGCATGGAATATAAATTGGAGAAGGTAGAAGGCGTGGACGAAGGCGGACGTCTTTTCGTGCGCGGGCCGAACGTGATGAAAGGTTACTTGAACGCGGACGCCAACGCGAAATTTCTGGCCCTCGACGGCTGGTATGACACTGGCGACATCGTCAGCGTAGATGCCGACAGTTATCTGCACATCCGGGGACGCTTGAAACGCTTCGCCAAAGTGAGCGGCGAGATGGTTAGTCTTACGGCAGTTGAGGACGCACTGGCGGGAGCGTTTCCGCAATATGGTCTGCGCTGTCAGATCGCCGTCATCACACGCCCCGATGAAAATAAAGGCGAAGCACTCATCGCCGTGACCAACGAACCGAATCTGACCTTGGAGGAAATTCGCGCCGCCATCAAAGCCAAGGGATTGACGAACCTCAGCACTCCACGCGAAATCAAAACGGTGAAAGAGATTCCTAAGCTCGGCACGGGCAAGGTGAATCACCGCGAGCTTCAGACGCTGATGGAATCGGCAGAAAAGTCACCTGCTCCGCCCACATCGCCGGACAAATAAAACAGGTTCGACTATCCCAACGGGATGAAATCAATCAGCCCAAGGTTGCGCTGAGCTACCTTGGGTCAACGTCCCAAAATTATTCTCACTCTTCTCGCTCGTCGCACCGAAGTTAGACGTAGGCGGGCCGAACGAGGAGAGGGCCGGGGTGAGGAGTCAAAACGCAGCCTGATTTTTGATTACTCACAACTCCATTTGAAATACGATGTAACGGGCGAAGTCCGAACGAAAACCAAACCTGACCATGATTTTTGCAGGTGTCCGATTACCAGATCAAATCAGAATAGCCTTGGAAGAAGGCCGATTGGTTATTTTTGCAGGCGCAGGCGTTTCACTCCCGCCTCCATCGAATCTTCCTTTGTTCAATGGGCTTGCTTGCCAAATTTGCAGCCAGCCTTCAGTTCCATCCGGTAAGGAAGATCAAGTGCTTGGAAAACTGGCGCGCAATGGAACTGACGTTCACGCAGTGGCGGCAAAAATCCTCTACCATCCCAAAACACATCCCACAGAGTTGCACAAGCAAGCTCTGAAAATTTTTGGCTCGCCAGACAAGGTGCGGATCGTCACAACTAATTTTGACGACCATTTCTCTGCTGCGGCGCGGAGTGTTTTCCGAAAACGAGCGGTCAAAGAATTCTGTGCTCCGGCTTTGCCACTGGGCGATGACTTTCATGGGATTGTTTATCTCCACGGTTCGGCAAGAGAAAATCCGCAAACGATGGTGCTGACGGACAAGAATTTTGGAGCAGCCTATCTCACGCGAGGCTGGGCGCGTGATTTTCTGATCTCACTTTTTTCGGAATACACGGTGCTGTTCGTTGGCTACAGCCATAACGACGTTACAACAACGTATCTCGCGCGTGGATTAAATCAGGCGCAGGTCAAACCTCGTTGGACGTTAAGGCCTTCAAATTTAGGCCAGGAGGAGGTGGATCAATGGGCGCATTTGGAAATCAGCGTGCAGCAATATCCGATCGATCCCTCGAACGCCGAAAATAAGCATCAAGCACTAACCGATCACTTTGTCGGATGGGCGAAGAACAACAAAGAATCGCTTCTTCATCGTTCAAGAAGGATGAAGAGCATTGCCGCGAGCTTACCGCCCGAAAGTGAGACGGTTTCTGAATATCTGGATTACTGCTTGCGGCATCCTCAATTGGCTCAAGATTTCTGTAACGCGATCCGGCATCCAGCATGGATTGGCTGGATGAACGCCAAAGGCTACTTCAAGGTTTTCTTCGCCGATTCAAAAGTGGATTTACAGCATTACCAACGTGTTATCGCTCATTGGCTGTCCACTTTCGTCCGCAGGAAGCATCCCGAGTTGCTTTTGGAGATGATCCAAGCACAGCATCAACGCCTTTCCGGATCATTCACACAGATTTTCGGTCATGTCGTTTGGGCTGAAGATAAAAAATCTCCTGACCCACATTTTTCGACCTGGGTTTCACTGTTGCTTTCGCAAGGTGAGCAAGCGCTATCGCAAGACATGTGGGCGTATCTACTCCAGAAATGCCGAATCCCCAAAGACGCCGGCATCGCTTTGCGGTTGTTTGAATTGTTGACCACACCGCAAGTCCACCTGCGAAAACATTTTGATTTTTCCGGGATGATCGCTGATGGCGGCGAGAAGAAACCAAAACAAACGTCGAAAAAGAAAGTGGATTACGAAATTGTTTGGCCTGATGGATCGAGGCACTGGCTTGATGAAGCGTGGAAAACAGTGCTAAAGCCCAATCTGGATCTGCTAGCAGAACCATTGGCACTTCTCGCGACTAAGCAGATTACTCTTGCCCACATATTGCTTCGCGGCGTCGGCAAGGCAGATGAATACACGGACATTCTCAGTTGGCAGCGCAGTTCGATAGCAGAACACGAACAGAATCACCATGCGCTGCACGAATGTTTGTCGGTGCTCATCGACCTTCTGCGAGACGTGTTGCTCCACTGGTTTCAGGTCAATCCAGCGAGAGCGCGGACACAGGTTGAGGCGTGGTGGTCGTCGAAACTCCCCTTGCTGCAACGTCTGGCTGTCTTCGGGATTTCAGTTGATCCGAAGCCAAGCGGTGACGAACGTCTGGAATGGCTCTTGACCAATGACCTCATCTTTCGTTTGGGAATGAAGAAGGAAGTGTTCGATGTCCTCAATGTGGCGTATCCAAGTTCATCTGAAGCCAGTCGCAAGAGATTGATGAGACGTATCGAACAGGGGTTCAAAGGGACGCTCAAAAAGAGACTCGGGTCAGAGACGGGCGCATACGAACAATTCAACGTCTTGATGTGGCTCCGCAAAGCAGACACGAAATGCTCTCTGGTTGCCGATGCGCTTGAAAAGATTAGGAAAGCGTATCCTAACTTTGCAGAACGCGAGCATCCCGCCTTTGATCACTGGAGTGGCGATGCAGGATTTATTGATCCCACGGAGGGTTTCAACGTCGACGAAATACTCTCTGAGCCGCCTTCTCGATTCGTCGACAGTCTTTTGAGGGCCGTTGAAAGTTCAATGAGGCGAGATCGTTGGGATCATTTGAGTCTTTTGCAGGCGCTCTTCGGAAAAAACAAAATGTGGGGCAAAGAGTTTACCGAAGAGCTTTCAAAGAGGGACGGTGCGACAAAAGAAATTTGGAACGGTGTCTTTTCCGCATGGAAGCAAATGGCTAAAGCAAAGGAAGATTGGGTTTGGATTCTAGGCGTGGTGGATGGGCTTCCAGAACTTCCAGAAATATTTGCCGGTTTGGCGAGCTTGATCTCCGACATTTGGAGAGCGGAAGCCGAGATCAAATCGGAGGAAGCAATTATCAGCAGAGCCGCCGTCCTAATGGATCGAGCGTGGGCAATATGTAGCAAGGTCGAAGAAACACCTGATGACAGTTACCGAGAGTGGTTAACCAGCGCGATAAATCACGAAGGCGGGTGGATTGGAGAGTTTTGGGTGCATTATTGCAGCCATCTTCGACAGCGGGCAGGGAAAGAATGGGAAGGAATACCGCAGAGCCTGAAATCCAAAATGAAGGAAGCGATTCAAGGCACGAGCCGAATCAAAGTTTATGCTCGAATCGCGATGACTCCTTGGATGGGTTACATCTTTGTCTGGGACAAAAAATTCGCGACCGAGCATTTTCTTCCGCTGCTCGACTGGCAACGAGACGCCGTGATGGCTCAGCAGACATGGTCGGTGCTCCTGAACTACCGACAGGCGACATTCATTGAGTTGGAGGAACAATTGTTGCCGTATTACCGGCAAGTTTCTGAGCGGGTCACAGCCATGCTGAAGGATGCACCAGAGAAAACCGATCAATTTGATGAGCACACTTTGCACAATCTCGGGCACTACCTGGCCGGCTTGGCAATGCGTGTAATAAAAAATCCTATAGCGTCTGGTTTCTTCCGCGATTTTCTTCCTCGCCTGCCCGAAAAAGTTCGCGGCTCGCTGGCGCAAGGAATGGGAAAGTTTCTTGAAGCGTCGACTGAGAAGGCAGGTGAAGTCTGGAATCTTTGGCTAAAAGAATACCTCGATTCACGCCTGGTCGGAGTGCCAGTCGCGTTGTTGGATCAAGAAACAAAGGCGATGGCTGATTGGTGTCTTTATTTGGGTTCTGTCTTTCCTGAAGCAGTTCAACGCATCGTGCAAATGCGCCTCAAGGGAGTTTTCGCTTACAGCATCATCGACAAATTGCTCAAGAGTCCACTGCTCGACACTTTTCCCAGAGAAAGCTGCCGCTACGTTAATGCGGTTACGAGAGGCGAGGATCATCCGTTCCTTCACGAACATCACTCGCAACTTCACAGCAAATTTAAGCAGACAATCTCGGGAACTCCTGAGTTCAAAGAGTTTGAAGAGCTGCTTTATCTGCGCGGCTGGAAAAAATAATCGACTCCTGACCCCGGCCCTCTCCTCGTTTGGCGAGGAGAGGGAGAATTATTTTGTGGGACGATTACCTAGGGTAGCTCTTGCGTTGTGCGAGCAACCCTAGGTTAATTTCCGTAGCGCCTTCAGCGCAAATCATTCACCGCATTCGCGTCAATTCGTGAAATTCGTGTCAGCCTTTGCCACGTTTCGTTTTGAACGCGAGCGCGAGCCACAGCGCGCTGGCCACGATCAGTGCGACGGGTAAAATCAGAACGGCCTTCTGCAAATTTCCGCCGAACGAATCCGCGAGCCGTCCCACAATTTCCGGCGACCACATGTCGCCGAAGAGATGGATCGTGAAAATGGAAACGGCCATGGCGCTGGCGCGAAGGTTCACGGGCGCGGATTCCAAGATGAGCGTGTTGACCGGGCCGGTGGAGAGGAACAGGAAGAACATCGCCGCTGCTAGGAACGTCATGGACCAGAATGTTGAGGTGGCGGTGAACGCGCCGAACGCGAGCGGCACAGCGATCATCACCGAAAGCCCCAGCGTCCACGCGTAGCCCGCGCGATTGCGCTTTTGCCAAGCCGTTGCTGCGAACCCGCCGATCAATGTGCCTAGAAGTCCGGCGACGACAAGCACCGCGCCGAAAAATGTGGCCGCCTTGTCCACGGCTACACCGTGTGTGCGATGCAGGAACGTCGGCCCCCAATGCCCGAACGCGCCGAGCGCGAATGTGTAGGCCGTGTAACCCAACACCACGAGCAGATAATCCGGGATGCGAAAGAGATTCAGAATGTCGCGGACGGAAGGTCGTTTTGCAGCTTCAGCAGTTTTGCCTTCGGCCTGGCCGCGTTTGGGATCGGCGAATGGCAGCATCACGAGCGCGAGGAACAATCCCGGCACGCCCGCCCAGATGAATGCGTGTCGCCAACCCCATTTCGCGGCGATAAGTCCGCCAATGATCGTGCCCAGCGCTGCACCGACGGGAATGGCGACGTAGAAAATTGTCAGCGCGTTGTTTCGTTTTGCCGGAGGGTGGGTGTCGGAAATCAGACTCGGACTGATGGTCGCGTAACTGGCTTCGCCAAGGCCCACGAGTACGCGAAACGCGATCATCATCGCGAACGTCCCCGCAAAGCCCGTCAGGAGTGTCCCGAGGCTCCACACAAAAATCCCCCCAGCGATAAGCCATTTGCGCGACCACCGATCACCGAGCCAGCCGAAAATTGGCGACGTGACGAAGTAACCGAGCATGAATGCCGTCACGAGTCGTCCGGCTTGACCGTCATTGATGCCGAGGTCTTTTTGCAGCGGCGTCAGCACCGCCGAGAGCACATAGCGGTCGAGGTAATTGAACAGGTTGAGGCCGGTGAGAATGACCAGCATCCAGGCGGGCGAGAGTTGCTTGCGCGTGGCGAGGGCTGGGGATTCCGAATTCACAGGAGTCAATCCTTGAGCGGCACTTCAGGTTTGGGATCCGGTGGCTTCATGGGAGTAAGCGCGGCCAGAATAGATTTTTGAACGCCCGGATTAAAAAGGTTTCCCAGATGCCCGCCTTTGGCGAAGACGGTCAATTGATTCGTTGGAAATGTGGTGTAGAGCCAGCCGAGGTCTTCGTCCGTCAGGAGAAAATCGTTTTGATTGACGATGACCCGGATGTTGGGGTTGGCGCGCATACCGGCTTCATACGTTCGTAAGTCGCCGGCCTTTTCCAGGGTCTCCGCCGTCGCGTCCATGCCATGTGTCCAATAATACGGGATCGCGAACTTCTCGTAGTAATCGTTGTAAGAGTATTGAAGTATCTCCTGATAGACAGGGTCGCGCCGGAAATTTTTGATCGGCTGTTGGAGGACGCCCTGATTGTTGCGCCGTTGACTGCTGAAAATAATATCTCGCAGGCTGAGTCGGAATGTCAGGCCGATGAGAAACTTGGACTCGATGGCGCTGAACGGCAGTGAGGTTTGCGGCGTGAGTGTGCTCTTGCTCAAGGCGGCTACTTTCAAAAAAGTATTTTCGATGTTATCAGTCCGGTTGGTGACCGGCCAACCCAAGGGCGATTGATAGAACTCATCCAATTGAGAAATCCCATACGCCATGCGGACAGGAGTATTGATGGCGACGTAGCGATCAAACTTGATCAACGGTCTGCCGGCATTGCGGCTGCGGAACGGCCACTGGTACCACGAACGCGAGATGGCTTTAGCCGGAGGCGGATTCGTGGGTTCATTGGCCGCAATAAATAGCGTGTGGAGCGCGCCCATGGAATAACCCATCACGGCTTTGTTGCCCAACCGATTCGGATACTGCTGGTGCAAGTGGTGATCAATCTCCGTCAACGCGACATGCACATCGCGACCGTCCACCGGCAGATAAGCGGGCATCGTCGCAGTCGAAGCGTTTTCCATGAACTCGGAGTTGAAAGCACTGCTGACGCACACCGCAGAGAAACCGTTTTTATAGACCAACTCGGCGAGAGCGATGGAGGGTTGGGCGAGCCGGTGCGAGCCAAGTCCTGGCAGGATATAAACCACGTTCGCTTTGCCTGGCTGCAACCAGAATGTGAATTGTAATTTTTGCCCCGTCGCGGGAATCAGAACCGAACGGGTCTTGCCGTGGCCGGGAAACTCTGGGTCTTTGTAGGTGAAGAAAACAGATTCGAGGGTTTCGAGTGAGGCTTCGTCTTGTTCTCCTTTCACCTGAAAATCCACCACACGGTTCGCTCGCGCGAACGTCCACGCGTATTGAATCTCGGAATACGGGTCCATCGCGGCCTGACTGAAGCGCACATATTCGCCGACGGTATCGGTGAGATCGTTATACATGACGGCGTAGTTGAAATAAGTGTAGGGGCCGAGCCATGTCAGTGGCTTGTCCGCCTCGAAGTCGTAGGGGGCGATGTAGAGCAACGGATTTGCCGCCGTATCGGCGGCCAGACCGAGCACGTCCCGTTCGTTGCTTGGCCCATAAAGCGGCAGCATCAAATAACACGCCGGATCCCAGCCCCACTTGCCGAACGTCTGACCAAAATCCGCATCTGATTTCGGGATGTTCCATTTTGTTCCGACGTCAAAAATTCCAACAACTCCGACCGTGGTGTTGCAGACGAACCGGTAGGATTCATCGCGCGCGCCGCTCCACTTGCCCTGAAGCACATTGTTTATCAAGCGTCCTGGGTAAGTGAGGTTCTTGCCAAAATTGCCGATGCCGGTCCGCACCTGTTTCGGAACGACAAACCGATAAACCCTGCTGGTCGGCTTGATGACGCCGGTCATCACCGCCTTGTTGAAGCCCCACATCACCCGATTGAATGGTTCGAGCGGATCGGGGACGGATTTGGGTAAAACAACCATCTCTGCCGCCGGAGAATTCGTGAAGCCTGCCACCTGCCCTAACGCATGAGCGAATGGCGAGAGACACAACAACAATGCCATCAGCACCAAGCCATAGATTTTCCGGCGCGGTTGGTTTTTCAAGCTGTTTGATTTCGTAGATGACTGCGATGTTTCATTCAGACCTGCTCACGGAATGCGCACCCTGTAAAACCGACTGGTGCTCAGTTCGGATGGATCCACAAAGTCTACAACTGAACCTGTGCCGAGAACATTTGTCAGCGTTTGCCAGGATGGGTCACTCAAGTCGTTTTTGTATTCGATCAGATAGTTTGCGGTGGATTGGGTCATAAAACCAAACCCAAATTTATCGTTGACGATGCCAGGGGCGATGATGACGGTCAAAGGGCTGCCCGCTGATTCCGAAGTTGCGCTGGCCACTGCTGTCTGCGACGTCAAAACTTCCGCCCAAGCTAAATCTGCGTTCGGAAAACCGCCGGATGAAGCACCTGTAAAGATCGCCAACCGGGGATTGTTCAAGGCTTGGATGACGCCACTCCCCAGCCCAGTCCAACTCACGCCATCAAGCGAGTGATATCCAATGATCCTTTCCGTCGTCACGTCCCGATCGATGCGCAAATGCAGATTCGCGGTGGCCGTGACGTTGGCGGACTGTAGAACGGCAGGCGATCCGCCGCTTTCCCGCACGAAACTGACCTTGTCTCCACCGTTGTATATCCGCGTCACTTGCACATAGGTGTTATCATCCTGATAAGCCACCAGTCCTACTTGCTGATAATTCTGCGTAGGCGCAAATGAGAATTTCAGCCGGAGACTTGTCCAGTTGGCTGGCAGATTTCGGAAAAGACTGTTGCGCGAATTGTTCGCCGTCCCCCACAAGTCACCGACATCGGTCGGAATCCTCAACACACCCGGATGCGCCGCTTGATCATAGTTCGCCACGGCTCCGGTTGTTTGCTCTGTATTGCGCGTTGCTCCGGCTGCTGTCCGCGCCAGAAAATCCCAGCCGCCCGCAAGCAAGCTCGCACGGTTCGCGTAATTAAAATCAAAGTGGCCGCCTCCGCTGCTGGGGACTGTGTTGACCGTCAGGTTCACAGTCACTGTCTGAGGACTGTTGGTCGCTCCAGTCGCCGTCACTGTGATGCTCTTGCTGTAAACACCCGGCGGGAGACTTGTGCTATCCACTAAAACAGTCACGGCTCCGTTGCCCGTCCCGTTCACCGGACTCACCGTCAGCCACGCGGGTACGCTTCCATCGGCCACGGCCGTCCAGTTCAACGTTCCGCCTCCGCTGTTTATTATCCCAAGCGACTGGCTTGCCGGACTACTTCCTTCTGTGACTGAGAAAGTGAAATTGGCTGGCGACACGGTCAGCATCGGCCCCGACGGCGCTGGAGAAAAAACTTCCGCCCAGAGGATATCCGCATTCGGAAAACCGCCGGGTGAAGCACCTACAAAAATGGCGAGTCGTGGATTGTTCAGCGGTTGAATAACGCCGCTCCCCAGTGCCGTCCAGTTCGCACCGTCCAGCGAGTAATAGCCAGTGAGCCTTTCTGTTGTCGCGTCCCGATCCAGACGCAGATACAGATTAGCGGTCGCCGTGACATTGACGTATTGAAGCATGGCGGGTGAGCCACCGGTTTCCCGTATGATAGCCATCTTGTTCCCGTCGTTAAATTCCCGTGTCACCTGCACATAGTTGTCATCGTCCTGATACGCCACGATGCTTGCCTGCTGGTAATTCTGCGTGGGCGCAAACGACAACTTCAGCCGGATGCTCGTCCAATTGGCGGGCAGAGTACGGAACAAACTGTTGCGCGAATCATTCGACGCTCTCCATAAGTCTCCCGTGTCTGTGGGAATTCTCAGTACTCCCGGATGCGCTGCTTGATCGAAGTTCACCACATTGCCGATGGTTTGCTCCGTGTTACGTGCCGCACCGGCTGCCGTCCGCGCCAGGAAATCCCAACCGCCCGCCAGCAGGCTGGCTCGGTTCGCGTAAGTGAAATCATAATGCACCATTCCTTGTGCGACTGGTTGATAGGTGGCGGTGTAAGTCGTGGCTGATGCCGGTGAGTTGATGACATGTGACGCAGCGCCGCCGTCCGACCAGGAAACAAATTGATACGTCGTGCCGCCGAATGTCTGCGGTGAAACGACGCCCAGCGTGCGTTGCATCCCGACCACGCTGGTTATTGAAACCGGCGTCGTTATGGGCTGGCCATCCAGTGTTGCCTGCAAACCCGGTGGGCTGGTAGCCAGAGACAAGTTCACGGTGCGCGGCGTCACGTCTCGAAAACTGGTGTGCGTCTGTCCCGCCGAATCGGTGACGGTTAGGTTGATGCGATACCAGACATTGGCTGCTGTCTCGCCTTGTGTCGGAATGACAAAAGAGCCGGTCGTTACGCCGTTGAACGGTCCTGCGAAGGGATGCGTGTGGATGTCATGGTGAAAAACAATCGTCCAACTAAACGCGGCGGCGGACAAGTTGCCATCCTCGGTATCCGTGGCCGTGCCAGAAAATGAGATGGTATTGCCCGCGCTGAACAAAGTGCCGTTGGTGGGAAATGCAATCGTACCGAGCGGCGGGTTGTTATTAGAAACATACACATAGGCAGGACTGCTGGTGATCGCGCCATAAGCATTGGTGACTACACAGCGGAAGGCGATGCCGTTATCCGCAGCAGTGACGGACGTCAGCGTGTAAGAACTTGTTGTGGCGTTGGGGATGTTGGTGTTGCTGCGTTGCCACCGATAGCTCAACGGTGAAGTGCCGGAGGCGGTCACGGTGAACGTCGCCGATTGTCCCGCTGCCACGGTTCGATTCACAGGCTGCTGTGTGATTTGGGGCGACTGACTGCCGGTAGCACTGATGGCATAGACCGCGCCGCTACCCATCGCCAAATAGTAGAGGCGACCATCCGCACTGACCTTCACGTCCACAGGCGTATTGATGCCCGTGGCGAACGCCGTCACTTGATTGCCGTTGGCCGGGTCTAATTTCCGAATCCAACCGCTTTCGTAGTCCGCAAAAAAGTACACTCCCGAATACGCTGCGGGGAACTGGGCGGTCGCCAGATTGTAGAAAGTGCCGCCAGCTATGCAGTTGCCCGAGGTGCTGGCCGTTCCGTGGGGATAGCGAAAGATGGGATCGCGATAGCTGCCGTTAGCCGGACTGCAAAAGCCTTCGCAATTGGGCCAGCCGTAATTCGCACCGGCGACTGCTTCATTGATTTCCTCCCAAGTGTCCTGCCCGACATCATTGATGAAGATGCGGCCTGTGCCGGGTTGTACGGCGAAGGTGAATGGATTGCGCAAGCCCATGGCCCAGATCGCCCGGTTCGCGCCGGAGGCTGTATTGTAAAACGGATTATCCGTCGGGATCGAGCCGTCGGAGTTCACTCTCAGCATTTTGCCGAGCAGAGTGCTGAGTGACTGTGAGTTGCTCGCGGTGGCGTTTTCACCCGCAGCGATGTAGAGCTTGCCATCGCCGCCGAAATGGATCGCACCACCGTTATGGTTTTGCGCGCCGCCGAGTGTGTTCAAATCCAGAATGACGACCTCGCTGCCTGCGACCACTGTGTCGCCATTGGCTGTGAAACGGCTGACTCGGTTGTGAATCGAGGGTGTCGTGGCCGTGTAGTAGATATAAACATACTGGTTCACCGCGAAGTTCGGATCGAACGCAATGCCCAGCAATCCCCGTTCACCGCCTGCGCTCACCGTCACGGTGAGAAATGGCGCGGCGAGCAGAACACCATTCTTGATGACTCGCAACTGACCGCCTTGCTGACACACAAACAAGCGACCATCAGGCGCGAATTCCATCGCCGTGGGACTGGAGAGTCCGGTGGCCACCACAGATTCGGTAAAGCCACTCGGCAGTGTGGCCGCAGCGGAATGGAATGTCATTGCCATGGCCAGCACACTGGTTGCGACCATTGTTTTGGAAACGAGAGCGCGAAGGATGCGCGTTGTTTGGGATCGAAGTGAAGCGCGGATTGATTCGCACGCCCGAAGGATTTGGTACTCTGTCATAGCCTGACAAAGTAAGCAGAAAAATAGTATAGGCACTATGGGGTGTTGACCCCATCCGACAAGTCGCCAACGTCCAGATGAACTCGCTCGGCTGCCAGCCGGTTTCTCAGGCAAGGCGGGTGCCGGGTAGATAGTCTTCAGTGCCTGAGCGCAACAGATTCTCCGTAGTCACACGCGCGATTTCGCTCAACGCCTCGTGCGTGAGGAACGCTTGATGGGCGGTGATGAGCACGTTGGGGAAAGTCAGTAGGCGCGACAATTCGTCGTCCTGCAATATCTCGCCGGAATGATCTTCGAAAAAGACGCCTTCCTCTTCCTCATAAACATCAAGCGCCACTCCGCCGATCCGCCCGCTCTTGAGCGCCTCGATGAGCGCGGTGGTATCCACCAGTTTGCCGCGACTCGTGTTGACGAGGAACGCGCCGGGCTTCATGCGCGCAAAGTTTTCTGCATTGAGCAGATGGCGGGTTTGCGGCGTGAGCGGCAGGTGCAGTGAAACGATGTCGCTCGCGGCGAGCAATGTTTCAAAATCGGTGTAGCGAACGCTTAGTGCCGCCGCCCATTCGGTCGCGGGATACGGATCGTAGGCCAGCACGTCTGTGCCGAACCCGCGAAAAATCTGCGCCGCGATCTTGCCGATCTTGCCCGTGCCGACTACGCCGACCGTTTTGCCGTGCAGATCGAAACCAACCAGACCGCTCAAGGAAAAGTTGTGTTCGCGCACCCGATTGTAAGCGCGGTGGATCTTACGATTGAGCGCGAGCAGGAGCGCGATGGCGTGCTCGGCCACGGCGTGCGGCGAATACGCCGGCACGCGGATGACGGCGACGCCAAGCGACTTGGCCGCCGCGAGATCAACATTATTGAACCCGGCACAGCGCAACGCCACGAGCCGGACGCCAGCATCGTGAAGTTGCTTCAGGCACGCGGCGTCGAGCCGGTCGTTGACGAACACACAGACGGCCTGCGCGCCATTCACACTGGCGGCGGTTTCCGTGGTGAGGCGGAATTCGTGGAACTGGCAACGTAACTGTTCGGCATCGGCGGCGCGCTCGAAGTATTCGCGGTCGTAAGGTTTGGTGTCGTAGAAGGCAACTGTGTTCATGTGGCAAATTTCTGTTCAGGAATTGTGTGGTAGCCCAACGGCTCTTCGTCGCGGAGCGGCTCGCGCGGGTCAACGAGGCCACCGTGGGGCAAAACGGTTTTCAATTCGGACCAAATGCTTATCAGGCTCGGCGAACATTACCAAGCCAATGGAGGCCGAACAATCTACGGAAACGAAGCATCGTACGAAGTCCGGTTAGAATTTTTCCTTTCGCAACACCCGCACCTCGCACTCGAAAGCGATCATCGCATAGCGGGGAAAGAATTCCTTTTCCAGCCGCGTTAGCAAAGTGTCTGCGACTGCCGGTGACACGACGACTTCGATCTGGATGTTCGCAAACTCGGGGATGTCCCCCGGACGTTTGCCCTGCGAACCGTCGCCTTCCACCGCGAAGAGTGTGTGGCCATGCGCCCCAACTTCGCGGAGAAGTTTCGTTACCGCGTCCCGCGCGTGGGTTTCGCAGACAATGGTGACCAGTTTCATCGGGTGTGTGTTCATGGTTTCAAGAGTAGAGATGGCGGGCGATCTCCAGATAAATCGGGATGCCCAGCGTGATGTTGAACGGGAACGTGATGGCGAGTGAAGCCGTGAGGTAAAGCGTCGGATTCGCCTCGGGCAGTGAGATGCGGATGGCGACCGGAGCGGCAATGTAAGACGCGCTCGCGGCCAAAACGCCGAGCAACGTCGCCCCGCCGAGTTCAAGCCCGACGAACTTGCCGAGATAAACCCCGAGCGCGCCATTGACCAACGGCACAAGCACTCCGAAGCCGAGCAGGAACAGCCCGACCTTTTTCAGATCCTCCAGCCGCCGCCCGGCGACCATGCCCATTTCCAGCAGGAAGAGCGCGAGCACGCCCTGAAATGGCGTGACGAAGAACGCCTCCACCTTTTCCATGCCAGGCTTGCCGCACAGCGCGCCAACGACGAGCGCGCCGACGAGCAGGAAGATGCTGCGACCGAAGATCGCCTCGTGCATCACTTGCTTAAGCGACACGCCCGCACCTCCGCCCTCCGTCTTCGTGGCCAGTTTGCCCAGCACCACACCCACGAGGATGGCGGGCGATTCCATCACGGCGAGAAATGCCGTGGCGTAGTCCTCGTAAGGTTGGTTGACGGCTTTCAGATAATTGGTCGCTGCGATGAACGTGACCGCGCTGACCGAGCCGTAATGCGCCGCGATGGCGGCGGAGTCCACGGCGGAAAATTTTCCACCGAAGCGCAGCAGCGGATAGGTCCACAGCGGAATCAACGCACCGAGTGCCAAGGCCGCCAGCGCAGGCAACCAGACCTTGGCGAGGCCGGCCGCAGCGATGGCCACGCCGCCTTTGAAGCCGATGGCCACGAGCAGGTAAATCGTCAGCGCCACGTAAAGCGGCTCGGGAAACTTGAGGTCGCTTTTCATCAGCGCGGCGATGAGGCCGAGCGCGAAGAACAGCACGGCGGGCGACAGCAGGTTGGCGCGGATGGCGTCGAGGATTTCCATGGTCAAAATCGGTATTGGGTTCTGACTTCGGCCCGTAGCTTTCGATCCTTGGCGCGTGATTCCTTCGCAAGGCGGGTTTGAAAGGAGACCATGCGCAGCCACAACGCAGGATCGTTCGCGCCGAGAATCCGCACCGCCAGCAATCCGGCGTTCCGTCCGCCGCCAATCGCGACGGTCGCGACCGGCACGCCTCCTGGCATCTGCACGATGGACAGTAGCGAATCAAGTCCCGTCAGTGATTTGCTTTCGACCGGCACGCCGATGACGGGGAGCGGCGTGAGGCTGGCGACCATGCCGGGCAGGTGCGCCGCGCCGCCCGCCCCCGCAATGATGACGCGCAGTCCGCGCGTGTGCGCCGTGCGCGCGTAGCGCACCATGTCCAGCGGCGTGCGGTGCGCGGAGACGACGCGCACGTCACACGCAATGCCGAACTCGGTGCAGGCGTCGGCGGCCAGCTTCATCGTCGGCCAGTCGGAATCGCTGCCCATGATGATGCCGACCTGCGGCGGGCAGGCCGGCGCTTTTGATTTTGGATTGCGAATCTTGGATTTCATTTGGCTCAACCGAAACGAATGCAATCAGCGGCGCGTTGGGCGACGGCCAACGCTTCTCCGGGTGTCGCGCCGAGCGCGGTGACATGGCCCATCTTGCGACCTTTGCCGCTGCGGGCTTTGCCGTAAATGTGGACGTGCGCGCCGGGCACTTGCAAGACTCCCGCCAAACCTTGCGGCGTCCCTGGGCCATCGGCGTTAGCCAGCAGGTTGACCATGACGGCGGCAGGCGCGCGCAGCGCGGGTGAACCGAGCGGCCAGCCAAGCACGGCGCGGACGTGATTTTCAAACTGCGAACACGCGCAGGCTTCGATGGTGTAATGCCCCGAGTTGTGGACGCGCGGCGCGAGTTCGTTGATGACGATTTCGCCACCGGGCATAAGGAACATTTCGACACCGAAGCTGCCAACACCATCGACCGCTTCGATTGCACGCCGGGCGATGTCGGTCGCGCGCCGCGCAGTTTCCTCCGCGACCGAGGCAGGCGCGCTCACGAGGTGGCAGATATGCTCGCGCTGCACGGTTTCCACCACGGGATAGGTCACGACATCGCCATTGACACCGCGAGTGACGATGACGGCCAGCTCTTGGGTGAACGGACAAAAATCTTCAGCAAACAACGGATTGCCGTAGTGGCCGTCCAGTTTATTCCACGCCGTTTCAATCTCTGCGATGGAACGAAGGGTCACGTTGCCCTTGCCGTCGTAGGCGTTGCGCCGGGCTTTGAGCAGGAGCGGAAGCCCCCACTCGGTCGCGGTCGCCACCACTTCCTCAATCCGCTCCACCGCGCGCATCCGGGGCACGGGCAAACCGGCTTTGGCGAGCGTTTGTTTTTGGACAAGTTTGTCCTGGATGAGACGCATCGTGGCGGACGACGGCCAGAGCGTGTGGCCGCGCTGCTCCAGCACGGCCAGCGCGGCGGCGTCCACGAATTCATTCTCCAATGTGACCACATCCACCAACGACGCGAGTTCGAGCAACGAATCCGGATCGTCCCAGTCGCCGAGGAGTGTTTGAGTGGCGAGACTGCCCGCAGGAAACTCGGACTGCCGTTCCAAGATCACCACCTCGCAACCAAATTGGGCCGCCGCCTGCGCGGTCATTTTAGCAAGTTGCCCCCCGCCGATGATGCCGAGCGAGATCGCCGCCCGCGCCTCCGACGGCGAAGGGCGGACGCTTTCAATCAATTGTTGCATGGGATGTATGGGCTGGGCCATGTTCAACTCACCACTTTGGGAGGCACGGCAGGGATGACCTTCTTCTTCGGGCGCAGCAGCGACATCACCACCGACATGGCCAGGGTGAACAGGATCACGCCCAGCGACACCAGCGTGTCAATCTTCCAAGCCGTGTGCGCCAGCAGCATCTTCACGCCGACGAATGTCAGCACCACGCCCAGGCCGATCTTGAGGTAATGGAATTTGTCCATCACCCCCGCCAGCGCGAAATACAGCGAGCGCAGGCCGAGGATGGCGAACACGTTCGACGTATAGACGATGAACGGATCGGTCGTGACCGCGAAGATGGCCGGGATCGAGTCCACGGCGAAAATCACGTCGGAGACTTCGACCAGCAACAGCACCAAGAACAGCGGCGTGGCCATGCGGACGCCGTTTTCGCGCACGAAGAATTTGTCCTCGCGATAGTCGCTGGTCACCGGCATGAGCTTCTTGAACCACTTCACGACCGGGTTGCGCTCGGGATGAATCTCCTCCTCGCGTTTCACGATCATCTTGATCCCGGTGAGGATGAGGAACGCGCCGAACACATAGATGATCCACGCGAATTTCGCGATGAGCACCGTGCCCGCCCCGATCATGATGGCCCGCAACACCAGCGCGCCGAGGATGCCCCAGAAAAGCACCCGGTGCTGGAACTTCGGCGGCACGGCAAAATAAGAGAACAGCAGCGCGAAGACGAAGATGTTGTCCACGCTCAACGAATACTCGATGAGATAGCCGGTGGTGAATTCCAGCGCCTTCTGCGCCCCCGAGTAATGCCACACGCCGAGATTGAACAGCAGCGCGAGTGTGATCCACGCGACCGTCCAGGCCATGGCTTCGCGGACCGAGACGACGTGCGACTTGCGGTGGAACACGCCGAGGTCCAGCGCCAGCATCGCGAGGACGAAGACGTTGAAGCCGAGCCAGAGCCAAGCTTGTTCAGTCATAGTTCGTTTTGAATATTTGCTGGCTTACGCGCGTTGACCCGCCATCGCTCCTGACCAGCGGCTTGCAATAACCGGGCGCTGCCGGTTGCTTTTCAGCTTTTGGTGCTGCCGGGTTTTGCGCCGTTCGATTTGTTTGAGCAAGTTATTGGTCACCTTCAGCCAAGCGGCTTCCAACGTGTGGTCGCGGGCGGCGGCATGAATGTCCGGGCCGGGCACGGCCAGATGCACATGCGCGCGGAAGGCGGGCGCGCTGTCCTGCTCCCGTTCCAACACCACTTCGGCGGTGGAGACGGGGATGAGGCTGCGCAAGCGTTCGAGTTGTTTCTCCAACCAGCCGCGCAGGTTGGCATTGGCGTTGAGGCCGCGAATTCGGAATTGGATTTTCATGATGCGTGATGTCGGTAGTTGAGGTTTGCGTTCGCTTCTCAGTTACTCGTTTATCCCGCCCCGCTGATATGGCGACTCGCAGGGAAACGGAGCGGGGTGGCGTTGGTGCGGCAACTCGCGAAAGCTTTCGTCGCTTCTGTCCAGCGGGACATGGAGACCCTGGACGCTCTCGGGGTTATTTGGGGTGACGACTCCGAGATTGCCGGCGCGGTTGCGTGTGTGACCTGGACCGCGACTGGTGGCAAGTCACCGAACTCTTTCAAAGTGATTGTCGTTTTCATGGCGACAGAATAGGGGCGGCATCACCATTAGCCTATTATGACTTTTGGAATGGACTCTTAGGTTAAAGCGAATACCATGACCGCGTGGAATTCTTGAACTACCATCACCTGCGTTATTTCTGGGTGGTCGCCAAAGAAGGCGGCTTGCGCAAGGCGGCGGACAAACTGCACGTCTCCCAGCCCACCATCAGCGCGCAGATTGCGGCGCTGGAAGGCGTGCTCGAGGAAAAACTTTTTCGACGCGGTGGACGCGCCCTGGCGTTGACCGAGGCTGGCCACCGGGTGTTGAGCTACGCCGAGGAGATTTTTTCGCTGGGGCAAGAGTTACTCGACGCCGCCCGGCAACAGCCCAGCGCACGCCCGTTGCGCGTCCACATCGGCATCACCGATTCGCTACCCAAACTGGTCAGCTACGAAATCATCAAACCCATCTTCAAACTGGAACAGCCCATCCAAGCCGTTTGCCGTGAAGGCAAAGCCGCCGATCTGCTCGGCCAACTGGCCGCCCATCGGCTGGACATTGTGCTGGCGGACGAACCTGCGCCCAGTTCGCTCCCCATTAAAGTTTTCAACCACCTGCTCGGCGAATGTGGCGTGACCTTCTGCGCGGAGCGCAAACTGGCTGCCACCCTCAAGCGCAAATTTCCCAAGTCACTGAACGAAGCGCCCGTTCTGCTGCCCGCGAGCAACGCCGCGCTGCGCCAATCACTGGAGAAATGGTTTCAAGCCGAAGATATTCGCCCGCGACTCGTGGCGGAATTCGAGGACGCCGCCTTGATGAAAGTGGCGGCGGTGGACGGCCTCGGCTTCTTCGCCTTGCCGACCTTGGTGGTGAAAGAAGCGGTCGCGCGCTACGGCTTCCAAGTCATCGGGCGCACCGAGGATTGCCGCCAGCAATTCTACGCCATCAGCGCCGAACGCAAGTTGACGCACCCGGCGGTGCTCGCCATCACGTCGAAAGCTCGGGCGGCGTTGTCAGACTGAACTACTTTTGCCTTCTGCCTTATGTCTGGGAATGAATCTCATTTCCCTTCTCCGGAAACTCGGGCGATTTTTCTTTCATCCCTTTTCAACTGCGAAGCAGGTTCGCTTCCGCGCGCGCTCAAAGTATTCGCGGTCGTAAGGTTTGGTGTCGTAGAGGGCGACGGTGTTCATGCGGTAAAATCTATTTTGGAATCGCCCGGTTGTCACGACGGGGGGGACTTCCTCCGCGAGCAAACGGTGTCAACGTCTTCGGGCCCGCCAATCCCGTAAGGCAAGGATAGGATGACGGCGTCAAGGTGACGCAACGGTTGCCGCCGGGTCGGGCGTAGAACTCGGCACGACAACTTCCTGGGTCAAAGTCGCGAACACCGTGGATTCCTCATAACTGATGCGGTCCACTTCCTTTGTCGTGATCAGCTTCTCGATGCCGGAAAGTCGGTGGCCGGTTTTGACGGCCAACTGACCGATTTTCCAACTCCCGGCGTCCATCATGAAATCGCAGACGTGACCAATCATGTCTTCGCCCGTGCGGACTTGATAGTCGTTCACGGCTTGCGTGCTGCGCAGATGGGCGTCAGGAGGAACGGTGGCCGGATTGTTAGCCATGGCGGATTCGTACGGGAGCGGTTGACCCGCTGCTTCCAAAATCGGGAAGCCGCTGAGCCCCCACAGCGCTTCACCCTGCCAGTAATACGGCCAGCCGAAATAGCGGTAATACTCCTCCTCGTATTGGCGCGACACCGGCTTGTGCAGATCAATCGAAGGACTGTTCTCAATCTGTTTCCGGGTCAGGTTCACGCGCAGGACTTTTTCAACCTGATCAAGACGTCCGAGCGAATAGGGCGAGAGGAGCACCTGTCGTCCGGGCAACCAGTTGCCCGTGTCCACGACCAGATAACGGATGGCCCAATTCTGGTCGTCGAAGTAAAAATCTTTCACATGACCGATTTCGCCATCGGTCGCGCCGAGTTTGTTTCCGTAGAGTTGTTTGATGCTGCGTAACATAGATTTGTATTTCTGAAGTTCGACTAAGTGTCTTTTGGAACGTGCCTAGGCGCACGAAATGCCGACCAGAGTGTGGAAATCTGACCCGCGCCTTTGAGAAGAGTTTGCCACCATGCCGGTTTTTCAGCGGGCGCAGATTTCTTGCGTCGCAACGCGGCAAGACCGGCTACCAATGAGCCAGCGGCAGAGGCCATGGAGCGGAGGGTTTGCACTTCATCAGCCAGCGCGTGAACTTCGCCCGCCATCGTCTGCCAGTCTTGAACCAAGTGCGCGCGGTTGAGTTCGCTTTCGGCAATCAACATCTGTTTACGCGTGGCGAGGGGATTCATTCGAGAGCTTTTTCCAAACATGCGCGGTCCTTTCGGAGTTGTTCCAGAGTGGCGGCGAGTGTCTGCGCGTTCCGCAGTCGAGCGGTGAGTTGTAGGTAAAGATAAACACCAGCCGTTCCGTAGAGCGCGGTCAAAACGAGGAGCGCCAGCACGGGAGAATAGGCCCAGAAGAAAACGACGACCAACGCCGTGGCGGTGATGGCGGTCAGCAGACCAAATGTCGCCACGCCAAGCGCGAGTAAAATGGCGTGCAGGAGACGCTCACGCTCCTCCTGCACTTCCACCGTCAACAATTCGAGCCGGTTTTCACCGATGGTCAACAGCCGGCGCGCGAACTGTTTCGAGGTCGCGGCCAGTTGCTTGAAGCTGACGGAGGATTCTTCCATAACGGGATCAATCGCGGGAGCAACGGCGTCCCAGGAGATAACCGACGAGCGCCCCGACGCCGACGCCGATGGCGATGGCTTGATAAGGATTCTCGCGGACGGTTTTGTCAGCGACCTTTGCGCCTTCGACGGCTTTGTCACGGACGCGACCGTAGATTTCCTTGCCCTGATCCAAGGCGGCGGCAAGGCGTTTGCGGGCTTCGCCAACTTTTTCTCCGGCGACATCGGCGGTGGCGGTCATCAACGCGCGGGCGTCTTCGGCCAGTTGGCTTACGTCATGACTGATGGCTTGGGTTTCTTTGCTCATATTTTTTTGGTGTTCTTTTTGTTTGTGTTTTTCAACGGTAGATTTTGTGCGTCCGCGCGATGGGCGGCTTCCGGGGAGCAGGCCACATTCAAGATCGAGTTTCTTCCGCCGAAAGGATTGGGCACGGTTTCCAAAGCACTTGGATCAGGAATCCATTGGCCATCCACTACGAGGCAGTATTCGTATTTGCCGGGTGGCAAGAAGGCTTCCTTCATCCAATGGCCGCTCCCGGCTGGGTGCATGGCTTTGGTGGTGGGATGCCAGTTGTTGAACGTGCCTGCAACGCAAACAGTGACAGCGGTCAGGTGAGTGAACTCAAAGTGAACCGGCATCAATGCTTGGGCTGCGTCTGGAGCATTGTCATGGTTCTTGTTGTGTTTCATGGTCGGCGATTCATCGGGAGAGAACCCACTTGCTTCTGTCGGAGCGTTCTCTTTTCTCATCCCCACAATGCTTGGAAAGGACTGGCTGATGCTATGGGGTGTTACCCTACCAAGCGTGCTTCATCAACCAGCGCCTCGCTGCTGCCGATGATTGCGATCATCAACTTGCACGGGGAATACAAATTCAGTTCACCCAAGAGCTGGCGACATTTGTTGACGAAGCTATTCATGCGCGATTGACCCGAACTCCAAAGCTGGTAGCGATGACGCGCTGCGTTGTCATGGCCCTTCTTGTCCAACGCTCTACTTTGGTGTCTGCGTTCAAAACCAAGGGGGTTTTGCGAACGGCCACAGTAATCCGACTCAATGACCATTGGTGGCAATCGCTCGCGCTTCAGCACCCGACCGAAAGCGGGAGGCGGTTCGTCCAGCGATACGGTGGCAAAGCTGATGGCGGGAGATCGTAAATCTCGCACGCAATCGTCAGCACCTGAAACCGGTGGCGGCTGGCTCGCCTTGCCAGTTGCGCACTGGCAAGAGTGGCGCGTGCAGGACTGATTTCACCGTGTCCACCAACGCGTCAATACCAAAGGGTTTCTGCAGTGTCGCCGCGAGTTGAAGCGATACATCCCTGTGCAGTTCATGCGTTGGCAAAGTTGTTGCAGCCATCACCACGGGAAGCGTCATGTGAGCAGCCCGCAGCTTTCTGACAAGTTGAATGCCGTTCAGCTTGGATAGATCGTGATCGGTGATCAACAGTTCGTAGCTGTTGGACTGAAGCGCATCCCATCCCGCAATGCCATCTTGAGCGCCGTCAACATCGTAGCCACTACCAGCCAACACCTCGGAATACAGCCAGCGAAGGTCTTGGTCTTCATCCACCACAAGGATGCGATGAGCAGGATTTGCAGGGCATTTCTGCGATGCTACGGCCCTCTCACTCACTTGCGGGATGTTTTTATAATTCAAATCTTGAGACGTCAAAAGTTTGGAGTAAGCGGAGGTGCTTTCCGCTGTGAATATGGTTCTCACTGCTTCCAAAAGCTCTTGGAGGGTATAGGGCTTCAGCAGCGTAATGGAAGGTTGTAGCCAAGGGTAAAGCACGAATTCAGCCGTTGGCAATGTTCCCGTGGCCATGATGGTCGGCAGCGACATGCCGGCGGCATCAAGTTTTATGAGCAACTCAATGCCTGACAAATTCGGCATGTTGTTGTCAGTAACCATGAGGTCATAGTTGTTCAGTTGAATAGTCTCCCAAGCGGCAGCCCCGTCTTCAGCCGTGTCCACCTCGTAGCCACAGCCAGTCAACACGTCGGCGTTGAAATGACGGATGTCGCTATCGTCATCTACCACGAGGATACGATGGGGATCAATCTTTGGAGAATGTGCTGATGCGCCGCCTGTTTTGGTCGCCGACAAAGTTTGGGTATCGTTCATAATCATAAACTAACCAGACGAGCCTTGTGGGTGCTATGGGGTGTTCTACCCCCATCCTGTGTAACCGCTCCGCTTTCCGTATTGCCATCTCTTCCTGCCACGAACGTCATTTGATTGGACGGCGCGGCATGGGGCTGCGAAACCATCGAGCCATCTACTTTGCAGCCGGATTTTTTGCGCGAACTTTCTCCGCCAGCTCGCTGAATGTGAGGAAGGCGCAATTTTGCCGTCGGAGTTCGGCGAGGATGGCGGGTAACTGTTCCCGGGTTTCTTCCCTCCATTCATGGAACACGATGATTGATCCATCCACGACATTGCGCGTGGCGTTCCGCTTGATGCCTCTCCTGCCTACGCCACTGTCGTAATCCTTGGAGACGACGACATTTTTGAGCGAATAGATTTCCATACCTGCCTTGTCGGCCATTGCTGGCATCCGGTCGTCCATTTCAAGGAAGGGCGGCCAATACCATTTTGCCGGGCGACCCGTCACCTCGGTGATTATTTTCTGCGCGCCCACGAATTCCTGTTCAAGCGCAGCATCGTCCAAATCCTTTGGATGGCGATGTGAATAGGAGTGACAGGCCACCTCGTGTCCTCCGGCAACGATGGCTTTTGCCGTACTCTGAAATCTGTGGACGTTCGATGCTACCATGGAGAACGTCACATGAACCTGTTCTTTGGCGAGCAACGCCAGAAGCTGGGGTGCATGATTGGGAAATGGCCCATCATCGAACACCAACGCAATGTAGATGACCTCTGGATTGGGTGCGACCTCTGGGTCTGGTTGATAGGCTGTGCCAATGAGTGCGAGCGACAGCACGACAATCAGAGTCAGCCAAAGGTGGATTTTTTTCATACGTCATCGGTTAGATAGCTTGCGTGACCCTTGGCGGCAGAGTGGCCGTTGATGACAACCGCTCGCACTTCATTGTTTGAAATCTGCTCGTAGGAATTTCCGCAGTCGCACTTCAGCACACCACCGAAAGCGGGAGGCAGTTTTTCTCCGCAACGACAAATCCAGGCACGCCACCGCGCGGGGTTGCCCACCACCAAAGCATGATCCGGCACGCTGCGTGTGACGACCGATCCAGCCCCGACCATCGCCCAGCGGCCAACAGTCAGGTTGGGTAACACCGTGCTGTTGGCGCCGATGCTGCAACCTTCCTTGAGTACAGTTTTGAGATCCGGGAGATAGCGTTTGCTACGAGGGCGGTAATCATTCGTGAATACGGCGGCGGGGCCGATGAAAACATCATCCTCGACAGAGACGCCATTCCACAAAAACACACCGCACTTCAGCGTCACGCGATTGCCGATGCGAACCTCACCCTCGATGAATGTATGGTCGCAGATGTTACAGTCCTCGCCAATGGTTGCGCCGGTGGCAACATGAGCAAACGCCCATATCCGCGTTCTTTTGCCAATCGTAGTGCCAGCATCCACGAGTGCATGGGGATGACAGAAGTGCCCGCACGGTTCATCATCGAGAGGTGAGGACGGTGCGGTTTCAACTTCTCCGTTCGGGGTGAAAACGGCTTTCAAACGGTCGGAGAGGGAAAATTCCTGGGTTGCGTAATTCATGTGGTAAAAATAATTCAAAAAGCCGGAGCGTGCCATAGGGTGATCACCCCATGCAGAATTTGATGAGGCTATATCCGTTTCTTTTTTGATGCCGGAAGCGGGTTGCCAGAATTCTCCTTCACCACCGCGATCATCTCATCCATCCCTTCCTTGATCTCACTGACCTGGGGATGCACTTCCTTGATGAGGTCATGTTCGATCTTGGATAATTTTTCGATTCGTTTGCCCTGCTCGCGAAGCTGGTCGAGAAGTGTGTTCTGTTTTGTGGAGATCCGGTGCATCCACCAAAAACAAACTCCCCAGCAAACGGTTCCCACCAAAGTCATCCAGAAAGCGAGGCTGTTTCTATCCATAAAGGGTGGCGAGTCGTCGCGCGTGATGGTGACGAGGGGGCGAAAGTTGTTCACGCTTTCTTTGTCTGGCGTCGCCATTACGGCGAGGTGACGCCCGTAATCAATCAGTCGTGCCATGACATCCGAACAGCCATTGACGAACAACACCTCATCTCCGGACTAGGTACGTCTTGGGTACGCCCGCTGGCCGATTCATGTAGTGAGCCAACTGCGTGCAACTTGGGCCAGCCCATCAGAACCCACAACTGATGCCCACGACGCCATAAACCGTGACGTCCTGGTCAAGGCGGGCTGTATGATTGCCAATGGATTGCTCCAATGAGTTCAAACTTTGGAACTGTGCGCCCGCAAAGATGCCCCAATGTTTGCTGAAGTCGTAACGGAGCATCGCGCTCGCGTAGGCGCCGTATAGCAGTTTATTTTTGGACGAATGACCGCTCGCCACGGATGTGCTGCCGCCAGCCACCGTACTGGTTTCCGAGAAGTCGTATTCAACCAAGGCCGGAGCCAAAGTCAGGCCCACGCTGGCGGCGAGGCTCAGTTTGGAAGTTAAATTCCATTCGGCAAAAGGACCGAGACGAATGCCATATAACTGTCCGCTCAACTTTTGATGGGTTGTCAGGGTGCCAGTGCCGGACGCGATGGTTCGCGTGGGGGTGTCGCCGAGCAGGGCGCCGGGTCCCTGGAAAGAGCCATTATAGCCAGCGCTGGGAGGTATCACACCATTAAGTGGAAAGCTGTCGGTTGTGACCGTGACGGGACCAGTCGCGCTGCGGCTGTCGCTCAAGTCGAGTTCGGTGTAGCCAAAGGCGGCTTCGAGTCCCCAGCGACCATTGCTTTCCGCCCCGAACCGGCCTAGCACACGCTGGTAGATCAGCTCGACGCCGGATTGTGGATCGCCGGTGACCCTGTTGTCACCGGTCAGGCCGGAAGGACTACTGGACTCAATGGCATTGAACTGCATGGTGTTGCCGACCACCTGAGAGGCGTTTTGGTAGCCCCAGTTCCAGGTGAGGCCGCCTGCGTTTCCGCTGCTGTCCAAAAGAACGTAACCGTCATTATAGATGTGATCCGCGCCGCTGACAGCAGGCCCGGGATTGACTGGTGCGCTGTTGCGGAAGTCAGCTTTGAAGTTCATGCCAAAGCGCGCACCGAGGCTTAGGCGGTTGGGGTTCTCGGGAATATCCGCGCCGGGCAGGGCGAACGGAGTGGCTGCGGCGAGCGCGAGGGTGGTGGAAAGGAAAACTCGATTCATAGAGGTTAGGATGTTTGGGGTTAACGAGACTCAAGGTAGAACCATGATCCGGTAGAACCGGCTTCCGACAGTGGTTGGTTTGCTTTCAGTTTTGGGCGGGCCGTCATCGTACCACTGCACCCGATTGGCCGGGGCGGTGATGATGGGATCGGCGGTTTTCCAGTTTGTCATGTTGCTGCTGTACTGCACCGCGTAACGGCCTCCCGGGGTGGCTGAAAATTCGATCAGGAACCGTCCAGCCACCAACGTGTTTGTATTGATTGTGATAACCGGGCCGGTTGCGGTCACGGGGAGTGGAGCGGTTTCCCGAACTAGAAAGGCCGGCTGGGGAATGGACAGGCGATTGGCGCGATAATACTCGATCAACAAATTAACTGACGCAGCAGAAGCGAGGGGAAAACCATATTGCACGAAGGGCGTGCTGTTGATGCTGCCGCTCGCATTATAAACCTGAACGCCGGACGGCAGGGCCTGGATAAGGAGTTGGACGGCCGCGACGGTGCTGGCACTGCTGTTGGTCAACCGAACGGTCTGCTCGAACAGGCCGGTCTGCGGATTCAACGTGATGGGCGAGACGGCGTTCACAAAAACGTTGGTCGAAGGAGTCACTACGACTCCGCCACCACCGCCCCCGCCAAGCGTGGGCACCGTCATTTCATTGCCCTCGAGGGTCACTGCGGCAGTTCGGGCCAAGGCTCTGCCTTGAAGTGTTGCGCCTGTCTGAATGGCAATCGACTCAAGGGCCAAGATGTTGCCTTTCATGCCCGAGGTGGTTCCGATGGTCGCGGAACTGCCGACTTGCCAAAACACATTAGCCGACTGTGCCCCGCCGATGAGGATCACCTGACGACCAGACGTGGTGACCAAGGTGGAGGCAATCTGGAAAATGAAGACGGCATTGGGATCGCCTTGTCCGTCGAGCGTCAGATCGCCGGATGAGATCTGCAACGAGGAGGTGGACTTATACAGTCCTGGAGGCAGGGTCTGGCCACCGATATTTCCGGCAACGGAAACCGGAGCAGTAGTTCGTCCTTCGGCGTCGAGATACGCGGTGGTAAGATCGCCCTGTGCTGCCTGCGCGGCCGGATCGGTGACGTGCATAGTCCCAACCACCTTTCCGGGCGGGAAGCCGGCTACCGAAGTACCTGGCCAGACTCCCAGGTCGCCAGTGACGACAGTGGCCCCGCTGCTGGTGACAGTGGAGGCGGCGAGCACGCCGAAGTTGCCAGCACTTCCCAAGGGTACGGGCGCTTGCGCTGCGGTGGCGAACTGGTGCGGGAGGGTCAGACCCAGCAAAAACAAAGTGAGGATTTGGACGCGTGGATTTAATTTAGTTAACATTGCTTTGGATCCTTTCAAGCTGGGTTGTGATCATGTTTCTTTCTTTTGGTTTGCGTTGGTCTAACCACACTGACTAATTCCAACGTCCAAAGAATAAATAGGCACGCACGAGGTCGCTATGGGGTGTTCCACCCATGACGGATTTGAGAAATACAGCCTCTACTCAGCAGGCCATGAATGGTGCTGGGTGAAACCTGATGCGACTGGGAAAAGTTGGGGTGAGACGAAGAACCTTAAACCTATTGAGGTTGGTAATACAGAGTGACAGGAGGTTGCCGCGAGCGGAGGGCGGCGTTATCACCACTTCACCGTCCCAAGATTTTGAACAGTCGAACCTCGCCGATGCGATGAAGACTGAAGCACCCTGAAGACCCCGCCCTGTCACACCCTGCATGAGTATCAATAAAAGCTCTCAACTCTGTTTAATGGTCAACTGCACGCTGCTCTCGATGATCCCCGCGCCGATGGCGTAGCGGGTGAGGCTGGCGGTGTCGTGGATGTCGAGCTTCTCCATGAGATGCTCGCGATGTTTCTCGACGGTCTTGATGCCGATGCCAAGTTCCCCGGCGGTTTCTTTGTTGGCCTTGCCTTCGGCGATGAGTTGCAACACTTCCATCTCTCGCGAAGTCAATTCAGCGGCTTTCTTTTTCAGCGCGCCAGTGCGGTCTGGCACTTGTGGGTGGAGACGATCTTGCCGCTTGGAAATCGAGGGGCTGAAAAAAGTTTTCCCGGCGTGAACTTCCCGGATCGCGCGGCAGACGTCGTGGGCGGAAGTTTGTTTGAGCAAAAATCCCACCGCGCCGGACTCGATGGCGTTTTTCACATACGCATCATCACTATGCGCGGAGAGGATGATTATTTTGCTGGTGGGCCCGGCTTTGAGAATCTGGCGCGTGGCTTCCAATCCATTGAGCAACGGCATGGCGATGTCCATCAACACCACGGCGGGAAGTAATTTTTTAACCATGGTGACCGCCGCGCGGCCATCCTGGGCTTCGCCCACAACTTCAAAGTCAGCTTCGAGTTCGAGCATCTTGCGAAATCCCTCGCGCACGATCATGTGGTCTTCCGCGAGCAGGACGGTGATTTTTTTTGATTTCATAAGTCAGTTTTATTTTGTCGTTGTAATGTCCGTCGCCAGAGGAATGCGCGCCTCGATTTCTGTGCCCGCGCGGCGACCGGATTTGACCGTGAGGACACCGCCCACATAGGCGGCGCGTTCCCTCATGCCGAGCAGGCCAAGGACGCTCTTCCCTTTTCGGCGGGCGGCATGATGTTTGCCGTCGAAGCCGATCCCGTCGTCAGAGATATTCAACTGCACAAAGTCGCCCGGTTGCGTCAGTCGCACCGTCACGTGCCGGGCGCAGGCGTGCTGTTCCAAATTTTTCAAGGCTTCCTGGAGAATGCGGTAGAGTGCCAGTTCGGTCTCGGCGGGCAGTCGCGCGGTCAACTCCACGCATGTCAACTTGAGTACCACGCCCGTCCGCTCCGCGAACTCCGTGGTGGTATCGCGCAGGACGGCCACCAATCCCAGCTCGTCCAAAACGCTGGGCCGCAGATTGCGCGAGATGCGCTCCACTTCGTCGGCGGTCTGGCCGAGCATTTCCCGGAGCTTGATCGCTTCTTTCTTCGATGAACCGTCGCGCGGCGAAAGTTTATCCGCCAATGTCTGACTGCGTACGAGGACGGCGCAAAGTAACTGCGTGATGTTATCGTGCAATTCGAGGGCCACGCTGGCGCGTTCGGCCTCCTGCACTTGCACCACGCGGTGCGTCAAGGCGCGCAACATCTCCTCGTTGCGCCGCGCTTCTGTCATGTTCGTCACCACCATACCGATGATCACATCCTTGGAACCTTCGTTGGCCAGTTCGCGAATAGAAAGCAGCGCCGGGATGAGTGAACCATCGCTGGCATGGAGCAGCACCTGGATTTTAGAGCCGGATTGGGCGGCGCGTTTCATGAGCGGGCGGAGGATCGCCCGGTCTTCAGCGGAAAGAAAACGGCGGAACGAACTGCCCGTCACCTGTTCCAGCGGGCACTTGACCATGTCGGCAAAGCACTGGTTGGCGAACAGAATCATCTTGTCCGCCGTCAACGTCAGTGCGCCTTCGTTCATGGATTCGATCAACAGGCGGTAGGCGTGTTCCGCGCCTTCCAACGAGAACACTTGGTCACGTTGTTTGCCCGAACCCATGACTGCATCCACTTCGCCGTTGCGGATGGCGCGGAGGGTTTCGTCTGCGATGGCAAGCCGGGTGCGGAGACTGACGAGCTCCGCCCCCGGAGCGCGACCGGTCCCCGGTCGCAGCGCGGGATCAAGGCGAGGGCTGCGGAATTTTCCGGCGCGTCCCGGTCTGGCGACGCGCTGCGGGCGAGGGACCGCCCGCGCTCCGGGGATTTTTTCGCGCGTAGTTTTCATCGCCTGCCTCCGGAGCGCGGCTGTGTCCCGCGCCGTGCGGGATCAGCCGCAGCAGCTTCGCAAGGAGCGACGCGCAAGGTGAAATCAAAGCCCTCGCGCCGGTTGTCCGTGCTGCGGCTGGTCGCTGCGACACAGCCGCGCTCCGTGCCGGATGCGCCCGGCAGAGCGACGGCAGCTACGAAGTTTTGAACGAGTTGTTTCACAGCGCGATTTTACCTTTGGTGGTCACGGCCAACTCGACGAAGAGGCCGTCGGTGTTGGACAGGTTGCCGATGAACCGGCGCACCGGTTTGGGAAATTCCATGATGAGCGTCGGGGTGGCGACGATCTGGTTCGCGCGCGCCAGTTCGGGCTGCTGATAGATGTCTATCACTTTCAAGTCACAACCATTTTTTAATTCCGCTTCGCAGAGTTGCCGGACGCGCAGGACGGCTTGCCGCGAGCGCGCCGTGGCGCCCGCCACGAACAGTCGCAGGACATATTTGTCCTTGGACCGGGTGGCCGGGGACTTCGCCGTGACCCGCTTCGTGCGAACGGTCTTGTTTTTCTTTGGAGTTTTCATCTTTGTTAATTGGCCGCGCGTAAATCCAGACCCACGAGCAAATGTTCGGTGTTGGAAAGATTCCCAATGATGGTTCGCACCGGCTTCGGCAGTTTGCGCACCACTGTGGGTATCGCCAAAATCTGGTCGCCTTTGGCCAACTGCGGCTGTTTCAGCAGATCAATCACCTTGATGCGATAGCGGCCCTTGAGATGGGTTTCGCAAATCTGTTTCAAGTTTGCGAACGCCGTCAGCGATTTGCCCGTCTGGCCAGTGACGTAAAGGCGCAGTTGCCAGAGACTGGAGATCCGGTGCCCGTTTTCGGAGGCAGGGTGCTTCACGGTTTTGATTTTCATCAAGCTTTTCTCCCCGTTTTGGGTTTGCTCTGCGTGCTGGCCGCCACCTTCGTATCCGCCTGACGTAAGAGGCCGGAGGCCGCCCGCTCTGTGCCGAGCAGGAGTGTGCGCGTGCCGACCTGTTCGGCGATGCGCCGGAGTTCCAGTGCTTCGCCTTCGTAATCGGAGCGCAGATCGCTGATCTGGCGTTCGAGCGCCTTGCGTTTGCGCTCCACTTCGCGCTTGAGCTGTGCGGCTTCCTGCTGGCTGGACAACACGGCGGCTTTTTCGAGATCGCCTTGCGCCACGCGCGCGGAGCCGGTCAACACGCCGCTCGCCCCGATGTAGGCGTCCACCACATCAATGCCGTGATCCGAAATCAGGAACTCGCGGATCTGGTTCGAGTGTTTCATCCCGCGCGCCTTGAGCACATAGAGCACGCGGTTGCGTTCACCGTTGCCCTCGAAGTCTTGTAACAAAATCCACGCATCCATGAGCGAGGACATGGCGGCTTCGCTTTCTTGCGGCGCTTTGCCGCCCTGCGTCAGACTGGTGAAGAAGGAGGTGACTTGGTTGGCCTTTAGATAATCAATCAGCCGCGTCACCATCCCTTTGCCCTCCGAGTCGGTGCCCAGATCCATCAAGCTGGTGATGGGGTCAATGATGACGACATGCGGCTTAAACGTGGCGATCTCCTTGAACATCGTGGCCAGATGCATTTCCAGGCCGCAGAGCGAGGGTCGCTGCGAGTGAAACCGCAACAAGTCGCGCTTGACCAGCGGCTCCAGGCGCAGGCCGATGGAGTGCATGTTGCGGATGATCTGGTTGGGTGATTCCTCGAACGAGAAGAACAGCACGCGCTCTCCGCGCTTGCCGGCGGCCTGGGCAAAATTGGCGGCGATGATGGTCTTGCCCGTGCCGGACGTGCCCGTGAGCAGAATGCTGCTGCCGCGAAAAAAACCTTTGCCGCCCAGCATCGCGTCGAGCCGGGGGATGCCGGTGGCAATCCGCTCGGTGGATACCTGATGGTTCAGCGCCAGCGACGTGATGGGCAGCACGCTGATGCCTTCTGCGCCGATAAGAAATGGAAATTCGTTCGTGCCGTGCAGCGCGCCGCGATATTTCACCACGCGCAAATGCCGCGTGGCGATCTGATCGTTGACGCGATGGTCGAGCAAGATGACGCAGTCGGAAACGTATTCCTCCAATCCGTGGCGCGTCAGGGATTCGCGCCCGCGCTCGGCGGTGATGACGGCGGTCACGCCCTTCTCCTTGAGCCAGCGGAAGAGGCGACGCAACTCGGAGCGCAGGATGGCTTCATTCGGCAGGCTGGCGAACAATACCTCCAACGTGTCCAGCACCACGCGCTTGGCGCCGATGGAATCAATCGCGTGACCGAGCCGGACGAACAATCCTTCGAGGTCATACTCGCCGCTCTCCTGAACTTCACTGCGCTCAACGTGAACATAATCCACCACGATTTTTTTGCGGCGAACGAGGCCGGCAAGATCAAAGCCGAGTGACGCGACGTTGGCCGTGAGTTCTTTTTCCGTTTCCTCAAACGCCATCAACACGCCCGGTTCGTCAAACTGCGTGGCCCCGCGCACCAGAAATTCCGCGCCGAACAGCGTCTTGCCGCAACCCGCACCACCACAGATCAGCGTGGGCCGTCCGCGCGGCAATCCGCCGCCGGTGATTTCATCGAGACCCTGGATGCCCGTGGGCGACTTGGGTAAAAGAGTGGCCGAGGTGGCGGGTTGGGAACGTTTGGTTTTTGTTTTCATTCAGAGCATTTCTTCAGGGACGCGGGTGGAACAAGACAGCAATTGGGGCTGCGGAAAATATCGAGGCGCTTTCCCCGGAGCGCGACCGGTCCCCGGTCGCAGCGCGTGGATCGCAAAGTTAGCGTTGGAGAATCCGGGCATCCTCTGTCGGGCGGGACCGCTGCGGGCGAGGGACCGCCCGCGCTCCGGGGGCGGGGCTTCCGCGAATAAAAGAGTGAGGCGTTGCATGGACGTTAAACCCGTTTTCCGTTCAGGAGCGGAATTTGGGCAATGATGGTCGTGCCCTGGCCCGGCGTGGAGGCGACGGCAAATTTACCGCCGACCATCTCCACCCGCTCCCTCATGCCGACCAGTCCGAGGCGCTTGCAGCCATTGGCGGGCAGAGCGCGCTCCACGCGGAAGGATTTGCCGTCGTCTTTTATTTTCATGCCGATGCCGCCGTCTGCAAGTTTCTGGATGCTCACTTCCACGCGGCTGGCTTGCGCATGACGGGCGACATTGTTGAGCGCTTCCTGCGCGACGCGATAGAGGATCGTGCGTTTGTTGTTGTCGAGTTGTTCCACGCCCGCAAAAGCTTTCAGGTCAACGTGAAGGTGCGTGCGCTGGGAAAAGATTTTTACGAACGAATGCAGCGCGGGGATCAGTCCGAGATCATCCAGCACCGCCGGGCGCAATTCGCGCGCGAACTCATGCACCACGTTCACCGAATGTTCCACCAGCTTTTGCGTGCGGGTGATGCTGTGGTCAAAACCTTCACGGTTGAGTGCAGCTTCCTTTTTCAAAGCCGCCAACCGGATGTTGATGCCCGTCAACGTCTGCGCGATGACATCGTGCAACTCGCGACTGATGCGTTTGCGTTCTTCCTCCTGCGCGTGCAGAACTTGGTGCGACAGTCGCCGCAACTGATCCTGTAAGACGCGCGACTGCTCCAGCAACACGATCTGGTGTTGCTCGCTTTTCGTGAGTGATTTCTCCACCGCCTGACGCCGGACGATTTCCAGTTCCAGCTTTTTGTTCGACGCGGCCAGCACCTCCGCGCGGCGCTGCGTTGCTTCCGCCCGCTTGATATCCTCCACATCCGTGTTGGTGCCGAACCATTGCACCACCTGATGGTCCGCGTTCTTCAGCGGTAACACCCGGGTCAGGAACGACCGGAAGTGGCCGTCGGCACCGCGTAGCGGAAATGTCATGTCGAACGGCTTGCCGGTGGCGAGGGAAGATTTCCAGCGAGCCATAACTTTCGATAATTCGACGGTGTCGTGGACGCTCTGCCAGCCCCAACCTTCCATTTGTTTGAGGGTGGTGCCTGTGTAGTCATACCATCGCTGGTTGTACCAGAAGATGTGGCCGTCGGGTCGGGCGATCCACGCGAGTTGCGGAAGCGCGTTGGCCATCGCACGGAAACGTTCCTCACTCTCGCGCAACGCATCCTCCACCAGCTTGCGCGCGGTGATGTCGCGGATGTTGCATTGGATGACGGCGCGACCGTTCTCCTGATACAGGTTGGCCACGACTTCGACTTCCTGATGCTTCCCGGTTTTGCTCTTGAGGGGCAAATCCTCGTAACGGACTTGATGGTTACGTTTCAGTTCCTGGAACATCTCCTTGCTGGCGTTCTCATCCTTGAGCAGGCCGATCTGAAACATCTCCTTCCCCACGAGCCGATCGTGCGAGTAACCGAGCAGTTGGGTCATGAAGGGATTCGCATCGGTGATCTTGCGCGTGGCGGGATCGAGCAGCAGCACTCCGTCGTGCGCGGTCTCAAAGAGGCGGCGGTAGCGGATTTCCGAGACGCGCACTTTATCCTCGGCCCGCTTGTGTTCGGTGATGTCCATCACCGCGACGCGGCAGGAATCCCCGTAGAGCGAGCGCTGGGCTTTGATGTTGATGTCCCGGAGCGGCTGGCCCGAATGCGACAGCTCGAAGTCGCCGGACAGATTGGCCTGGCCAGCAAAGACCCGTTGGAGAAAGGCACGGAAAGCTGGTCGTTGCCCGACGGCAAAAAGCTGGTCGAAGCAACGCCCCACCAACCGGGAACGCTCGACGCCGACAAGACTGGCTCCGGCGAGATTGGCCTGTTGGATGGTGCTGTCGGCGGCGAGCGTGAAATAGCCCACGGGAGCGAAATCGTAGAGGTCGGTAAATTGCTCCAGCGTGGCTTCTAGTTCCTCACGGACTTTCAGCAACTCCACGTTCTGCATCTCCAGTTCCACCTGATGTACCTGCAATTCGTGGAACTGCCGCTGTGAGTCCGTTTCCAAAACCGGAGGGCTGGCCTTTGCCTTGCCAGCCTTCGCCCCATGCTGCCTTTTCTGCTTTCGCAAATGCACTTCGGCTTTGCGGTAAAGTTCGGTCATCATCGGGCCGAGGCCATGCTTGTCGCCGAGGCCGCGCAGTCGGACCGCTTTGGTTGATGAGGGCTTATTTGTCTTCATGGCGGAATGTTTCACGGTTTGCGGGAGCGCCGCACTTTGCCGTTGCCGTTGGTTCGTTTGGCGGCGGTCGCAACTGCCAGCACCCGCTTACTGACTTTGGCGCGCTCCGCAGAATCTTCCGCGACGTGTTTTTCAAGAAGGGTGTGCTTGTCGCGCAACTTCGCCTCCAACGTCTTCGCCACCGTGATGTCCGCGAAGGTGATCACCACGCCATCAATGCGATCATCCAGCGTGCGATACGGCATGATCCGCACCGTGAACCAGCGGCCATCGCGCGCGTTGACGGGTTTTTCCGCAAAGCCCAGTTTCCGCAACACCTCTTTGGCGTCGGCGGTCAGTTCCGGGTAGAGCAGATCGGAAGCAAGATCGGTGATGGGGCGGCCAATGTCGCCGGGGATGAGCTTGATTATCTTGGTCGCCTGCGTGGTGAAGCGGCGCACGTTCAGATTTTTATCCAAGAACAACGTGGCGATATCCGTGCTGTTGAGCAGGTTCTTCATGTCGTTGTTGGAGCGCGACAACTCCTCCACCTTGGATTGCAACTCGGCATTCACGGTCTGGAGTTCTTCGTTCAGCGACTGCATCTCCTCCTTGGAGGTGGTGAGTTCCTCGTTGGTGGATTGCAACTCTTCATTCGTGGATTGCTGTTCCTCGTTCGTGGAACGGAGTTCCTCCTGCGAAGTCTGCATCTCTTCGCGGATGGTCTGCGCCTCAAGCCGGGCTTGCTGAAATTTTCGTTCGAGTTCCGCCTGCCGCAGGCTGCGGGCTGGAGTTTTTCCCACCTTGCCCGGGCGGCTCGTCGCAATTGATTCCAGCGGCGCGGCCACGTCCGTGAACACAATCATCACCAAGCCCCGCAGCGGCTCTGGTTGTTCGAGGCGCTGGATGGTGATGTCCACATGCTGCTTGCCGCCGTTGGTGCCGACCTTGAGTCCGCGCACCACCACGGGAATTTTCTGATCAAGTGCCTTGTGAAACGCATTGCCCAGTTCGTAGCGCAGACCTTCGCGCGCCATCGCAAAGATATTCCAGTTGGCTTTGCCAGCGGCGGGTTCGAGGTATTTGCCGGTGCGGCCACTCACATAAAGGATGTTGCCCTTGTCATTCGCGAGCACGGCAGGCGCGGAATAATTATCCAGGACCAGTTGATCCGCGAGCGCCTGAAGACTGAGAGTGGATTTTGGCACGGGTTGCGGCTCGTTTCCGTCGGGCAAAGGCGGCGCGAAGGACGAGGGGAAATCAATCGGCTCCGGACGCAACACGGAAGGCGTCCGCTGGAAGATCCGCAATTTATTGTTCAAAGGAGTAAAGAGATCGGTGAAGTTGCCGACCGTCTCCGCGCTGCCGAGAAATAAAACGCCGCCGGGACTCAGGCTGTAGTGAAACAGCGGTATGAGTTTCTTCTGCATCTCGGGCGAGAGATAGATCAGCAGATTGCGGCAGCTCAAAAAATCCAGCTTCGTGAACGGCGGGTCCATGATGAGGCTCTGAGTGGCAAAGGTGACCATCTTCCGAATCTCGGCGGTCACCCGGCAGCCGTGTTCATCCTTGATGAAGAACCGGCTCATCTGCTGGGGCGAAACGTCCGCCGAGATATTTTCCGGGTAAACGCCCTGCCGCGCCTTGTCTATCGCGTCCTTGTCGAGATCGGTGGCGAACACCTGCAACGTGATTCGTTTCCGGCTCTT
>JANPGI010000564.1:0-11740 GCA_031423875.1 Verrucomicrobiota bacterium | reverse complement strand
CCAAATGTGACGGCGGGCGTGGTCGCATCTGCCATCGCGACACGACGCGGACGGCGACGAGCGGAGACCACAAACGAGTGATGCAAAGGACGCATCCGTGCTTTGCGTTCATTCCACGCTTCAGCGAGAAGTTCCTGCACGACTTGACGCACTTCAGGCGGTGTTGCGGTGGGCGGGAGGGCCTTGCCAAAGTTGACTGTGATGGGATACGGAAACCTGCGCGGCCACTTCCAGACAAATTTGTGTTCGGAAAAACTGAAGATGCTTCCCCACACCCCATCGAGGCCGACGGGGATGATCGGCGCGTCCACGTCTTTCATGATGCGCTCGAAGCCACGACGGAATGGCATCATCTGGCCGATGCGCGTGATCTGGCCTTCGGCAAAGATGCAGACAACCTCTCCGTTCCTGAGCGCGTCGCTCGCAGCTTGGAGGGATTTGATCATGTCGCGCGGGCGGAGTTCGGAGGAGATGGGGATGGCGCCGGTCAGTTTTGCCCAATGTCCGATGAACGGCTTGTCATACAGTGCTTTCAACATGATGAAGCGGACGGGCCGCTCCACCGCTGCTTGCAGCAGGCAGGCGTCGGCGAGTGAGAGATGGTTGCAGACGAATAGTGCACCGCCCTTGGCAGGGACATTGTCTCGGCCCAGCACCTTGATGCGATAGATCGTGTGCGTGGCGATCCACATGATGAAACGCAGGAACGCGTCCGGCAGCAGCCAGAGCGCGTAAATCGTTCCGGCCACAGTCATCACCGTGGTGATGAGAAAAATCTGTCGCGGGCTGAAATGAAACACCCCGGCGAACATGGCGAAGATACCCGCCGCGATGAAGATGCCCACGAACGAAAGCAGATTTCCGGCGGCGATGATCGCGCCTTTGTCTGTGCGGTCGGGTCGGTGTTGGATCAACGCCGTGACCGGCACGATGAAGAAGCCGCAGAAAAATCCGTAGAGCGCGAGCGCGATGATCGTTCCGGTGACGGTCGGGTTCGGCAGGGCGAGAAACGCGCCCGCCAAGGTCATGCCGATCGAGCCGAGAGGAATGAGGCCGTATTCGATCTTATTGCCGGAGAGTCGTCCCGCCGCGTAGCTGCCCATGCCGATCCCGAGCGCCACGGACGACATCAACCACGCCGTGATCTGGCCTTCGCTCAGGCCAAGCAGGTCTTTGCCGAACGAATAGATCGTGTATTGCTGCACCAGCGCGCCGAGGAAAAAGAAATACGTATTGCCCAAGATGGCGAGGTAAAGGATGCGGTCGCGGCGGATCAATCCGAGTTGTTTGCCCAGATCAGCGAAGGTGTTCACCTGAAAAATCTTTTTGGAATCAGCCGCCGGAACTCGCGTGATGCCAAAACTCCAGACCGTACCCAGCACTGCCAGCGCGACGAGGATCACGCCAGCCCAGACCTGTTTGCCAGTCAACACCTCGAAGAGCCAGCCGCCGCCGATCGTGCCCGCGACGATGGCGAGGAATGTGCCGAGTTCGATGACGCCGTTGCCCCAGGAAAGTTTTCGTTCCGGCAACAACTCCGGCAGCAAACCATATTTCGTCGGACCGAAGAACGCACTTTGTGCCCCCATCAAAAACACGGTGGCGAGTAGAAGAATCGGTTCGCTCCAAAGCAACGCCCCAGTGGCAAGCAGCATGATGACGATCTCGGCGATCTTTGTTCCGATGGCGACGGAGCGTTTGCTGAAACGATCCGCAAGAAAGCCGCCAGCCATCGAGAAAAGAATGAACGGTAACGCGAACAATGCGCCCACCAGCGCCATGCGGAACGGACGCGACGCGTCGTTGAAGAACGGCAGCGTCATGTTCACGATAAGGAACATGGCAAGCGTGCGATAGACGTTATCACTGAAGGCGCCCTGGAATTGCACCACGAAGAGCGACCAGAAGCCGCGCGGTGAAGGCTGTGTATCGCTGGAAGAGTGTTCCGATTCGTTAGGATTCATCCGGCGCAACACTACTCAAGGCGTGGCGAGGGTGGGAATTGAAAAACTTGATCGCGAATCAGAAAAACTGAAGTTCACGAGGTGGAAACCCAAGGAACGCCGCAAACTATCCTCAAAGAACCCTCGCTGAATTGAGGTCGGCAAAGACTTGACCGATCACGAGTGACAAAGGATCAAATCTTATCCGCCACCAACGCGATCAGGAGCAGCGGCAGATAGATGATCGAGGCGAAAAACAGCTTCTTCGCGCTGGCGTGATCCAGCTTCCGGCCAAATTGAATCGCGCACCACAGGTAGTAACCCCCCAACAACACTGCCGCGACCAGATAAATTTTTCCCGCCATATGCAACACGAACGGCGACAGACTCACGAGCAACAAGCCGATGTTATGACTCACAGATTGTTGCGCCGTGCGGCTTCCGTCCGGGTCAACTGACGGCAACATTTTGAACCCAGCCTTCGCGTATTCGTCTTTGTACATCCAGGCAATCGCGAAGAAATGCGGCATCTGCCAGAACGCAAGAATTGCAAACAACGCCCAGCCGCCGGGTTCAAGTTGACCGCGCGCCGCCGCCCAACCCATTAGCGGTGGCAGCGCACCGGGAATTGCGCCCACTGCCGTGTTCCACCACGTCAGACGTTTCAACGGCGTGTATATGAAGATGTAACTCACCAATGAAATCGCACCCAGAACGCTCGTCAGCGGATTGACGAGGCACGCCAGATAGACCGTTCCCACCAGCGAGCAGATCCCGCCGAAGAGCATCACCGTCACCGGCTGCAAACGTCCTGAAGGCAGCGGACGACTGGCAGTACGTTTCATGCGCGCATCGTATTCGCGCTCCAACAGTTGGTTCAACGCCGCCGCGCCGCTCGCCACGAGTGCCGTGCCGAACAGCGCGTGAAACATTTTTGCGTAATCCATCGGCTTGTCCCAGCCCATGTAGAGACCAACCAGCGTGGTCAGCAGCACCAGCATGGTGAGCCGCGCCTTGATCAGATCAGAATAAACGGACACCCAGCCCTTGGCGGGCGCGGTGATGGCTTTTTGTGTGGTGGAACTCATCGGTAAAACTCAGGCGGATGCGTGGCTTGCACTGTTCGTTTCTGAATAAGGGACTTCGGAAGATGCCGCGCTTACGGTTTGATGCCGGAAAGAAATAAGACAAACAAGCGCGCCTGTCACGAGTGAAAGCGCGCCCACCACCACATGCGCCGTGGCCACATCCGCAGCTTTGTTGGACCAGATCGTCCACGCGCCGAGCGCGACTTGGACCAGAATCAATCCCAGCCAAACGAACGCGAGTAATTTGATTGATTGAACCATTCGCGCATACCACGCGCATACCGCCACCGCCACCAAGATCAAGCACGCCACGATGCGATGAGTCATCTGTAATCCGATCTGAAACGCGGTGATCGGATCAGACGTAGTCACTTCCACGCGTCGCAAGTTGTAACCCGCCACAGCTTCCGCGCTCATATCCGGCCAGATTTTTCCATGCGCCAACGGAAAATCTGCGATCGCCAACCCTGCGTGTTGATGACGCATCGTTGCTGCGATCAGCAACTGGACGAAGATGAGGAGTGTCGCGAACAAAAACCAGAGGCGCAGCCTGCTCGGTAGTACCAACACGCGAACTCCATCTCGCTCCAGCCACCACCGGCTCGTCATCAACGCAATCGCTGCCAGCAAAACCAAAAATCCCTGCGCCAGACAGCCGTGAACGATGCCGAACACCGTTCCCAATCGCACGTCCGCCACCAGTTGCGAATCCAACACCACGCGCAAACCGCCGAGTAATCCCTGCAACAAAACCACCACGGTCGCCCAACCGCCCACCACGCGCAGTTGGCGGCTCGCGGGTTCGCACCGTGGCCAGAATAAAGTGGCGATGAGCACGATCACGCCATGACTCCCGATGTGCAGGCTGGATTGGAGTCCGTTGGGGCGGTTGATTCCGGCGATGCCTGCCAGAAGCAGCACGATTCCGAGAGCGATAAGGATGCGGCGCGATTTTTCCCCGAACAACCAGCAGTTCAAAACAATCGTCAGAATGCCGACTTCAGAAGCCCACAGCCGATGCGTATGTTCGTGAAAAATTCCGCCCGTGAGCCATGTCGAGATTGGCAACGCAAACATGTTGTAGCCGTAACTCGTCGGCCAATCCGGCACGGACATGCCCACGCCGTGACTCGTCACCAATCCGCCAATGCCCACAAGCCCAAGCGTCGCCAGCACTGTGAAAACAGCGAAGCGATGCAAATATGGACTGGGGGCCGGGGTTGCCATGTGAAAAAGAAAACCGCTGGGTCATCCAGACCACAGCGGCTTCCCGAAAAACCAGAGGATTACTTCACCTCGATCACGAAGTCGGCAGTCGCGCCATCGGCTTTCACTTCGATTTCTTTTTCCACACCAGTCGGTGCGCCCTTGCGATGCAACGCTACGACCTTGTATTTGCCGGGCGGCACGTCCTTGATCGTGAACGAGCCATCTTTACCAGTGACGGCGAAGTAAGGATGATCCACCACAGTCACCCACGCGAACATCCACGGATGCACGTCGCATTTGAACTTGAGGAAGTTTTCAGCCGCAGGAATGGAGAACGTCAGATCAGGAGCACCCGCGCCTTGTCCTTTGTTTTCTTCCTTATTGCTGGAAACCGTCGGCACGGTGTGAACGTTGTGCATCACGGGGTCTGAATTCTTGACCGTGATCTTCTGGCCGGTTTGAACCGCAAGAATCTGTGGGATGTATTCACAACCTTTTTGATCCATGGTCGCCGTAGCCGCCGCTGCACCTGTGGATTTACCCTCCAAGCCCTTGACGATCACAATCACGTCAGCCAATTCCTTGCTCGCACCCACGACGAAAAATTTTGTCTTGGGAACAGCACCGCCGAGTAGTTTACCGCAAGTGGCGTCGTCCTTGAGCGGGGTGATTTCCTTTTCAGCGGGCGCGTTGCCAGCGAGGGTGACTTTACCGGTGAGGTTTCCCGCAGACGCGAGTTGCAGAGCGACAGCAAATCCGGCGAGAGCAGCGAGTGTTTGGTTAAGTTTCATATTTTTTAATTTCGAGTTCCTAGAACGTGGTTAAAACGTATCAGCCCATGATTTTTCAAGCAAGCATTGCATCTCCCTCGGGTGCGACCATGTGCCCTGGATGCGTTGCAGCGTTGGTAAAAGCCCCGAAAACTTGGGGTGGATTGTGAGCGGTGTTTGTTTCTCTCCATCCCGGCTTTACCGCAGGAAGAACCCCTCTCTCCCACTCCTCCCTTCTCGCAGAAAAGTGATGGCAGTGACTTTTTGAACTAATCCCCCGGCTGTTCCAGAAAAGATCAAGACCGACTCCGATGGCGAGTGCGTAGCACCCACTTCAAACTGCCGCGTCGCCCTGCTCGTCGGTGCGGATGCGGATGGCGGTCTCCACGGGAAGAACAAAGATTTTTCCATCGCCGATCTTGCCGGTGTGAGCGCCCTTGGTGATCACTTCGATGGCGGCCTTGACCTGTGCGTCCGGCAGGACGATCTCCAGCTTGATCTTCGGCAGGAAGTCCACGGTGTATTCACTGCCGCGATAGATTTCCGTGTGCCCCTTCTGGCGGCCAAACCCTTTCACTTCCGTGACGGTCATGCCCGTGATGCCGATTTCGTTCAACGCATCTTTCAGTTCGGTGAGTTTGAATGGCTTGATGATGGCTTCGATCTTTTTCATAAAATTAAAAACTGCTTTGTTCCGCTATCAATCGTTGTACGCGCTTTCCCCATGCTGCGTCAAATCCAGACCGGAATGTTCTTCCTCAGGCGTCACGCGCAATCCGACCATCATACCCACCAATTTCAGGATGAGGAACGTCGCGATGCCACTGAATGCTGCCGTCGCCAGCACGCCGATGAGTTGGTTCTTGAACTGCGCCATGCCGCCTGCGAGCGACACCACCGTCTCGCCAGACTTGAACGTGGTGGCGATGATGCCGTTCACCGCAGGATTCGCGAGGAAGCCTACCAGCAACAAACCCACCGTGCTGCCGACGCCGTGAACACCGAACACATCCAGAGAATCATCGTAATGGAATGCGCTCTTGAGCTTGGTCACCGCAAAATAACAGGCCGCACCGCCGCAAAGTCCAATGGCAAACGCCGCCGGAATCGTCACAAACCCGGACGCAGGCGTGATCGTGGCCAACCCCGCCACCATGCCAGATGCGAGACCGAGCACGCTGGGTTTGCCTTTGAGCATCCATTCCAACCCAGCCCAACTCAACGCCGCGCCCACCGCAGAGAAATGCGTCGCCGCGAACGCGCTTGTCGCCAGTTCGCCGCCGCTTACCGCGCTGCCTGCGTTGAACCCGAACCAGCCGACCCAGAGCAATCCCGTACCGATCAAACTCAACACCACGTTGTGCGGCACCATCGGCTCGCGCGGATAACCCATGCGCTTGCCCAGAACCGTCGCCGCCACCAACGCCGCCACACCGGAGCTGACGTGAACCACTGTTCCTCCGGCGAAATCCAGCACGGGGATTTTTCCGCCGAGCGCCCAGTTGAACAATCCGCCCTTACCCCAGACCATATGGCACAGCGGAAAATAAACGATCGTGACCCACAACACCGTGAAGAGCAGATACGCGCTGAACTTGATGCGCTCAGCCACCGCGCCGCTGATGAGCGCAGGCGTGATGATCGCGAACATCATCTGGAACAGCATGAAAGTCGTATGCGGAATCGTGGGTGCGTAATCCGCGTTCGGCGCGCCGCCCACGCCTTTCAACATGAAATACTGCGTGGGCGATCCGAAGAAAGCGTTGCCCTCGCCAAACGCCATGCTGTAACCAAACACCATCCACAACACCGAGACCACCGCCATCAGGATCATGCTATGCATCATCGTGGAGAGGACGTTCTTGCTGCGGACCAAGCCGCCATAGAACAAAATCAAGCCCGGCGCAGTCATCATCAGCACCAACGCGGAGCTGACGAGCAGCCAGGTGTTGTCGCCACTGTTGATGGCGGAGGCGGATTTGGCTGCGGACTCAAGTTGTGCGATGCGTTGCTCTAAGGTCGCCGCGTTCTCGGCAAACGCACTCGCCGCGAAAGCGAGCGCGAACAAGGTCGCGACAAACAAAAAAAGTTTCCTAGCTGAATGAGATGATTTCATGAGCGCGCGTGTTAAACCAAATCCGCGCCGCTGTGTCAATCACCAGCAAAACCATTCATCATCTGCGTTGCGTGCCGGAGATCAACGCACACTGACTTTGCTGCCGAGTGCCTCAGTGACTTCCGGCACATCCGTGACGCGCAGGACACCGAGATAGTCCGGGCCTTCCGCATGAGATTTGGGAAGCTCGCTTAACTCCAATCGCCTGACGCTCGTCTCAAACAGTGAGGCGTAAAGCGCATTCACTCCCATTTGACCCGTCGCTTGCAACTCCACCTTTGCCACATCCGCATCGCGGACGAAATGGATCATCTGCACTGCACGACGGATGTCCCAAACGCGCATCCCATCCAGTGTCTGGCCAAGCAGCATGAAACGGCGGCGAATCTTCGTCTGCGCTTTGGTATCACCTGACCACGCCGTCATGCCGACGCCTCGCGGCGCGAACCAAGCCAGTGTTGCGTTGGCTGATTTCACTTCCGCCTTCAACCCGATCAAAGGTGAAACGATGTTGGCAATCTGGCTCGTGTCCGCAGGCTCATCTGCCAGCGGCACGCCGAAACCAGAACGAAGATTGTGCAACCACATCAAGCCGGAGTTTTCGTTCAGCACTTGAAGTCGCACGGGGTTGGTAGATTTGTTTGCGGCATCCTCGACCAAGTAGAGCCTCAACTGCACATCGTGTTGACTTGTGAAATCCCACACACTGAGCCGCAGTCCGTCTCGTTCGACAGAGAGAGCCTTTTTCGGGTCGAGCGGCAAATCATCCGCAGGCCAGCCCGCGAACACTTTCTCACGCAAGGCGACGGCAAGCTCGGCGGTGGAACGCTTTCCCGGTCTGGCCAGCGGCACAAATGTTTCCGCGATGTTCGTGTTGATGGCGTCTGTCGGAAGCGTAGTGAACACACGCAATTCATCAGGCGTGAAAAACCTCTTAACCACCATCTCGACTGGCGGCTTCTCCTCGCCTTTGAGATGGCGATTGAACCAACGCAGCACGGCGAGTTGCATTTCAGGCACTTCGTTGTGTGGCCCCGGTGCGAGGATAAGCCCGAGCTTGTTTGAAGCATCATGGAGTTTATAGATGCGGCGAACTTTCTCGTGGATGCGAACCGTGTTCTCCAAGTTGAACAACCCGTCGTTGTCCGTTCCACCGATCAACAGTGGACGCGGCGCGGCGAGCGCAGCGATCTGCGGAAAATCCCAACGATAGTAGTTGATCGGGAAGTTGCAGTCGCAATGGCTGTCCATCACGCCCTCGACGATATGACTGTGCGCGTCCGCCATGCCCGCGAGCGGCGCGGCGACTTTGATGCGATCATCCAGCGCAGTCACAGCCCAGCTATACGCGCCCCCGCCAGAGTGCCCCGTGATGCCGAAGCGATTCGTGTCCACCTCCGGTCGCGTGCTGAGGTAGTCCAGTGCGCGGATGCCGAACCATGCTTCCACTCCAGCGGGCGTGTAGCCGCGCGAATTCCACCACCAAAGCCCCCTGTCGCGTGTGCCGGTGTGGATGCCTTGAATCTCTCCGGCGAGAACAGTGTCTAGCACGAGACAGACGTAGCCGTTACGCGCGAACCACGCGCCGTCCGATTGATACGCCGCTTTGTTCCCGTAGCTGATGCCGTTGGTGATCAGACGAAAATGCCCGCTCTCATACAGAATCGTCGGCGCGGGCTTCGGGGAATTCTTTGGCAGGAACAAACTCGCCGTGCAATAAAGTCCCGGTGACGCCTGAAACTGGAGTTTCTCCACGGTGAACTCTTCGTGATCCAATTTGCCGGTGATGACGGGTTTCAAATCCGAGCGCTCCGGCATCGGCCACAAGCCAAGCATCTCCTGATACTGGCGGCGAAATTCAGCACGCTGCGATCTCCAATCATGAAGCGTTCGGATGTCTGCGAGGCAGCGTTCGGACATGGATGCAGTTTCTTTGGCGAAATAACTTTTAAGACGCATGTCGGCTGAGGTTTCAGCCGCAGCGGCTTGGGCAACAAACACGAGCAACGGCAAGGCAATCAAGATGCGCTTCATGGCAAAAGCATGTTGCCGCGAGGAAAAGGCGGCAAGGAATTTGCACGTGTGATTTGCCGAAGCTTGGGCCGTTCGCCAGAGAAAAGCTTGAGTCGGCTTGCTTCATTCGCACAATTGCGGCGTGTCAAAATCTCTGTTGAGCCTCCTTTGCATCACCGTCGTCATGGCGGGTTGCTCCTCCATGCCGCCGCGCGTGGATCCGACTCGGCCACTGCCGCCGGATTGGGATTCCGAACTCGGCCCGGCTCACGAGATCGAAGGCGACATTCCGCAACGGCCCGCCTCCGCTCCGGCTACTGTTCAAGCCACAAAAACCAATCCACCTTCACGCCCAACACCTGCGCCGCTCTCGACAGCAGAATCCGGCATGGTTTCGCTGAATCGCTGGGCTTTGCAGAATGGCTTCGGTTCGCTGCGGACGATTCCACTCACACCAAACCCGGCGCACTCTGTCACGACGCCGCACGGCAATCTGGTGGTTCAAGCCAACAGCCTCGTCGCTTACTGGGACAGATTGGAAGTGCGCCTCGGTTTCATGCCGCAACAGATAGGCGACCAGATTTTTCTTCACGCGCTGGACATCAAAAAGCTGCTGGAACCGCTCGCGCACGGCGTGTCTGTTTCCACTCCGGCGAACCGGCTCGTGGTGATTGATCCGGGGCATGGCGGCTCACAACCCGGCACGCGCAACATGATCACGGGCCGGCATGAGAAGGAATACACTTTGGATTGGGCGCTGCGTCTCGTCCCTCTGCTGGAGCAGAGCGGCTGGCGTGTTCTGCTCACACGGAGCAATGATGTCACACAGTCCCTAGCGGCGCGGGTGGCGTTCGCGGAAGAACATGATGCTGATCTGTTCATCAGTCTCCACTTCAATGCCACGGGCGATGGCAGCCAGGGTGCCTCCGGCTTGGAGACGTATTGCATGACGCCAGCGGGAATGTCGTCGTCATTGACGCGCGGTTATTCGGATGACGCGCGATCAGTATTTCCGAACAACTCATTTGACGACGAGAATCTGCGCTATGCCGTGCGATTGCATCGGGCGCTGTTGCAGGTCAACGGGCGGAAAGATCGCGGCGTGCGCCACGCGCGTTTCTTGGATGTGTTGCAAGGACAGAACCGTCCAGCCGTGCTCATCGAGGCGGGTTTCATGTCGAACCCCGATGAAGCTCGGCGCGCGGCTGATCCCGCTTACCGGCAAAAACTCGCCGAAGCCGTGGCGAAGGCGTTGGAGTGAGTTTCATGAGCCATCTTCCATCCTCGATCCTCCATCCTCCATCCCCTCACGTCTTGGTGACCGGCGGATCAGGCTTCATCGGCTCTCATCTCGTCGAACGACTGCTCGCTGATGGCAAACGCGTGGTCGTGTTGGATGATCTTTCCACCGGCAATCGCGACAATCTCAAAGCCGTCGCCGCCAATCCGAATCTTCGCATCATTGCAGGAAAGATTTCCACCTGTTCCGAACTGCCTGAACTTGTCCGCAATACTGAATCCATATTTCACCTCGCAGCAGCCGTGGGCGTTGATCTCGTCGTCAAATCTCCCATCCACGTTCTAGAAACCAACCTGCACGAGACGGAGGTGTTGCTCAAAGCCGCCGCCTCTCATCGTGTGCCGATCCTGATCGCGTCCACGTCGGAGGTTTATGGCAAGAGTGAGAAGCCAGCATTCAGCGAAGATGACGATCTGCTCATCGGCCCGCCGCAACATTCTCGATGGGGTTACGCCTGCTCGAAGTTGATGGATGAATTTCTCGCACTCGCCTACGCGAAGGAGCGCGAGCTGCCGGTGGTCATCGTGCGCTTGTTCAACACCGTCGGCCCGCGCCAGACCGGACGTTACGGCATGGTGTTGCCGCGTTTCATTGCAGCGGCGAAGTCGGGCGAAACCTTGCGTGTGTTCGGCGATGGCAGACAAAGCCGTTGCTTCTGCTACGTGCTGGATACGGTGGAAGCCTTGGTGCGATTGCAAAACTCTCCGGCGGCACGAGGCAACGTCTTCAACATCGGTGGCACGGAAGAAGTCACGATCCTTGAACTGGCGCAGCGCGTCATCGAAACACTCGGCTCAAAATCGAAGGTGGAATTCATTCCGTACGCGGAAGCTTATGCACCGGGCTTCGACGACATGCGTCGCCGCAAACCCGTCGTGGAAAAGCTCGCAAAGACGACTGGCTTCCGCCCTCAAACCTCACTCGCAGAAATCATCCGCCGCACGGCAGTTAATGCTTGAGTCACCGCGTGGATGTTGGCCTGATGTGCAAAAGATATGCCAAAGAAGCCTTTTACAGTATGGCTGGTTCTCCTCATGATTTTTCTCGGAGGGACTCTATTTCAAGCAGGTGGCGCACTCGCGCAACTCGATAAAATCTATCAACCCTTAACTGCAAACTATCCTTCGCTTTCTCGCGCGATGTTGGCGTTCCAGTTTCTCGCTGTTAGGGAGACGCTGAATAAAGCGAAGGTTTCAAATTTCAAAGATTGCTGAGTGGTTATGATCGTTAAGCGGCCTGGAAAATACTTCTGGCGGCTTAGGTGGGCGGGACAGTTCTGGTTTGGCGGTGGTGTTGAGCCG
>JANPGI010000563.1:0-29203 GCA_031423875.1 Verrucomicrobiota bacterium | reverse complement strand
TTCCCACAGGCCATCAATCCAGCTTTTTGCCGGGGCTTCGTAATCCACATCGCACTCGCCGCGTGGGGCGAGACGTTTTGCGCCGAGCGCAGCAAGACGTTCATCAAACTTCTTCGACGCGCCGCAGAAGTCGGAATAGTTTTTATCGCCGAGTCCCAGCACGGCGAAGTTCAAATTCTCCAGGCGCGGAGCGGATTCCGCATTGAGCCACGACCAGAAATTCACCGCGTTGTCCGGTGGTTCACCATCGCCCCAGGTGCTGGAGATGATGACCGCCTTGCTTGCCGTCGCCAGATTCGCCTGCTCGTAATCATTCAACGCGAGAAGTTTTGGCGTGAAGCCGCGCGACTCGGATTCTTTCGCGAGTTTCTTGGCGAGACCTTCGGCACTGCCAGTCTGCGAACCAAAAAGGATCACCAACGGTTCACCGGCTTTTGGCGGCGCGGGGTTGAGTTGCGGAACGCCGCCGGGCACTTGCGAGAACAGCCCGGCGAGAAAACCGTTGAGCCACGCGCGTTGTTCGGCGTTGAATGGAGCGGATTCAGGAATGAAAGGAATGTTCGTCATGGATCAGGGACTCGCTTGTTGCCAGCCGAGTTTCGGCGCGTTGTAGATGGAAAGGAATACGGCGTCGGCGGTGCTTTCATTGATCGCGCCATGCACTTCGTTCGGGCTGGCGACATCAATCTCGCCTGCGTGGATGACGCGGCGCTGGCCGTTGCCGAGATAGTAAGTCAGTTCGCCGCGCAACATCACCCACGTATCCTGGCCGTCGGGATGCGTGTGCGCGGGGACTTCCTGTTTTGGTCGCACGCCCCACACGGCAATGCTCGAATGTGGCGTGATGGCGATCTCTGTTACCGTCGCCTTCTCCTCGGAGAAGCGGACGAGTTGCTCGGCGTTGTAAATGCGGTCGCTCATGGTTTGGTCGCCTCCACTTTTTCCAGACGCACCGCGCAATACTTGTAACTCGGCTGGCGCGAATGCGGGTCGTATTCGGTGCGGGTCAGTTGATTTGTCACGTCGTAGTGCATCGGGATGAAAATGTGTCCGGGCTGGACGCTCGGCGAAGCGACGGCGGCGCATTCGATCCGTCCCCGGCGCGAAATCACGGCGACGGGTTTGTTCGCCACCAAGCCGAGTTGCGCGAGGTCAGAGGGGTGAATCTCCACGTAGGCATTCGCCGGGTAAAGCGTGCGGAGGATGGCGGATTTTCCGGTGCGCGTGTTGGTGTGCCACTGCGCGCTCGTGCCGCGACCGGTGAGCATAACGAATGGGAATTGTTCGTCGGTCGGTTCGGCGACGGGCCGGGGCGCGTCGAACAGGAACTTCGCCTTGCCATCAGGCGTGAAGAATTTTCCGTCAGCGAACAAACGACGTTCTTTCTCCGGTTGAAAGTTGAAGGTTGAAGGTTGCAAGTTCCCCGAAACCGTCGCGCTGGAAAACTTGCAACCTTCAACTTGTACCTTGTAACTCTCGGCGGGCAGCGGCCACTGGACTCCGCCGCACTCATCCAGATGTTTGTAATCCGTGATGCCCGTGATGTCGCATGGCTGACCGGCGGAAAGCTTTTTTAGAATCTGGAATGCAGCCTCGGGCGAACTCCACTCAGCAAACATCTCACCGCAGCCCCAATAATGCGCGAGCAATCGGAAGATGTTGAAATCAGTCAAGGCTTCGCCCGGTGCGCGGGAAACTTTTTTGGTCAGACCGATGCGGCGTTCGCTGTTGATGAACGTGCCTTCCTTCTCGCCCCAACCAGCGGCGGGCAAAAGCAAATCCGCGTGCTTCGCCGTGTCCGTAGTCGTGAACATGTCCTGCACGACGAGGAAATCAAGGTGGTCAAAAATCTGATTGATTGAAGAGTTGCCACGCTTCCCCTCACCCTGACCCTCTCCCCCGGGGAGAGGGGACAGCAGTTGGGCGTTCACTGATTCACGTAAGATTGTCGAGCCGCTGATCGCGCCTGATTCCGCGCGAGACAGGGAGCGTTTCTCCCTCTCCTCGGGGGAGAGGGCCGGGGTGAGGGCGGGCGTTGCACCATTCTGCTTCTCAACTTTCGCGCCCCACGAATGCGTTGGATTCGTCGCAATGACCCAGAGTGCTTTGATCTTTCCATCGCGGATGCCGTCAATGATCTGATCGTAGGCCCAGGAATTTTTTGCCGGGATGACGTCGAGCGGGATGTTCAGCAATCCGGCAACCTGCGCGCGATGTTCGGCTTTCATGAAATCGCGGCCACCGATCAGACTCGTGACATTGGCGTAGAGGCGCGAGCCCATCGCGTTGCACTGGCCGGTGATACTATTCGCGCCCGTGCCGGGTTTGCCGATGTTGCCGGTCATCAACGCGAGATTGATGATCGCTTGCGCGGTGCGGACGGCTTCGTGGCTTTGATTCACGCCCATCGTCCACCAGAACGAAACTGCTTTGCCGCGATGAATGCTCTCAGCACAGCGATAGATTTCCCCGACGGTCAAACCCGTTTCCGCCGCAACTTTGTCCGGCGTGAACTGGCGCACGAACTCCGCGAACTCCGCGTAGCCCGTGGTGCTTTGCTCGATGAACTCACGATCCACCCAGCCGTTTTGCACGAGGAGATTCGCGATACCGTAGAGCAATGTGAGATCGGACTTGGGCGCGAGCGGGAGATGTTGCGTGGCGTTCATCGCCGTCTCGGTGCGACGCGGATCAACGACGACGATGTGCGGATTGTTTTTATTTCTCAGCACGCGCTGCCACATGATTGGATGCGCGATGCACGGATTCGCGCCGATGAAAATCATCGTGTCGCTCAACTCGAAGTCGGCATAGGTGAACGGCGGCGCGTCGAAGCCGAAACTTTGCTTGTAGGCAACGTGGCTCGTGGCCATGCACTGGCGCGTGTTCGAGTCGCAATGCAGCGCGCCCATGCCGAATTTCCAGAGCGTGCCGAGCAGTGCGAGTTCTTCCGTGCAAATCTGGCCGGTGCTGAGAAACGCAACGCTCTCCGGCCCATGCTCGGCCATGATGTTTTTGAACTTCGCGACGAAAGTTTTCATCGCATCGTCCCATGTCGTGGCGCGCATCGAACCATCTGGCTGACGCAGCAACGGTGCGGTGGCGCGGTCGGGTGCGGACAAACAATTCAGCGCTTCCCAACCTTTCGGACACGCCATGCCGAGATTCACGGGATAATCCGTGGTGGGTGTGAGGTTCACCGCGACACCGTCTTTCAAATGAATGTCGAGCGAGCAGCCAGTGGAGCAGAAACCGCACGTCGCGCGCGTGGTGGCGGTGGGCGCGTACTTTGCGGGCACTTGGCCCAGTCCGAAATCGCCGGGGCGCAGCACCAAGTCCTCCGTCAGCGAGCCGTGCCATTGGCGCAGCAACGTATTTTCTTTCACAGCACTCATGCAGCAAAACCTCCCGGCATTTTTGCGGGCGCGACCGCAGTGAAGAACAGGTAGCGCTCCAGCAATTCACCCACGATACACAAAGCCAATGCACCCGCCGCCAGTCCTGCGGCGGCATGATTCACCAAGAGGAACAGGGGCAACACCACTCCTCCCATTAGTCCACAAGCCACACGCAGGCGGGCTGCCAAACCAAGTTCGTCGGTCATCAAGCGCGCGGTCTTGTTCAGCGATGTGAGCGTGAGCGTGTCCAAGTCCACAAGCTGATGAAAAATACGGTTCTCGAAAGCGAGCTTCACGACGGTGGTAATGAGCAACACGGCGATAAGTGGCCAACTCACGGAGTTGGTTGTCGCCAACACAGTGGCGGCTCCGAGCAGCAATGTTGTGCCGAAGAATTTTCCAAAGCACTGAGAAGCCCGCCAGAATTCGCGTTGCGTGTCCACGTAGATCATCGCCGAGCAAACGACGCCGAGAAGCCCGGTTGCCGCAGTCGCAAGGAGGAGTAGTTTTTGAAACGGAGCGAGCGGTGCGAACCAGAACGACGCGGCGGCGGTCATTGCCAATGGAACGTAACCGCCAAACACGATGACTTCGCGGCTAAACCAGGATTTACGCCAGCCCAGAAATGCCCGCCAGGCTTTGAGCGGTTTACCGAGATGCAGCGATGCGATTCCCAACGCGCCCGCACTCACGCCTGCGGCGAGCAACGAGAGTAACTTGCCTGCATCCGAGAACACCGCTGCGATGCTTACGCCGACGGCGAGTTGTGTCAGAACGAGCATGAACACGAGCGGCAAATGCGAGTGTGCCGGAGTTGCGCGCGCGTGGTCGGCGGCGAGCAAGCTGGCGGGGAGCGGCTTCGTGGATTTGTAGCGCGTGGTCGGGAGCGTGATGCTTGGATTAGGCGAATCCGGGAGAAACGGGTTGATTGCGGATTGCGGATTGCGGATTGCGGATTTGGTTTCAACCACCGTGATCTTGATGGCTTCGTGCGGACAGGCTTGCACACATGCGGGGGCTTCACCGACCGCGAGACGGTTCGCGCACATGTCGCATTTGCGGACGATGCCGCGCTTGGCGGAATACTGCGGGACTTCGTAGGGACATTTCATCACGCAGTATTGGCAGCCGATGCATTGATCATCGAGATGCCGCACGATGCCGGTGACGGGGTCTTTGTCGTAGGCGAGCACTGGGCAACCGTTCGCGCAGGCGGGATCGGCGCAGTGATGGCAGGCGGTCGTGACGTGCTGCTGAAAACCGGCAGAAGGGAAAAGCGGCAACGAGAGTAGCGGGATCATACCCTCCGCGCCTTTTCTCCGCTGCGCCTTTTCCGCTTTTTCGGCAGCCTGCAAATCGCTGACCAACAACCCAACGCCGCGCCACGTTTCGTCGTCATCCAAGCCGTTGAGCGAATGGCAGGCCGTGACGCAGGCTTTGCAACCGCTGCAACGATCCAGATCAACCTCGAACGCGTATTGCTGGCCGGGCTGCGGTTTTGTGAGCGGGATCAGGTCGCGATAATACTTCGCCTGTGCGGGCAGGCCGTTGGTCTCGTGCAACCGCGAAAAGCGATCCACCGCCGTGAGCTTTTGTTGCTCGGCCAACAGGTCATCAATCAGCGTGCGCTGATCGTGATCGCCTGAGTTAGAGGGGCGTTGGCTCATTTTCGGTTCAAGAGGAGCACGAGAAGCACGAGGTTGATCAGGAACAAGACGAAGAATCCGATTTTGAAAAACAGCAGCGGGTTGCGTTCGATGAGGCGGGCGTTCTTGCGATAGAACGGGCGCACGGTCTGGGGATGTTCCAGATCGTATTTCATCTCGGAGTAATTCTGGTAACGCGCTTCGGGATCGGCGGCGACAGCACGCAGCAAAACGGATTCAAGCCACGACGGAATGTTCTGGCTGAACTTGGTCGGGACTTGCGCAGCTTTGAAAACCGGTGTCTGGAACGGTTCGATCTCGCCGTAGGGAAACGCGCCAGTGAGTGCTTCATACACGGTCACGCCGAGCGCGAACATTTCAGTGCGTTCGGACAACGGCGCGGCGGCAAAGCGTTCGGGTGCGAGATAACTAGGTGTGCCCGCACGGGAGGTGACGGTGAATTCTCCGGTGATGCTGCCGAAATCAATCAGCTTGAAATCGAGTTGGTCGGCGCGTTTGAAGACGAGAATGTTTTCCGGCTTCAAGTCGCCATGGACGAGTTCGTGACTCAGGAGGAATTGCCCCGCGTTCAACAGAAATTTTGCGAGCGCGACGGCTTCGGGGACATCGAGCGGCTTCTCTGCGATGAAATGTTTGAGCGTCGGAACGGGGTGATACTCCTGGACGTAGTAAAGCAGTTGCTGGCCTTCGGGTACGAACGCGCGCGCGAAGTAATCTGCCTGCAAGCGCGTCGCCGTCCAGATTTCGCGGACAAACTGGCTGTGCATCGCGTCGCTGGCGCGGGCTTGAAGTGGCGCGAATTTCAGGACGAACGATGCGCCGTTGCGCGTGGCGACCCAGGTGCGGTCGCTGTGCTTGAAGGATTGTTTCAGTGTGAAGCCGTCAACAACCTGACCGGCTTCGAGTTTTTCGGGAATCTCCAAGCGCGCATGACCACTGGCGCTGAACGGATCAACGGCTTCGATCTTGATTACCACGGCGGACATATCATCGAGAGTTTCCTCCGTGGCATGTTCGCGCGCGTGACTGATGAGAGTTCGTGCGGAACTGTGTGTGGTAAGCTGCGAGAGAATTTGTTCGTCGCTCAACACATTCGTGATGCCGTCGGAACAGAGCAGCACGGTGTCGCCCACGCCGATGACTGTCTCAAAGAAGTGCGGGATGACTTCCGCCTCCATGCCCATGCTGCGTTGCAGGACGTGTTGGAAGCCGGGCTGCGTCTCGGCGTGATCCACGGAAAGTTGCGTGAGCTTGTCGCCGCGCAGCAGATAAACGCGCGAATCGCCGACGTTCAAGCCGTGCAAGCGATCGCCTTCGATGACGGCGACAGCAGCCGTGCAAAGCAACTCGGCCCGCTCAAACCGTGTCATGGATTCCTCATGCAACGAACGATTGATGAGCTTTGAAAATTCTTCCAGTGCCTTGCGGATGCTCCAACCGCGCGGGCGCGATTTGAAATAGCCGATGAAGTTCTGCACCGTTTTCTCGGCGGCTTCGCGGCCCATCTCGGCGCGACCCACGCCGTCGGCGAGGACGGCGATCACAGAATCATGGTGCTGACGGCCGTCGCAGGCGTCCTGTGAGGGCTGATCCTTGACGCGACCGAACGCGCCACTGGTGATGCGGGTTTTCAAGCCGGACAAAGCATCGGCAATTGCAGGAAACTCCACAATTGCCGAATCCTTTTCACTGCTATCGTCGTCCGACATCATCCGTGATTCAGTTGGCAGACACGCGACCATGAGTTCAAATCCGTGCAGCAGACAACGCGCCCCAAGTCGTGCGCCAGCGTTTCTTGACGAGCGACAGTCCAACAAGCGCCAACAGGCACAAGATGGCAAAAACCACCAGCCCGAACATGTAATTGCCGAAGTGTTGTTTGCTCTGCCCCATCATGTTTGCCAGCAAAAATCCGCCGAGGCCACCGCCGCAACCGACGAGTCCGGTCATCACGCCGAGTTCCTTGCCGAAACGTTGCGGGAGCAACTGGAACACTGAACCGTTGCCCATGCCGAACGCCGCACACGCGACGAAGAACGCCGTGACGTTCAGCCACATGCTGTTGATCAAGCCGCCGCAAATCAACGCGACGCACGCGACCGAGTAATACACATAGAGCGAGCGAATGCCGCCGATACGATCTGAAATCGCGCCGCCAATCGGTCGCCCCAGCGCGCCAACTGCGGTGCAAAGCGCAACGAGATCGCCCGACTGCGAGTTCGTCAGACCGAAACGATCTTTGAAATACATGCCGAGCGAATAGGCGAGTCCGACGAATCCGCCGAACGTGACCGTGTAAAAGAAACAGAACCAATGCACGTCCTTGTCGCGGAACATGCGGAAGTAATCGCCAATCTTTTTCGGCGGCAACTTCAACGGCGGCTCCTTGGAGATGAGAATGTAAACCGCCAGCACCACGACTGCCGGAATCAGCGCAAAACCAAACACCGCTGGCCAGCCATACGCGTTGGCGAGCCGGGGCGCGAGCAGTGAATCAATCACCACGCCGATGTTGCCCGCCCCCGCAAGCCCCATCACCAAGCCTTGCATGTGCGGCGGATACCAGCGGCCCGCCTGTGGTATCGCCACGGCGAAACTCGCGCCCGCCACGCCAAGCACCATGCCCATCAGCAGCGTGGCCTCATAATTTTTCAACCCGAACCGCCACGCGACAAGCAGCCCGCTGATCACCACAAGTTGCGCGATGATGCCCGTCGTCTTGGCCCCGATGCGATCCACCAACAACCCCAACACCAATCGAAATACACCGCCGAACAAGATCGGCACCGACACCATGAAGAAGCGTTGTTGCGTGGTCAGATTCAGGGATTCCGGCGCGGCGATCTGATTCGCGAGAACTCCCAGCAGCGTCCACACCATGAAACTGAAGTCAAAATATAGAAAAGAACTGACCAGAGTTGGCCAATGACCTGTCTTCCAAAACGAACTGCCTGCGGCGGGTGTTTTTTCCATGCACCGCCACCCAATGCAGGGTCGGTACCAAGCCGCCACTTACAACGGGCGATTCACATGAACAGATTGAGGCCCAACAATGAATGTATTCGATGACACCCGCCATGAGCCACATTCAACGGGCTTAATCTGTTTCCCTCACCATTTGTCAAAAGGGATTGGCGCACGCACAAAAAATGTTTTGCCTCGACGCCAATCCTGTTCGTCTGTCGGTTTTCGACCAGACTGCGCAAACAACTCACAGACCAAGCGATGGCCCGATTTCAGAACCTCACGACGGTCTGCACATACACCCAGTCGGCATCACGCGAACCGAAACCTGCGCCAGACCACGATTGCTTGATGTAATCACCCCGGAAGAAATGTCCGTAACCAGCTTCGAGTGTGGCGAACTTGGTCAGAATAAAACCCGCGACGACATCCACTTCGCTGCCGACGTAACTATCGTAGCCGGCATTTCGACCGTATCCGTTGCCTGCGGGCGTGGCCGCTTGTCCACCTCGAGCCACGCCGCCGACGTTGTAAAAACTATCCGCCGTATCCGCGAGCCAGAACATGTGCCCCTCAACGGCGAGCGACATGCGCGGATGCGGCTTCATGGTGTAGGCGAGGCGCACGTCATGGATGTTTTGCCACGAGAGAAAATCCATGTAGCCGTAAAACTTGTGGTTCGTCGGATAAAGATTCTCAAACGTCTCATGCTTGCCGTCAGTCGGATTGCTATCGCCCGAGGCGTAGGCGTATTCGAGCGCGAGGCGGGGAGTCATGGCGCTGTCTCCAAACGTGTAGCCGACATTCACAACACCCGCGTAGGCTTCGTGATCAACCCGCGCAAGGGCTGCCGTTTGTTTCCAGTCGCCGATTTGATAAGCACCTTCAACGGTGAAATCAAATCCACCAAATTCGCCAGGGTTGGATTTGAAACGCGCACCGAACGTATAAATATTCCGTTCAGCGGGAGCGGCAACCTGGAAGGGAGCGAACGATCCTGTGTCTGCGGACGTACTGCCTGCATCGTCGTTCTTGGCGAAAAAGTAAGCTTCGGTGGTGACTTTCGGGAGCTTCTTGGTCGTGAGATGAACGCCAGAAAACAGACTATCTTCGTTGTTCACGTTGAAATTGTTGTGGTTCGGCAAAACGATACGACCCGAGAAGACTTCTGCGGCGAAGTATTCGTTTTGCCAGCGAAGTTTGGCGGCATCGAACACGCGTCCGATGTTGTGCCATGCGAACGCACCAACGAGCCGCTCGTCGCCGTAACTCAATTCTTGGCGACCGACCTTCACAGAGACGGGAAACTCCTTGTGATTACCGACCGTGACATAAGCCTGATGCAAATCCACTGGGCCGTCCTTCTCGAACTTCGGCGTGCGATCATCGCCGGATGTTGTGCTGCTCCGGCCTTCGACGTATGCGCTCCACCATTTGTCTGTGTAGGAGACGCGGGCGAGAACTTTCTGACTCAAATAACTGTTGTCGTTATCCACGCCGTCCTTGCGGAAATCGTTGACGGGCGGAAGTCCTAGTCCGTTTTCTTTCACTTCGTAGCGACCGCGGTAAGCACCGCCGACATCCCAGACGGAATAATACGGATCCTGTTTGCGCAGCGCGTCGTTGATGAAGCCGGGGAACGGTTGGAGCGGCGCAGGCGGCGTGTACTGCGCGTAAATAGTGTTGGCAGCGGCGAGCACAAGCGCGCCTGCGGTGATGGCTGGTGTCAGTTTCAATTTCATTGTTTTAGTTTGGGGTTTCCTTCTTCGATGGCATTGACTTCGGTCAAACCGGCATCAACTCGGCTTCCTTCGTCTTGGCGGAAGGCGGAGCAGAAATCTTCGGGATCACGGGCACGCTGGCGTGTTTGCGATGAGCGTGAACTTCCAAGAATTCGATCAGATGCTCGCGCAACTTGTAATAGTCAGGATGCTCCATCACGGCCTTGCGCTCGCGCGGGCGGGGGAAATTCACTTCAAGAATATCGCCGACCTCGGCCTCGGGACCGTCGGTCATGCAGACGATCCGATCGCTCAAGAACAAGGCTTCATCCACATCATGCGTGACCATGAGCGCGGTGATCTTGTTCCGTCGCCAGAGTTCAATGAGCACCTGCTGGAGTTCGTAACGCGTGAGCGAATCCAACATGCCGAACGGCTCGTCGAGCAACAGCATCTTGGGTTTGAGAGCGAACGCGCGGGCGATGCCCACACGCTGCCTCATGCCTTGCGAAAGTTCGGCAGGCTTCTTGTGCATCGCATCGCCGAGACCAACGACCGTAAGGTAGTACTCCACGATCTCGCGACGCTCCTCTTTGCTCCCGGTGAAAAACACCTGATCCACGCCGAGCATCACGTTCTCGTAAGCCGTGAGCCATGGCAGCAACGAGGGCGATTGAAACACCACGCCGCGATCCGGCCCAGCGCCAGAAAGCTCCTTGCCGGCGAGAATGATGCCGCCGCCGGTGATGTCGTTCAGCCCGGCCAGCATTGAAAGCACCGTGCTTTTACCACAACCAGAGTGACCGATGAGCGTGACGAATTCGCCCTTCTTGATGTTGAGATTGAAATCCTTGACGATGACCTGCGGGCCTTTCGGCGACGGGTAAATCTTGGTGAGATTTGAAAGCTCGACATGGTTGCTCATACGTCCACCTCGACTTTTACCTCTTCCATTTCGCGTTTTCGTAACGGGGATTTGCGCCAGCCGCTCATATTTCGTGGGATATTCAAATCTTCCGGTTCGATGTCGGGCAGGATCAGCTTCTTTGTCACGGCGGTGTGGCGGTCCTTGCGTGAGCCGAGCAGGAACTCGGTCAACTCACGACGGAGCTCCTTGAAATGCGGGTTGTGGTTGATCGCTTTGCGGTCGCGCGGATGCGGAATCTTTACCGGAAAGCTAGGCCCAAGCGTCGCGCCCGGCCCGGCGGTGAGCGGGATCACGCGGTCGGCCAGATAAATCGCCTCGTCCGGGTCGTTGGTGATGAGCACGACGGTCTGGTTGTGCAGCGTACGGATGCGTGCGATCTCGTCCTGCAAGTTGGCGCGGGTCAGCGCGTCGAGCGCGCTCAAAGGCTCGTCGCACAGCAGCACTTTGGGTTGCAATGAGAGCGTGCGGGCGACGCTCACGCGCTGCCTCATGCCGCCGGAAAGTTCGCTGGGTTTCTTGTCGCGCGCCGGAGTGAGGTTCACCATCTCGATGAACTGGGTGGCGTGCGCATCGCGTTCCGTCTCGGACTTCTCAGGGAACACTTGATCCACTGCGAGCTTCACGTTCTCAAACACCGTGAGCCACGGAAGCAACGAATAGTTCTGGAAGACCAGACCTCGGTCAGGGCCGGGACCGTCCATCTCGCGACCTTCGAGCGTGACCGTGCCGGTGTCGGGCTTGAGAAGGCCGGCAAGAATAGACATGAATGTCGTCTTGCCCGCGCCGGAGAAACCGACAATGGCGACGAACTCGCCCTGTTCGATGCTGAGGTTCACGTCCTTGAGCACAGCAGTGGCGCCGAAACTTTTGCTGACGTTTTTCAGTTCTAAAAATGCCATACGTCAGGCTGTTTTGAACCGGCGTTCGACCAGACTCATGATGCGATCCAGCACATAGCCGATGATGCCGATGGTCAGGATCGAGAAGATGATGTTGCCGTAATTGGCGTTGTTGTATTCGTTCCAGAGGAATGAACCGACGCCGGTCTTGCCCGTGAGCATTTCGGCGGCGACGATCACCAGCCACGCGATCCCCAGACTCAACCGGAAACCGGTGAACATGTAGGGCAGCGTCGCGGGAATCAGAACCTTGAACAAAGTTTTCGTGCGCGAAAGTTTCAGCACCTTCGCCACGTTGAGATAATCCTGCGGGATGGCGCGCACACCGACTGCCGTGTTCAACACCGTTGGCCACATGGCGCAAATCGCGATGGTAAATAACGCGCCGTACTCCAAGGCATTTTTCCCCGCGCCGAGAAACAAGGCCAGTCCCAGCGGCAGCCAAGCCAGTGGCGAGACGGGCCGCAGCACTTGGATGATCGGATCGGCCATCTTCGTGAAGGTCTTGGAAAGCCCGAGGCAAAAACCCAGCGGTGTGCCAATCAGCAAGGCGATGAAGTAGCCGCAAGCCACTAAACGCAGGGAATATCCCGCCAAGCGCAAGATGCCTTGATCCTGTTCGCCCCGCTTGGCGAACGGTTCGATGATGTACGGCTTCGCCACGGCCCAAGTCTGGCTTGGATTGGGAAGTTCTTTGGAGAAAGTGGCGCTGAGCGCATACCACGCCACAATCACCCCGATCAATCCGACCATCGGCAGCAACAGCCAGTCGAGTTTCTTCAGCCAATTTTCTTTCATGCTTTTTGATGTTCCAAAGTTTTTTGCACCCAAGTCGCCGACGACGTAAACAAGACCAACGTCAACCCGATCAGTGGCGAAACCACTGTCTTCACCACCACGCCCGCGCCAACTTCGTGCCGCAACCAGTGGTCGCCCTGATTCACCGCCGCCTGCAACAACCCCGCCGTCAAGCCGAACTTAACAGCGCGAGACCAAACGCTCCGCTCTCGCAAAGCGAGCATCCACAAAGCGCGTTTGTCAGTGGCAGGGTTCATGTTTTGATTTCGTATGGCGCGTCGCGCGGCCCGGAGGAAGCACGCGCAACGCGCCTTAAATGGTTCAGCCCTTCACGCTGCCGACCGCAAATCCCCTGGCATACGCTTCGAGATCGCCCTTGGGATCAAACTTCACGCCGTCGAACATCTCCCAGCCCGCATCATCCTGAGCGCGATCGGTCACGCCGATTTCCTTCATCGCCTCGGTGTAGATGTCACCGCGCATGACCTTGCTGGTGACGCCTTCGTAGTCGGGCGCACCGCTGACCATGCCCCAGCGGCGGAACTGTGTGAGCCACCATTTGCAATAGGAAGGCTGCGGGTAATTGCAGTTGCGCTTGCTGAAGTGCATCGGGAATTCGTCCGTGATTGCGCGGCCATCACCGTAATCGAGTTTGCCGAGCAGGCGACCGAGCAGGATGTCTTTGTCGCAATTGATATAGGTCGGGCGGCTGACGATCTCGCATTGCTCGGGGCGATTGTTCATGTCGTCAAGCCAGACGCTGGATTCGTGGAGTGCTTTCAGCACGGCTTTAACCGTCTTGGGATTCTTGTCCGCAAAATCAGCGGTGAACGCGCAGGCTTTTTCCGGGTGATCTTTCCAGATGTCCTGCGTGGTGACGCTGGTGAAACCGATCTTGTCCACGATGGCGCGAGCGCCCCACGGTTCGCCAACGCAGAAGCCGTCCATCTTGCCGATCTTCATGTTCGCCACCATCTGCGGGGGCGGGATGGTGATGAGCGAAACGTCCTTGTCTGGATTGATGCCGCCGGCAGCGAGGTAATAGCGCATCCACATGGCGTGCGTACCCGGTGGAAACGTCATGGCGAAGGTCAACGGTTCACCGAGTTTCTTGGCTTGTTCGACGAAAGGCTTGAGCGCTTTCGGGTCCGCGCCGACTTTGCCTTTCCATTCAGCTTTCAGCGAGATGGCTTGGCCGTTGCGATTGAGCAACCACGGAATCACCATCGGCTTCTTCGGCGAACCGAGAAGCCCCATCGTGCTGGCGATGGGCATTCCGATGAGCATGTGTGTGAGTTGATTGTCGCCGGAGGAAAGTGAATCGCGGATGGCCGCCCAGTTCGCGCCCTTGGCGATGGTCACATCCACGCCGTACTTCTTGAAGAAACCTTTTTCCGCCGCGATGACGAGCGGGGAGTTGTCCGTCAGCGCGATGATGCCGCAGCGGAGCTTGGCGATTTCGGGCGCGTCACTGGCGTAAGCCGTACCGAGCCATCCTTTGGGCAACCCCGCAAAGAGAGCCGTAAGCGCGGCGCCTTTGGCGGAGCGCTGGAGAAACGAGCGACGTGAGAGTGGAGTGGATTTTGTTTCTGGCATTTTGTTTTCCGGTTTCATGTTCATGGGTTCGATGTCTGAAACTGTTTTGTTTGCACGCGACTGGCATTTGACCTGCGTTTTGCCGCATAGCCCGCATGCGGTTGACGACTGAGCGGAGGTGATGCCAGCCGGAGAAAACGCAGCGTCAAAAAAAATCATGCGGGACGGGAAAGTAATTCATACATGAGCGAAATACTCGATAGCAGGCAACTGCGGACGTTTGTGAGCCTCGCGCGCACCGGCAGTTTTACGGCCACCGCGAAAGAAGTTTTCATCACGCAATCGGCAGTGAGCCATTCAATGAAGTCATTGGAAGACGAATTAGGCTGCCGCCTTTTGAACAGGGTGGGCAAAAAAACCACGCTCACGCTCGAAGGCGAGCATCTTTTGCGGCATGCGCAAAAAATAATCTCAGATATGGGCGCGGCCCGTGAGGCTTTGGTGACTCTCAGCGAGACCGGAGAAACACGGTTGCGTGTCGGCGCGAGCTTGTCGGCGTGTCAGCATCTGCTGCCCGACGTATTGCGGCAGTTCAAGAAACTGCAACCCAAATGCCGCATCACACTGGAGCCGGGGGATTCACCCGCGCTGGCGGAAGCGGTGCGCGAACAGCGCGTTGATCTCGCACTCGCGCTCACACCACATCGCGAAACCTCTCTGGAGTTCCAACCCATGTTCACCGATGAATTGATGTTCATCGTCGGCGCACAACATCCGTGGGTCGAGGCAGGCGGCGTGGCGCGGCCTGAGATCGCAAAACAAAATTTCATTCTCTACAGCCGCGCGAGCCAGACGTTCCGGGCGGTGGAAAGTTATTTTCAGGATGAAGGCATCGTGCTGAACTCCACGATGGAGCTTGGCAGCATCGAGACGATCAAGGAACTGGTGAAGATCGGCCTAGGCATCAGCGTGCTGGCGACATGGATCGCGCGGAGTGAATTGAAGGAGGGTTCGTTGATGGCGATGCCGTTGGGTCGTAGGAAGCTCAAGCGTGAGTGGGGCATACTCAGCTTGCGGGGGCGCGATCTCACCGCCGTGGAAAAGGAATTTGTGAACCTTTGCAACGACGCGACGCGAGGACTGAGTCAATAAACCAGAGACCGATTACCCAGACTGACGCATCATTGTCTGGTTGAAAACTCAGCCAACTCCGTCGTCGTGACCAGACTGACGTTCCCGCCATGTTCTGAGTGAACACACTCAGTTGCTCGCATTGATCACAGCGAGTTAACGACAGTCTGCTCTAAGTTTTCTCTGGATGTTGGGGCTTGGAGTTCGGATGTTTGTGGCGCATGCCTGAGCCCAAGCACGCTCGTCACAGCAGTCTATATCTCGTGTTGCTGTTCGTGTGCGGATCGGGAGGGTGCCGCTCCGATGTGGCAACAAAACATATCATTAACAGCACTGTGAGTTCCAATACACCAGCCCGCAAGCATACCAACCGTCTCGCCAACGAGAAATCCCCCTATCTTCTCCAGCACGCGCATAATCCGGTGGATTGGTTCGCTTGGGGCGATGAAGCGTTCACCAAAGCTCGATTGGAGAACAAACCCATCCTCCTGAGCATCGGCTACTCGACCTGCCACTGGTGTCACGTGATGGAGCGTGAATCGTTCGAGGACGAAAAGATCGGCGCATTCCTCCGGGATAACTTCGTCAGCATCAAGGTGGATCGGGAGGAGCGACCTGACGTGGACAAGATTTACATGACATTCGTGCAAAGCACTACGGGCGGCGGAGGCTGGCCATTGAATGTTTTTCTTACACCTGAGTTGAAGCCGTTTTTCGGCGGCACGTATTTCCCGCCGGACGAACGTCATGGGCGCGGCAGTTTTTTGTCCGTGTTGCAACAGGTCACGGATGTCTGGCGCGAGCGCGGCATAGAAGTCGCCGCGTCTGCTGACGAAATCACCGCCCGCCTCGAACTGGCCACCAGCCAGAAATCCGCAGGAGACAAATCACTCTCGGCAGAAGTAATCCGGCGCGCGGGCGATCTGTTCAAGGAATCCTTCGACGCGCAGAACGGCGGGTTCGGCGGCGCACCGAAGTTCCCCCAACCCAGCATGCCTTCGCTGTTGTTACATTGCGCGAAGCGGTTTGGTGATGACGAGGCGACGGCGATGGTGTTGCACACCTGCGATCACATGGCGGCGGGCGGGATTCACGACCAACTCGGCGGCGGCTTTGCCCGTTACTCGGTGGACGCGCACTGGCTTGTGCCGCATTTCGAGAAGATGCTCTACGACAATGCGCAGCTCGCGCAGCTTTATCTCGACGCATATCTGGTCAGTAGCGATGCGCGTCACGCGGAGACGGTGCGCGACATTCTTGATTATGTATTGCGCGATATGACACACACGGACGGCGGATTTTATTCCGCTGAAGACGCCGACAACGAGGGGCAGGAGGGAAAGTTCTATTGCTGGACGCATGATGAATTGTCAAAACTGCTCGCGCCGGAGGAATTCAACGTGGCCGCCCGCTACTACGGCATCACCAAGGAAGGCAACTTCGTGGATCACAGTCACCCGCAGCCGCTGCAGGGACTGAATGTGTTGAGCGTCGTTGATGCGATCATTCCGGAGGCCGACCAATCTCTGTTCGCATCGGCTCAAACGAAAATGCGCGCCGTGCTCGCTGCCCGCATCCGCCCGCATCTGGACGACAAGATTCTCGCTTCGTGGAACGGGCTGATGCTCGGCGCGTTTGCCCGCGCATCGTCGGTTTTGGGCGAGGAGAAGTATCGTGCAGCGGCGGAGAAGAATCTTGCGTTCATTCAGACGAAACTTTGGGACGCCAAAACCAAAACGCTGTTCCACAGATGGCGTGACGGTCAGCGTGATGCCGTTCAACTTTTAGAGGCCTACGCCTTCCAACTCGACGGTGTGATCCATCTCTACGAAGCCACGCTGGACGTGAAACATCTCGACTTCGCCATCGCGCTCGCCGAGGCGATGGTTGCGAAGTTCTACGACGCAGAGAACGGCGGCTTCTGGCAGAGCGCGGCAGGCTCGACGGATTTGATCCTTCGCGTGAAAGACGATTACGACGGGGCCGAGCCTTCCGGCAATTCCGTGGCCACGCTCGCTTTGCTAAAACTTGCCGCGATCACGGGGCGCGCGGATTTCCGCAAGTCAGCAGACGCCACGCTTCAATTGTTCGCCACACGCATGGAAAAGTTTCCCCAAGCCGTGCCCTACATGCTGCTCGCGCTGGATTTTTCACTCGCAGAACCGCGCCGCGTCGTCATCGCCGGAGACGTCGCCTCCCTGGACGTTCAACGGTTGTTACGCGCGGCTCACTCGGTCTATCAGCCGAATAAGATTGTGTTGAGCAACACCGGAGCGGTGGAGGAGTTTGCCCGCACGTTGCCCGCGAAAGACGGTGCAGTCGTTTATCTATGCACAGGCAATACCTGCCAGCCGCCAACGAGAGATGCGGAGACGGTGAAGGATCTGTTGCGGTAGCCCATTGGGGCGCCCGATGCAAAACGCCATTCAGAGACGCTACGTTAGATCCGGAAGTCACACGCCATCGCGAAGCGCTCAGAATTATTTTGGTGTTAGCACCGATTTCAACTGACGGTCCAAAACACTTTACCGCACTTGAAACTTGGAACTTTGCGCGCGAACCCCTAATTTCCGCGCATGGCTGGAACTGATTTCAACGTCAAATACGTCGCGCATCTCGCGCGACTTTCGCTCTCGCCCGATGAGGAGCAGAAGCTCGGCGCACAACTCAACAACATCATCGGCTTCGTCGAGCAACTGAAATCCGTGGATGTTTCCAGCGTCGAACCGACGGCCCACGCCGTGCCGACCGTCAATGTCACCCGTGCTGATGAAGTCCGGCCTTCTCTTTCGCACGAGGAAGCGATGCGTAACGCGCCCAAACAATCCAACGGCCTGTTCATCGTCCCGAAGATCGTTGAATAATCTTCGCACCACTTTCACGCACCACGCTTCACGATGCTCAACCAACTCACCATTTCCGAACTCACGGCCAAGATCGCCCGGCGCGAAGTCTCCGCGCGCGAAGCCACGCAAGCCTGCTTGGATCGCGTCGCCAAAGTGGACGGCCAGATTCACGCCTTCATCAGCCACAACGACGCCGATGCACTGGCTCAAGCCGATGCCGTGGACAAACTGGTCGCGCAAGGCAACGTCGCAAACCGCCCGTTGCTTGGCGTGCCCATCGGCATCAAGGACGTTCTTGCGGTCAAAGATCATCCGCTCAACTGCGGCTCGAAAATTCTCGGCAACTTCATTTCGCCTTACGACGCCACGGTCATTGAAAAACTCAAAGCAGCGGGCGCAATCATCTTTGGTCGGTTGAACATGGACGAGTTCGCGATGGGCAGCTCGACAGAGAATTCCGCCTTCGGCATCACGCGCAATCCGTGGGACACAACACGGATTCCAGGCGGTTCTTCCGGCGGTTCAGCGGCAGCAGTTGCGGCGGATGAAGTCATCGCCACGCTCGGCACGGACACGGGCGGTTCGATCCGCCAACCCGCCGCGCTGTGCGGCTGCGTGGGCATGAAGCCGACTTACGGTCGCGTCTCGCGTTACGGATTGGTGGCGTTTGCGTCATCGCTCGATCAGGTCGGGCCGTTCAGCAAAGACGTCCGCGACAATGCGATGTTGCTCAACGTCATCAGCGGTTATGACAAACGTGATTCGACCAGCGTGAATCAACCCGTGCCGGATTACACGAAGGCGCTCGATGGAAACATCAAGGGTCTGCGGATTGGTTTGCCCAAAGAATACATGATCGGCGGACTTGATCCCGAAGTGAAAGCGGCGGTGGATGCAGCGGTGAAGCAGTTGCAATCTCTCGGCGCGACGGTGGAGGAAATTTCTCTGCCGCATACGGATTACGCAGCGGCGACTTACTACATCATCGCGCCTGCTGAAGCGTCGGCAAACCTCGCGCGCTTCGATGGCATCCGTTACTGCGCTCGCGTGGAAGGCGCGGACCCGATTGAACTTTATTCCAAGACGCGCGGCGCGGGTTTCGGCCCGGAAGTGAAACGCCGCATCATTCTTGGCACGTACGTTCTGAGCAGCGGCTACTACGACGCGTATTACTTGCGCGCCCAAAAAGTTCGCACGCTCATCCGACAAGATTTTCTGAAGGCCTTCGAGAAGGTGGACGCCATCATCACGCCCACAACACCAACGGCAGCGTTCAAGATCGGCGAGAAATCGGATGATCCGTTGCAGATGTATCTCTCGGACGTGTTCACCATCTCCTGCAATCTCGCAGGCATCTGCGGTGTGAGTCTGCCATGCGGATTCACGAAATCGCCCAAGCTGCCCATCGGTCTGCAACTGCTCGGCAAACCGTTCGGCGAGGAAGTGATGTTGAAGATCGCGCACGCCTACGAGCAAAGCACAGGCTGGCATAAGGAACGCGCCGTGATTGGGGCGTAATCCCGTCACTTTGGTAGCAGCCCACATAAGTCGGCTCAAATATCCTCATCCGAGAGCGGATGATACCGAACTACGGTTGAACGAGGCGCGCGATGTTTTACCGCAAAAATATTTCCGAACAGATGTTTGTCTGTAAGGGTCAATTCATCAGAGCGACGAACAGATAACGTAATATGAAATACCTTTTTGCCGTAATACTGTTGGGCGCGACAGCGTGGTTGTCCGGCTGCAACTCTGCCACGCCCCCCGCCGATCAATCCGCGAGTGCCACCACCAAACAAACACAGACAAAAATGATCCCTCAAATCACCAAGACCGAAGAAGAGTGGAAAAAGGAATTGACCCCCGAGCAGTACGCCGTGTTGCGACAGAAAGGCACGGAGCGCGCATTCACCGGCGAGTATTGGAACACGAAAGACAAAGGCGATTATCGCTGCGCGGGCTGCGGCGAATTGCTGTTCGCGTCGGATACTAAGTTTGATTCCGGCTGCGGCTGGCCAAGTTTTTATGCGCCTGCAAACTCGAAGGTTGTTGCGGAAGCCGATGACAGCAGTCATCTGATGAAACGCACCGAGGTTCTTTGCGCCAAGTGCGGCGGGCATTTGGGTCATGTGTTCAACGACGGCCCAAATCCGACCGGACTGCGCTATTGCATCAATTCAGCCTCAATAAAGTTCGAGGGTAAGAAGTAGCGGAAGGCTTCTCTGAATCCGGGGGAAACTACGAAGTTTTAATCATCATCAAAGTGCGAGGGGACTGACATCCATTTGTGATGATCCAGTAAAGCAACCGAGGATTCGAACAAGACTCGGAAAAATCAACGCCCTTCCATCATCCCGGCGGGGAGGCCGGATTCCCATCCGCTCGGAGAATTCCACGGACGGACGGAAAGATTGTCCGACTCGGTGGTGGCACAACCTGTCAGAAAGAGACTTCCAAGAACAAAGAACAGAAGCAGGCAGACGCTTGCTTTGCTGATCCGGTACGATTTCACGATTCGGGATAAGCGGGGATGACGCTGTCACCTTCGATCACGTCACCGAGTTTCCAGCCGGGCAGGACATTGGCGATGCAGCGGCCTTTCTGGACTTCGCTGATGATGACTTTGGCGACGAGTTTGCCGTTGCGGCTGACGAGCATTTCACCGTGGATTTTTGCGCCTTCGTCCTGGCCGACATTGAGGACTACAAATTCCCACTTGGGATCAGCGACCAAAATCTTGCCTTTGAGATCAGCGCGAAGTTTAACAACGGTGGTCTTGCCCTTGATCCATTCGAGTTCAGCCACGGCTTTTTCCAGCGACATGCTGATTATCTTTTTCTCTTCGAGCGACGCTTCGAGGGCTTCCTGAGCCTGACGGATCTGCTTACCTAAACCAGCGATCTGCGGCGGTGTGAAACCGGTGCCTTCATAGGCGGCAAGTTTTGCGCGGGCGTCGTCTCGTTCGCTCACTGCGCCAGCGAGTTTCTCGGTGAGTTCGGTTGATTTTTTGATCTGTATGTCAGCTTCCGCCACGGCCTTGTCGCGTTCCTGTTGGGTGGAGGCGAGGGTTTCCTTGGTGTTGGTGAGTTCTTTCTCTGTCTTGACGAGTTCGGCCTTGGTTTTGTCACGCTCACCTTCGGCACTGAGGCGGCCTGTATGTTCCGTGTTACGCTCAGTGACGACGCCGTCAATCTTCTGTTTGACCTGGATGAAATTGATCGCGCCAGCGGCCAAGCCAGCAATGATTGCGATGAAGAGACTGATTCGGATTAACATGGCAAAATTTGTTTGATTGATTAACGACGTCAGCCTAGACAGCACGCTCCGGGGTGTCAATTATCCGTTTTGAAAAGTTATGGGCTTGGCAGGTCGAACACACACCATGAACCGTCGGGTGTTTTTCCGTCGCCAAAAGCATGGTGATTGTTAGGCTGCTGGCCCTTGTAAAAAACTCATGCCACTGCTCGAAGTCCAAAATCTGAAAGTCCATTTTCCGGTCAAACCCGGGATGTTCAGTCGCGCCCGACAGTTCGTTCAAGCGGTGGATGATGTCAGCTTCAGCATCACAGCAGGCGAAACGCTCGGACTGGTCGGCGAAAGCGGTTGCGGCAAGACGACGTTGGGACGCTCTATCGTAAGACTGGTCGAACCGACGGCGGGGCGCGTTTTGTTCGAAGGCGAGGACATCGCGACGATGAGCAGTGGCGAGCTTCGTGCCCGGCGGCGGAAGTTCCAGATGATTTTTCAAGACCCGTTCGGCTCGCTGAATCCTCGCATGACGGTGGAGGCCATCATCGGCGAGGCGTTGGACATTCACGGATTAGCAGATGGCGCAACAGCGCGGCGGGCGCGCTGCGCGGATCTGTTGAAGGCGGTGGGATTGGACGCGACTTACTCGCAGCGGTATCCGCACGAGTTCAGCGGTGGACAGCGGCAACGCATCGGCATCGCGCGCGCGCTGGCGGTCGAGCCGAAGTTGATCGTGTGCGATGAGCCGGTCAGCGCGCTGGATGTTTCCGTGCAGGCTCAGATCATCAACTTGCTCCAGGATTTGCAGCAGCAACACGGCATCGCCTACCTCTTTATCGCGCACGATCTCGCGGTGGTGGAACACATCAGCCGCCGCGTCATGGTGATGTATCTGGGCAAGGTCGTGGAACTGGCCGAGGCGAAGGAAATCATCCGCGCGCCGAAACATCCTTATACACAGGCGCTGATCTCCGCCGTGCCAGAGGTTGATGCCACATCGAAACGGAAACGCATTGTGTTGCCGAGCGATGTGCCGTCGCCGATTCATCCGCCAAGCGGTTGCCGATTTCATCCGCGTTGTCCGATCGCGGAGAAACCGAAGTGCGAGGCGGAGTTACCGGAACTGCGAGAAATTTCAACGAACCATCGCGCTGCGTGTCATCTGGCGAAGTGAGGTTTAACCTGATACTTGCGACAGGTTTTAACCCCGAAAGTCTTCGGGGTTGAATCAGAACTGCATTATCCCGCGGATATCACCGGTTTGTGTTGATAGTGAAGTCGTGTTGCGCGCGCTTGTCTTTCGCGGTCTCAACGATGAGCCGATACGCCACGCCGGGTTGGAGACGGTCGGGGCGCGCACCCTTCACGTCCGGCCTCATGCCGCGGATCCCAGCACCATAATTGAAAGTAGACGTCGGCACAGAGTTGGAGTCTGAGATGAGTTTCCAGATCGCATGTGGAAATTTATTCGTCTCCATGTCAGCCACGAGGACGACCTTGACTGTGGTGAGTGGATGAAATCCATTCAATGTGAACGTGACCGGGACTCCGAGATCGTTGGCGCGACGCGCGGAAGGATTTGCAGGGCGCATCCATGGACTCATACGATGATTGATCTGAATAGTCTCCGGTGCGAACGAGTCTCTATTCATGTAGAGACTCAGGCTGACTAGGCCGAGGATCAGGATCGTGACTGAAATGATTTTCGTTTTCGACATCACTTGAGATGACGAATATTTTCCGTAAATTATTCGATGGCACAAGACTCAAAGCAATGCGTGATATGACGACGACACAAACCGACATCCGACGAAACATCTCAAGGAACCCCCACGGTTTCACCCTGATCGAATTACTGGTGGTCATCGCGATCATCGCGATTCTAGCGAGCATGTTGTTGCCGGCGTTGGGGCGCGCCAAGGAATCCGCCCACCGCATCAAGTGCGTAAACAATCTGAAGCAGCTTTCCATTTCGCTGAAGATGTATGCCGACGAGAACAACGGACTGATGCCGCCGCGCACGAATCGTTGGCGCTGGCCGACGGCGTTGCGCGAGGGTTACCGGGATCTGAACATCATGATCTGCTCCACGGATGCGACGCGCGGCACGCCGCCCACGGTTGCGGCGTCTCCGTTGGAAACACAATCAGACTCCGCCCCTCGCAGCTATCTCATCAATGGCTGGAATGATTTTTTCTGGCGTGAGACAACTAATCCCGACGTGAACACCTACATGGGAATGAGCATGAAAGAGAATGCTGTCCGCAAACCGTCAGACACGATTGCGTTTGGCGAAAAGAAAAATATCCCCGTGCCGCCGCCGGAGGATCGCATGTCGAAACACTTCTTCATGGATCTCATGGAGGGGAAGGGAAACGATGCGGATCAAGTCGAACGCGGCTGTCACGCTGCGCGCCAGGCCGGGACTTACACCAAATCCGGTGGCTCAAACTACGCTTTTACTGATGGCAGCGCGCGCTTCGTGAGATATGGCCGCGAAGTTTCTCCAGAGAACATGTGGGCGAATTCTGATCAAGATCGCCTGGGTTTTGCGTGGTAGGCATGCCTGCAGTTTTACGGCTTCATCCCAACCACCTGACGTTCGTCATCCATCACACCACCGAAGCCACGCTGTGTGTGTGATTGACAGCATCTGACGGAGTGCGGGCGGTTGAAAGGGCTGTGAAAAGATTCCATGCGTGTGGTAGTTGCGACGCGCCTCACCCGTTGGTAATCATCCCGTCATGCCCAGCCACGGGTTTCTGATTGTCACGCGGGTTGGGAATCTGCTATCCGTGACGCACATCAACCCCACATCACTATGAAAACAAAACTTCAATTGCTCATCACCGCAGTGCTTGGCCTCACCTTGATCTCAGCCGTAGCCCAACCTCGTCAACGCGGCGGTGGCGGTATGGGCGGACCGAAGGCAGACATCTTCGCCGGCGGTTTGAAGAAAATCCTTGGCGACAACAAAACATTCTCCGCCAAAATGGAGATGGAATCCACCGGGCCAACAGGCGCGCCGATGAAAGTGCCCGGCAAGATCGCCTACAACGACGGCAAATCGCGCTTGGAAATGGACATGACCAAAGGTGGTATGCCCGAGGAAATGCTGGCTCAAGTCAAAGCCATGGGCATGGCTGAGATGGTCATCATCTCGCGCCCGGACAAGAAAACCGCGTACATGATCTATCCCGGACTCAAGGCGTATGCGGAGATGCCGTTGCCTGAAAGCGAATCCGCCGAGGACATGAGCAAATATAAAGTGGAGACCAAGGAACTCGCCAAAGAATCTGTGGAAGGTCAAGCGACCGTGAAAAACAAAGTCACCGTGACTGATGACAAGGACAAGAAGACCGAGTTCACCATCTGGCAGGCGACCGGCTTGAAGAAGTTTCCCGTGAAAATCATCTCCACAGAAGAAGGACAGGCTTCAACGATGACCTTCAAGGAAGTGAAGCTGGCGAAGCCGGATGATGCGCAATTCGACGCGCCCAAAGATTACAAGAAGTACGACAGCTTCATGGCCCTGATGATGGAACAGATGAAAGGGATGGGCGGACCGGGCGGACCTCCGGGACGGTAAGTTGAATTTGTGGTGAGAGACGAGGCTAACTCAAACCTACAAGCCTGTGTCATTAACCCCGTTCCGATAGACCGCTGGTAACAAAATTTTAACTGACGATGGTGCATGAAGGAAGACGCTTTTCGCTACTGGCTGTCAAGCATTCGCCGCAATGCCAACGGCGCGCTGCTCGGTGTCCGAACCGTTAATTCAAGGCTATCGAATTGCAGGAACGTTGAACTTTACGAAGGTGACCTCGATACTCACTTCAATCAGGATCAGCTTCGTGGACTCCTCGGTCGGCTTAGATATTCCTCAGATAATCAGCGGCAGAATCGGCCTGCTCGTCACCGGGTTCCAATTGTTGGGGACGTTCGTAACGGCACAGCGACTTTAATGTCGGCTGTTTCGCTGTACAAGGAGTTTTGCGAGAACTGGGTTGATGGGACGCCGATCCTGCCGTCAACCTCCAATCCAGCCACGGTGCGAACGACTGCTCATGCGCCCCGATTGAAGGAACGACGCGCATGGCCGACTTGGGATCAACCAAGTCCCAAAGACATACTCGCAATGGCCCACCTTGCCGTACCCTTTATCCGGTTCATGAATCCCGACGTTGTTCGAGCAGTGGTCGAAGATAACGAACTTCACCGGACAAGATGGATCGAAGTGCTACAAGCGAGACAGATCAATCCGGCGGCTTACCTGTGGGAAAGATCACCATGCGCCTTCCCAGGTGTGCGCCGGTATGCGGGCAGTCGTGAGATCGCCATCTACCGTAAGAAAATGCAGCCAGATGAGAATCAGAACCTTAACGCGCTTAGACTGGATGACAACGATTACCCGAAGCAGCTTTGGTCGTTTGTTTTTCGTGGAGCGCAGTTAGCGAAGTTTGGTCCCAAAGGCTATGCTTTGGCCCATCTGGCCGACCACAAGGATCATGGCACTCGTTTTGAACAGGAGTTTGAAGTAACGGGCGACACAGGCATTGTTCGACCGCTACACGGACTTTACACCTGCCCCTCGAACACTGTGTACATTTCATCCAGCTTGATTAAACCAACCGACTTTGTTGTAGCCATACGGGCACTCCTAGTTCGCCGCGCTCACGAGCTTTACGGATCGTTCTGCCAGACACTGCCGCCATTCCTACGGATTCCTGAAACGCTCTCTCCAGAATGGGACGTGGGTGAGTTTAAGTGGGGAGACCCGGTTGGAACTAGCGATCACATCCGAGACTTTTTAGTGTTCCGTAAGGAGCGGATGGCAAAGCTCATGAACTGAGGTGCCCCATGAGTTCAAATCAACCCGCCAATTTAGGCCGTTTCCATCTGAATTGTGGCGTTACAGTATCGTTGGATTCGATTGTTCAATGGCGAACCTACGCTGGACTGATCGTCGGCGTTCCGGACCAAGCGATGAACGAGCGCCGGATTAGCGATGCCAAGAAAACCGCTGCGGAAAAGCTATCCATGGATTGTTTCATTCATCTGATAATTCCCGAGATCACCATGAGACACCGAAGCAGCTCCCATGGTAAGGTTGGAAAATACCCCGTGCTGCCGCCCATTACCTGCGCGGCCGTCCTTGATTCCGAGCCGTTGGACAAATCCGAGGGTTTCGGTTCCGCACTGAAAATTGTTTGGTTTCAGGATGATTGGGCACTGCCAGTCCAACCCGCCGTATTCAAACAAATCTGCGCCCTACCTTGGTCGGAATTGGCGCAGGAGTACTGGGTATGAAAATGGGTCGCTCATCACTATTTACACCGATGCGACAGTTCAATGGGTTGGGCTTGCCCATGAGTTGCGCAATGAGTCTCCCAGCGCGGTTCACACCTTCTTCTTCGCGCGCTTCTTGCCTTTCCGAGTTGGCTTGGGCTGGAGTTTCACCTCGATGAATCGGGAAATCTCATTCCACCTCGCGATGATTTAGAATTTGAAGCGACGGTAAATCCTGCCGAAGTGCGCCTCGAACCAATTCAATGAATCGCGTGCTTTGACAGGGATGGCTCAAAATGCTAGAACACAACCGTGAAGCTGAATTTCAATCCTGAACGGTTAGGCCGGTTCTGCCGTGAGCGCGGCATCGCCCGGCTGGAATTGTTCGGCTCGGCTTTGGGTGATGACTTTCGAGATGAAAGCGATGTGGACTTGTTGGCGACATTGAGGGCGGACGCGCATCCGACCTTGCTTGATTGGGCGGATATGCAAGAAAAGCTGGCGGAACTGTTTGGCCGGTCGGTGGACTTGGTGAGCCGGCGCGCCATCGAGAGCAGCCGCAACCGCTATCGCAAACATTCCATCCTCACCACCGCGACCCAAATTTATGCGGAAGGATAACGCCTATCTGGAGGACATTCTGGAAGCGGCCAAGGCCATCCAGCGTTTCACCGGCGGAGTTTCTTTGGAGGCTTTCAAGACGAACGAGGAAAAATACGAGGCGGTGAACCGCAAGTTCGAGATCATTGGTGAAGCCGCCAGCCGACTGTCTCCCGAAGGCCGCAACCTTTTTCCAGAAATTCCGTGGAGGCTGCTCACTGCAATGCGAAACATTCTCATCCACGACTATGACGACGTGGATTTGAATGTGGTTTGGGACACAGTCGAGCGCGACCTTCCGCCACTGATAGTCCATTTGGAAACTTATCTGGCCGCAAACCCGCCGCCGAAATCCTGATCGAGTTCAAACCCGCGTTTTCACGCCTTCTTCGCGCGCTTCTTGTCTTTGCGGGTCGGCTTGGGCTTTGGTTTCGGCTTAACATCTGCCGCTTTTTCCACGGCGTCGCGGATGAGTTGCTTGAACTCGGTCATGCCTTGATCGAACGCGGCGGAGATGGGCAGCACGGAGATTTTCTTCACCTTTTTCTTGAAAGTCTTGAGGTTTTCCTCGGAGACGGGTTCGTCCATCTTGTTCGCTACCACGTAGCGCGGCTTCTCAAGCATTTCGGGATCGTAAAGCTCCAGCTCCTTCAACAACTGCGCGTAATCATCCCACGGTGCGCGGTTGTCCGTGCCAGCCATGTCGAGCAGGATGATGAGAATTCTGCAACGACGGATATGGCGGAGGAACGCGTGACCGAGGCCGACGTTCTCGTGCGCTCCTTCGATCAAGCCCGGCACGTCACAAACGGTGAGGCGTTTGTAGTCGGGGTATTCCAAGATGCCGATCTGCGGATGGAGCGTGGTGAATGGATAGGAAGCGATCTTGGGTCGCGCGCGTGAGATGGCTGTAAGCAGAGTGGATTTCCCTGCGTTCGGATAACCGACGAGTCCGACTTCCGCCATGATGCGAAGCTCGAAAAGGTAATTACCCTCATCGCCGTCTTCACCGGGTTGTGCAAAGCGCGGCGTCTGATTACGAGCGGTGGCGAAGTTGCGATTGCCCAAACCGCCGCGCCCGCCTTTGCAGAGGACGTATTGCTGGCCGTGTTCTGTGAGGTCGGCAATGAGTTCGCCTTTATCTTTATCGGTCGTCGGCTGCTCTGCGTCTTTCTCCAGGCTCAAATCAATCTCCATCGCCCGCGCGCCACCAGAGGTGCGGATGACAGGGCGTTGGCCGGTGCTGGATTTCATCAGCGGATTTTCTTCAACCGCCTCGTCCTCACCGTCGTCAGCATCTTCGTCCACCACTTCCTCGCGTATGGGCTGTATAGGCAATCGCCACACGAGCGTGCCGCAGGGGACTTTCACGATGAGGTCTTTGCCTGCGAGACCGTCCATGCCTTTGCCCATGCCGCCCTGCCCTCTTTCTGCGATGAGGCGAGAGACGTAAAACTGGTTGATGAGATTGTTGAGGTCGTGATCGGCCTGAAGGATGACATTGCCGCCGCGACCGCCATTGCCACCGCTGGGGCCACCTTTGGGGACGTAGGCTTCGCGATGGAACGCTACGGAGCCTTTACCACCGTGACCGGCATGGGCGTAAACTTTGATTTCGTCAATGAACATGGCGTGGTTTGTTGATCTTAATCTTTTTCTATACTCTTAATCCGATCTCACCGGGAGATTAAGATTACAATTAAGAAAAAGAAGGGTCGTGGGAAATAAAAAAGGCGAGGCGTATTGCCTCGCCTGAAATGTTGGGGTGAACTTAGTTCTTAATGGCTTCGGCCACGATATTCACGCGGCGACCTTCTTGATCGAACCTTACACGACCTTCCTTAAGCGCGAACAAAGTCCAATCGCGGCCCGTGCCGACGTTGATGCCTGCGACCCACTTCGCGCCACGCTGGCGGATGATGATGCTGCCTGCGGTGACGAGTTCGCTGCCATACGCTTTTACGCCGAGCCGTTTGCTGACGCTATCGCGGCCGTTCTTGACGCTACCTTGACCTTTTTTATGTGCCATAACTGGTTAAAATTTGAGAGTGGATGATTGCTAGATTGAAATCAGGCGTTGATTTCTTTGACCTTCACGATGGTCAATTCCTGACGGTGACCGATGCTCTTGTGATAGCCTTTGCGGCGTTTCATCTTGAACGTGAGTTTCTTTTCGC